>CAYFXN010000073.1:0-10486 GCA_964347065.1 uncultured bacterium | reverse complement strand
TTTACCAGGCCGAAGAGGTAGATCCCGAAAGCGAGGCTTATGCCCACGAAAACGACGCCGAGAGAGATCTTGCCGGCCAGGCTGTGGGCCCTGTGGGCGATGTGTTCGTCGTCGTGTGCCCCCTGGGAAAGGGCTGTTGATTCAACCCCGTGCCCTGAAACGGCTGTTTCCTGTCCCTCTCCGGAGTGGCCCCCTAATTCGGTAGCCGGCAACTCCTCCGGGTGATGCTCGGAGAGAGAGAGCATGTGGGCTTTGAGCTCCTTCGGGAAGACCGGCCCCCTGACGAGTTCCCCGAACCAGTTCCCCTGTGTGAAGAAGATCTGGAAGGAGAGAACGGCGAGAATGACGAGGGGGACGACCATGTTCGGCGGTGATTCGTGTGCGTGGTGATACTTTTCCTCGTCCCGCGTTTTGCCGAAGAAGGTGAGTATGACCATCCGGAACATGTAGAACGCCGTCATGCCGGCGGTTATGGCCGCGAAGATAAAGAGGATCATATGCCGGGAGTTTTTCATGCCGAACTCTAGGGCCTTCGCAAGAATCATGTCCTTGCTGTAAAATCCGGAAAAGAGCGGGATACCCGATATGGCAAGGGTTGCGATCAAAAACGTGCCGAAGGTCCAGGGCAACTTCTTCCAGAGGCCGCCCATCTCCTGAATGTCCTGGGTGTGAACGGCATGGATGACGCTCCCCGACCCGAGAAAGAGGCAGGCCTTGAAGGCGGCGTGGGTGGTGAGGTGCGCCATCCCGGCGGTGAATCCGCCTACGCCCAGGCCGAGCATCATGTATCCGAGCTGGCTGATCGTGGAGTATGCCAGCACCCGCTTGATGTCGTTCTGCACGATGGCGATCGTGGCCGCGATGAACAGGGTGATACACCCGATGTAAGCGATGAAGAGAAACGCATCGGGGGTGAATATGGGGTAGACCCGGGCGACGAGGTACACCCCGGCGGCCACCATGGTGGCCGCGTGGATCAGGGCGGAGACGGGCGTCGGGCCCTCCATGGCATCGGGCAGCCACACGTGGAGGGGAAACTGGGCCGACTTTCCGATGGCCCCGCAGAAAATCCCGATCCCCGCTATGGTGAGGAGCGTCCCGGAAATCTTTCCATCGGCGATTGCCCCGAAAAGCTCGAAATAGTTGAATACACCCGTGGTCAGAAAGAAGATCATGATGCCGATGAACATGCCCACGTCACCCACTCTGGTTACGAGAAAGGCCTTTTTGCAGGCGTCGGCGGCCGACTTCTTCTCGAACCAGAACCCGATGAGGAGGTATGAGGAGACGCCCACGAGCTCCCAGAAAATGTATATGGAAAAGAGATTATCGGACAGGACGAGGCCGTACATGGAAAAGGAGAAGATGGACAGGTAAGCGAAAAACCTGCTGTATCTCGGATCTCCGTGCATGTAGCCGATCGAGTATATGTGCACCAGTGCCGACACGGTCGACACCACGACGAGCATCACGGCCGTCATGTTATCGATCAGGATCCCCATCGCGATGGTGAACCGGCCGCCCAGATCCAGCCAGGGAAAGCTCACCGTGTAGAGAAATTCGGGATCGAAGAGCACCAGGACCTGCGCGAAGATGCCGAGCGATATGGCGGAGGAAGCGAGTATCGCCCCGATGGATACCCAGTCACCCTTCCGGGGGAGCCTCTTTCCCACGAAGATCTGGACGAAAGCGGCAACCAGTGGAAGCAGCGGTATCAGGAATGCGTATTTGAACACTTTTCCCCCTTACCCTTTCAAGCTGTCGGCGGAATCGACCTCAACCGTTCCTCCGACAGCATAGAACCTGATGAAGATGGCCAGTGCAACGGCTGCTTCAGCAGCTGCCAGAACGATGACGAAAATCGCAAATATCTGACCCCCCAGCATATTTGAAGCCGGTTTCGAAAAGGCGATAAAGTTGATGTTGGCCGAGTTGAGAATGAGCTCGACGCCCATCAGGATCGCCACGGCGTTTTTCCTCGTTATGATGGTAAAGAGACCGCTGCAAAAGAGCACGGCGGACACGATGAGTAATTTTTCCGTCATCTTACAACTCCTTCTTCAGTCGCCCGGCCTGGAGAGCAGGGCTGCCCCCACGAGGGCGGCAAGAAGCAGCACTGAGGCCACCTCGAAGGGCAAAAGATATTTCGTCATGAGCAGCTCCCCCAGCTTCGCCGTTGTGGGATCGTATACAACATCCCCGCTTCCCGGCCAACTGGTGTTGACCAGGGCGTACGAAAGGCCTCCCAGTATGCCGAGAAACACGATCCCCGCAGGGACCATGAAACGTGCCGGGTTGCTCATCTTCACGCTCGATATCCGGCTCGACAAAAAGACGGCGAAGAGAATGAGGACTAAAATTCCCCCCACGTATATGAGCAGCTGCGTGGCCGCCAGAAAATCGGCGCTCATGTAAACGTAGAGGGCCGCAACGCCGGAGAATGTAAAGAGCAGGGCCACCGCGGCATGGATGATGTTGGGCAGAAGTGCCACGAGAACGCCGGAGACGACCGTGACGAAGCAGATAAGGTAAAATATGATGTCTGCAGGACCGCTCATTTACTCCCCCTCCCTACCATTCTCAGCCAGATCGTTCTTCGGGTTCACCGGCGCGGCACCTGCCCCTGCGCCCACCTTCTCTTCCTTCTTCTCTTCCTCGTTTTCCCTTTCCGCGTCGCCCGGTCCCTCGACCGCCTCTTTCACCTTCTCCTCCTTCTCCTCTTCCTCTTTCGGCGGGGGCATTTCCGGAGGCTCGGTGACAAAATGGAGCGTCAGCTCACCCCGCGAAAAAGACGACATCCCCTCGTAGCCTTCCGTGTGTGTCAGGCACTTCGTGGGGCACACCTCCGTGCAGAGCCCGCAGAACATGCAGCGGCCGATGTTTATGTCAAACCTCGTGAGCACCCTCTTCTTGTCGGGGCCCATGAACGAATCGAGTTCGATACAGTCCACGGGGCAGATCCTGGCGCACATGGAGCAGGATATGCACCGCGGCACGTCGTTGTGGAGAAATCCCCGGAACCGGTCGTAGGGCTCCCACTTCTCCTCGGGGTACTGTTCAGTTATCTCCTCGCGGGGATCCACGCCGTAGCGTGCCGTTATTTTCATCCCCAGGGCGATGGTGTAAACAGCCTCCCAGATATTTTTAAAGTACTGCTTGAGGCTCATCCGCTTTTAACCCCCAATGATCGATGCGATCAACGCGGGAATTCCCTTTCCGTCGAATATAAGCGCCCACAGGGCAACGCCGAGGAGGTTCACGAATGTCAGGGGAACCAGGTATTTCCAGCACATCCGCATCAGCTGGTCGACGCGCAGCCGGGGCAGAGTCCACCGGACCCACATCATGAGAACGATGAGGGCGAAGACCTTTCCGAGAAATACCCCGAGGGAGAGAAGGTTGCCCACAAATGGCGACATGCCGGACACGTCGATGAACGGGACCTGCCAGCCGCCCAGATAGAGGGCCGCGGCGAGGGCGCTCACCACGAACATGTCTCCATACTCGGCCAGGAAGAAAAAGGCGAAGCGAATCCCCGAGTATTCAACGAAGTATCCCGCCACGAGCTCCGACTCCGCCTCGGGCAGGTCGAAGGGCGTCCTGTTCGTCTCGGCGAGAGCTGCGATGAAATAGAGAACGAAGGAAAAGACCATGAAGGGGTTGTGGAAGATGTTCCAGCCGAAAATGCCGAGGTATCCTCCCTGGTTCGCTATGATCGCCTGGAGAGAGAGGCTGCCCGTTAAGAGAATGGGGGGCATGAGCGCCATGCCCACGGGAACCTCGTAACTCACGATCTGGGCGGCAGCCCGCATGCCGCCGAGAAGGGCCCACTTGTTGTTCGAGGCCCACCCCGCCATCAAAATACCGATAACGACCAGCGACGTGACGGCCAGGACGTAGTAGACGCCGATGTTTAAATCCGCAGCTATAAGACCGATGCCGAAGGGCACCACGACGAATGCGGCGAAGGAACCGACGAAGCAACAAAATGGAGCGAGAACGAAGAGAAACTTATCTGCTTTTGCCGGGATGAGATCCTCCTTGAGAAGCAGTTTCACCCCGTCGGCGATGAACTGGAACCACCCGTTGGGTCCCACTCTGTTCGGGCCTATCCTCACCTGAATATCGGCCGCCACCTTCCTTTCTATATAGGAGGCGACCCCTTCGTAGAGCAGGGCGAAGCCGAGTATGACCCCTGCAACGA
Organism: uncultured bacterium; assembly: GCA_964347065.1. Lineage (GTDB taxonomy): Bacteria > Desulfobacterota > Deferrimicrobia > J040 > J040 > WVXK01. The sequence goes on along the minus strand of CAYFXN010000073.1, from coordinate 6,282 downwards.
CAACCATGAAGATGGCCTGCAGCACCCAGAGGGGAATGACGTTTAAGAATGATACCGTTTGTGTCAGGGAATGTATCGCGCCTTCCATCCTCTTTCCTTACCTGTCAATTTCCGGCAGTATAATGTCGAGGCTTCCGATAACCGCCACGATGTCTGCGATCATGAGCCCCCGGGTCACTTTGTTGAAGATGCTCATAGCGGTGAACGACCCGGTTCGTATCTTTACCCGGTAGGGGTTCGTTGTGCCGTCAGTGATGAGGTGAAATCCCAGCTCACCTCTCGGGTTCTCCGACCTGAAGTAAATCTCGCCGGCGGCCGGTTTGAAAACCCTGGGAACCTTTGCCTGAACGGGACCGTCGGGCAACCCGTCGATGGCCTGCCTCAGAATCTTCACGCACTCTTTCATCTCCCTGATCCGCACCATGTAGCGGTCGAAGGCGTCACCGATCGTGCCCTTCTCCCCGAAGCCGACGATAACGTCGAAATCGAACTGGTCGTAAACGGAGTAGGGCTCATCCACCCTGAGATCCCACTTGACCCCTGAGCCCCGCAGGTTGGGGCCCACGAGACCGTACGCCACGGCATCTTCAGGCGAAATGACGCCCACGTTGGCAAGCCGGTGCACGAAGATCTTGTTGTAAGAGATGAGCTCGTTGTACTCGTCGATCTTCGGCGTGAAGTAATCGAGGAACTCCGAAAGTTTTTCGATGAAACCGTCGGGCAGGTCGCCCGAAACCCCCCCTATCCGGGCGTAATTGTAGGTGAGCCGGTTTCCGCAGATCATCTCGAAGAGGTCGTTGATCCGCTCCCTCTCCCTGATACCGTAGAGGAATGGGGTGAACGCACCCATATCCGCCGTGAACGCCCCGAAGGCGATGAGGTGGCTCGCGATCCTGTTGAGCTCCGAGACGATGACGCGGATGTATTCCGCACGCTCGGGAACTTCGATTCCTGCAAGCTTTTCCACCGTCCACGCCCAGGCGCAGTTGCAGTTCGCAGCCGCCAGGTAATCGAGCCGGTCCGTGAAGGGCATGAACTGGGCGAAGGTAACCCTCTCGGCGATTTTCTCCAGGGCCCGGTGAAGATACCCGATGTCGGGTGTAGCGTCCGTTACGACCTCGCCGTCGGTCTTCAATATGACCCGCAGAACCCCGTGGGTGGAGGGATGCTGCGGGCCCATATTTATGAGTATCTCATCGCTCTTGGGTAGCTGATGTTCCATCTTCATATCTTGATACCGTGATATTCGTCGGGATAGGTGTAGTCTTTCCGGAGGGGATGCCCCGGCCAGTCATCGGGGAGAAGGATCCTGCGGAGATCGGAGTGACCCTCGAAGACGATCCCGAGAAGGTCGAACGCCTCCCTCTCGTGGAAGTTTGCGACGGGGTGGATGGATTCAACGGTGGGAACCCTTGGACGCTCCCTGTCGAGCTTCGTCTTCACCGCAATTTTGTGCCTCTTTTCCAAGGAATGGAGGTGATACACCACCTCGATCCTGTCATCGAAATCCACACCGGACAGGCTCATGAGGGAATCGAAGGCCAGCGCCCCGTCGTCCCTCAAGAACTGCAACACCTCGGGTATCTTCCCGGCGGCGGCGTATATGGCGGGAGGGTCACATCCTTCCAGCTGGACCTCTCCTATGACCGTATCACCGAACTTTGTTAGCAGGCGATCGTGGATCTCTTTTCCTTCCACGTTATGCTTTCTCCCCGAAATTTTTCTTGAGATCGATCATCTTCTGCAGCTTGATAATCCCATCGAGCAGGGCCTCCGGCCTCGGAGGGCATCCCGGAACGTAGACGTCGACGGGAATGACGAGGTCGATGCCCTTCACGACACAGTAGGAATCCTTGTAAAAAGGCCCTCCCGTGTTCGCGCACGAACCCATGGAAATCACGTACTTGGGTTCGGGCATCTGGTCGTAGAGCCGCTTCACCCTCTCTGCCATCTTGTGGGTGACCGTCCCGGCCACGATCATGAGGTCCGCCTGCCGCGGCGTCGCCCTGAACACGGCCCCAAAGCGGTCCAGGTCGTACCGCGAGGCACCGGTCTGCATGAGTTCTATGCCACAGCAGGCAGTCGCAAAGAGCAGGTACCAGAGGGAAGACCTCCTCGACCAGTTGATGAATTTGTCCACCGTCGTGAGCATCACACCGGCTTCAGGAGCCTGATTCGCACTCTCTTTCATGCCGCTACCTTCTCGTCCTCTTTCTCCCTCTCGCCCCCGGGGCCCTTTTCCTCCGGGAGCAGCCTCACCCAGTCGAGATCGCCCTCCTTCCAGAGGTAGGCCAGGCCGACGAGGAGAATCACGATGAAGATGAAAGCCTCAACGAAGGCCACCATCCCCAGCTTTTTGAAGATAACCGCCCAGGGATAGAGCAGGGCCACTTCAACGTCAAAAATGATGAAGATCAGCGCGACGACGTAGAACCGGATGTTGAACTGGATCCACGATTGGCCGAAAGGGACCTCCCCGCATTCGTATGGCTGCATCTTCACCGGATTGGGCTTTCTCGGATGAATCAGCCGCGAAAGAAGCAGCATCACGGTAACGGTGAATGCAGCCAGTATGATGAATACCAGCACCGTTGCGTACTGAAGAAGCATCGCTCACATCTCCCGGCCAGTCAGTTGAAAACGCAAAAAAATCTCCCTTAATTACCGAAAGAACCTGTCATAATCACTGTATCGCTTGAATTTTGGGTTTTAATGTATACAATCAACAGTATACAACACCACCAGGGAGCCCATTGTCAAGCAAAAATTTATTGTTAGCCCCCTTAGGGACTTTTAAAACAGATCAACGCACCCTTTGGATTGTCCCGCTTTGACTAAAAAGACAGGTTCCAAATATAATTTTACCATGAACAGCCAGCGAAGAGCCGAAAAGTGAAACCGGAGATACTCGCACCTCTTCCCGCCATCTCGATGATCGAGGAAATTTCCGGGGCCGGATCGGACCGCCTCTACACGGGGCTGCGGAACCGATCGAGGGAGGCCGTCGCCACCGCCCCCGATGTTGAGGATCTTTTGGCACTCGCTCGCAAAAACCCTCAGTTGGCGGAGACGATTCACGTGGCCCTGAACGTCGTTTCCCAACCGCAGGAGTGGAAAGCCCTCTTTTACTCCATCGAGGCGCTTTTGCGAGGGGGCTACAGAAACTTCATCGTAAACGAGCACGGCTTTCTGCGCGATTTGTCGCGGAAGTTCCCCGGCACCGCGCTTACCGGAAGCGTCGGGCTCACCGCGGCGAATCCCCAGGACGCCCTCTTCCTCGAGCAGCTCGGCGCCTCGGCCGTGGTGATGCCCCTCACATCCTCACCAGGCGACGTAAAGGCGATAAAAAACGTCTCGTCCATCGCCGTGGAGGTGTTCGCTATCTGCAGGGGAGAGCCCGTAACGCAGGGGAAATGCATGCTCGCCGGTTATCTCCTCGGCAAAAAATCCCCTCTCGGGGAAACGCCGCTTCTTTCATCGAAAAAGACCGGCCTCTGCTATACCGTGTGCAGGACCGTCCTGGGAAGGTACCCCGAACATGACATTACGGGAAATATCGGCGAGTGGATCAACGCCGGAGTGGATATCTTCAAGATCGAAGGGAGGTACCGGAAACCAGACGAGATCGTCGCCATGGTCAAAAAAGTTAAAGATGCCCTCAAGAGAGCAGGCCAATAAACTTCATGCCCCTTTTTCAGTTTCGCGTCTCGAATCCCGAGTCTCGAGAAAACAAGAAAATCAGAAATTCAGAGGATCAGAAAGCAGATGGGGTTTTCTGTTTTTAGAACGTATTGGGGTCAGGCCCTGCCTTCTGACCTTTTTTGATAATTATATGATGATTCTAGTCTATAGGTCAGAAGGCAGGGCCTGACCCCAGATTATCATTCACTCTTTCTGACGAGGTTGGCAATCCTTGGTGGTAGGGGTATGGACTGCCACTCATCGGAAATGGCGGTGAAGGTCAATTTTCCTTTTGATGCGATGTAATCTCCGGCATAGGCAGTCACGGCGAAGGTAACGCTCTTTTCCCCCACAGAATCTACCGAACACTCGATGACGATGAGCTCATCGTACTGGACGGGCCTCGTGTAATCGGCCTCCACGCGAACCACGGGGAAGCCGAAACGCTCCTCCCTGTTCCGGTATATCATTTCCGGTGCTTCCCCCGCCCTTCGGATGAACTCGTCCACACTCTCCTTGAAGTAATCGAAAAGGGCGGCAAAATAGAGAATCCCGAAGGGGTCCGTATCGCCGAAGCGTACTCTTTTCTCTATCCGGGTTTTTTCCAGCGATCCCTCCTTAAAAAATCGGTCCGTGAATTTCTGTGAGTTTTTCCTTCAGATCCTCCACGTTTCTTTTCACCACGCTGCTGATATCGGCTACGGGGTTTCTCAACTCGCTGTCGTGGAGCGACGCGAAGAGGCTCTTTTTATCTTCCGCCACGGCCCCTGTGATGGTGGCAAACATTATCGTCCAGCACCTGGCAACGTTCTCAGGGTTGTACCCTCCACCGCCGAGAAGCAGGAGCCTCCCCGAGCAGGTCTCATGAGCCAGGTCATGGATCGACCGGGCTATCGACTCGTAGGTCCGCGTCGTGAGGTACATCCGGACGAGAGGGTCCTGGTAGTGGCCGTCGACGCCGCACTGCAGAATGATTACTTCTGGCCCGTACCACCTGATAAGAGGGGGAACGATAGACGTAAACGCCTCCCGGTAGAGATCCCCGGGGATTCTCGCGGGAAGGGGAACGTTCACGGTGTAGCCGTATCCCTCGCCATGGCCCAGCTCTTCCGCCGATCCGCTCCCCGGGTAGAAGAGGGGGTCGAAGCGGTGAAGGGAGATGGTGAGGATCTTTTCGTCGTAGAAATATTCCTGGGTACCGTCGGCGTGGTGTCCGTCGATGTCGATAACGGCAACCCTTTCGATACCGAAACGGGAAGAGAGGATCCTGACAGCGAGGGTGATGTCGTTAAAGACGCAGAATCCCCCCGCGCTGCCGTACCGGGCGTGGTGGAGTCCTCCTGAAGGGTTGAAGGCGTGCAGGCAGTCTCCCCCGCCGACGAGCTCTGCGGCCTTCACCGATCCCCCGGCGCTGGCGGATGCACGCTCAAAGACGCCGGGGTACGCGGGCGTGTCACCGTAATCGAGAAACCCTGTTCCCTCTTCGCTCTTTTTTTTCACAAACTCGATATATTCCGGCGAGTGGACGAGCAAAAGATGTTTTTCATGAGCCATTTCCGGCTCGACAACGTGCACCCTGTCGGGAATGACACCGAGTCTTTCGAGCAGCTCCTTCGTGAGGCTGTAGCGCTGCCAGACAGAGGGAAAAGGAGAGAGCCCCCTGTCCTCGAAAACGGGATGGTATATGAATGCGCACTTTCCGGCCATCAGAAAAGAGGGGGGGGAATCCCCCCTTCCCGTATCTATCTCGCGATCCTATTATGTTTCGAGATCTCGCAATTTTCGCCGAAGCAGCTTGCCCACCATAGTTCGCGGCATGGCGTCGATAAACTGGATTTCCCGAGGAAGCTTGTAGACGGCGATCTTCCCTTTGCAGTGCTCGATGAGCTCCTTCTTCAGATCTTCGGAGGGCTCGACGCCTTTCTCGAGGGCCACGAATGCCTTCGTCTTCTGCCCCATGACCTCGTCGGGGACGCCGATTACCCCAGCGTCGGCAACCGATGGATGGGTCACCAGCGCCTCCTCGATCTCCTCGGGGCCGATCCGGTAACCGGATGACTTGATGAGGTCGTCCTCCCGTGAGAGGAACTGCACATAGCCGTCTTCATCCATGGTCACCACATCGCCCGCCTGGCACCAGCCGTCCTTCACGGACGTGCCCTGCCGCTCCGGATCGCGCCAGTAAATGGTGCCCGTGGGTCCCACAACGACCATCTTTCCGATCTCGCCCGGCTTGCAGTCCTTCCCCTCGTCATTCACCACCTTGACCGTGTACCCGGGCACTGCCGTCCCGATCCAGCCGGGCTTTACCTTCTTCGTGACAGCGCTGGATACGAAGACGAACATCATCTCGGTGGTACCAAGGCCCTCGAATATCTCGAGGCCGAACTTCTCCTTCCAGTCGTTGTACGTCTTGGCCGTGAGGGCCTCTCCCCCGCCGGTGCATATCCGGAGAGAACTGTAATCCCAGTCGGCCGGGTTGATGTCGGCGAGCATCTTCCGGTATGCCGTTGGAAGAGCGGAGAGAATGGTTATCCCGTGGTTCTGAATGTTCTTTAAAAGGTCATCGGGCGTGAACCTCGGGATAAGCGACACGGCAGC
>CAYFXN010000072.1:0-10606 GCA_964347065.1 uncultured bacterium | reverse complement strand
GGACTATGGACTCTGGACTATGAACTGAATTTTTTCACGATGGCCATCGCGGACCGTATGCCGTCGACGGCGGAGCTGACGATCCCCCCCGCGTACCCTGCGCCTTCCCCGGCGGGATAAAGCCCGGAAAGAGACACGGACTGGAAATCGGCCCCCCTGGTTATCCGAATCGGAGAGGAAGTCCGGGATTCAACACCGTAGACGTTGGCACCTTCGCTGATAAACCCTTTCATCCTCCTGTCGAAACGGATAATCCCCTCCACGAGATCCTCTTGGAGGTTTTGAGGAAATATGCTCCCCACGTCACCGCTGATCCTCTCCGCGCCGGCCCACCTGCCGGCTGACGGATGCAGTCTGCCCTGATGAGACATAAAATAGTGAAGGGAAGATGAGACGAGACCATACCTTTCATCTGCCAGTGTGAACAGAGATCCCTCGAGCCTGCGCTGGAACGCGACGCCGTCAAAAACTCCCGACCCGTAATCTTCGGGTCCCACCGCCGCGACGACCCCGCTGCTGGCGTAACCCGTCATTCTCCGGGTAGGGCTCATGCCGTTCACGGTGAGGTCACCGCCTTCGGATGACGCGAGGATGACGTAACCGCCGGGGCACATGCAGAAGGAGTAGACCGGCCTGCCGCTCTTTGCCGTCACGGCGAGCCGGTAATCGGCGGGCGGCAGGCATCCGCACCCGGCAAGCTCACCGTATTGAATCTCGTCTATGACCGCCTGGGGATGTTCCACCCTGATCCCGACGGCGAAGGGCTTTGCCTCGATTTGGACTCCCCGCCTCTCGAGCATCTGATAATTGTCCCGTGCCGAATGGCCGGGGGCAAAGACGGTTTCCCCCGCCCGGATCTTCTCTCCTCCGGCGAGGGCCACCTCCCGCAATACACCGCCGGCTCCGATTAGATCCGTCACCTTTTTTTCAAAGAGAAATTGAACCCCCATCTGAGAGAGCCTGTCCCTGAAAGAGCGCACCACCTTCCGCAACCGGTTCGTCCCCATGTGGGGTTTTCCCAAAACAGTCAGCTCATCCCCACCGCCGAGCCCCCGGAATGTCTCGAGAACGAAACGGGCTTCCGGGGCGGTAAGCCGCGTCGTCAGTTTCCCGTCGGAAAAGGTTCCGGCGCCTCCTTCGCCGAACTGGATGTTGCTCTCATCCTTAAGAATTCCCTTTCTCCAGAAAGTAGAAACGTCTCTGACCCGCTCCTCGATCTTCTTTCCCCGCTCCACCAGGACGACCTTGAGCCCGTAATGGGCCAGGATGTAGGAGGCGAATAGACCGGCGGGGCCCGATCCGACCACCACGATCTGGTAATCTGGAGGACGAACCCTGCGCGGCGGTGGGGTCCAGCAGGGGGGAAGCCCTTCGATCATGCGCGCTCTCCCCCTTTTTTCGAGCTTTCTCTCGAGGGCCTCGTCTCTCAGTTCAACGGCAGCGTTGTAGACGAAAAAAACCCCCTTTTTCTTGCGGGCATCGATGCTCTTTCTCAGGATAAATATCTCCTTTATCTCACCGGGAGGAACTCCTATAATCGAGGATATGCCCTCCTTCAGAGATATCTCCGGGGAGCATGCGGGTATATTTACCTGGTCCACCTTCAGCATGTTCAGATCAAGACCTCATTCAATCTTCCCTTGGGTACTGGCCGTCTTTTTCGGGGCACTGCTCACCGGTCAGGGCTGTTCCAAATATTTGCGGAAATCGTTCCGCGAGCCGAAAGTCCGAGTCCTCTCTCTGGCGTTTCAGCGTGACCCGTCTCAAGGCTCCCTCTCTTCCATCCCCCTCACCGTTACTCTGGAGGTCACGAATCCGAATACCTTCGCCATAGAAGCAAAGGCCCTCTCCTACGGGGTCAGGGCGGGGGAGGAGACCCTGGCATCGGGGGAAAAGACAGAATTTACAGAAATTCCCCCTCAGGTCAGCGCAGTCATCGATGTGCCCCTCACCGTGTCTCTCGACCCGATCATTCGAACCGTCACCCGGGCAGCGAAAAAACTCGAGGTTTCCGTCACCGCCTACGGCTCCGTCACCCTCGGGTCGTTTCTGGGGGATGTGAGAATCCCTTTTAAAAAAGAGTTCAAGAAAAATCTTCGCCAGCTGATCTTCCCCTGAACCGCCTTTCCCGGCGGCAGCATCAGGGATCGTTGACTGCCGCAGGCGGCCTGTCCCCCCGCAAGACGGCGAGGAGGTTGTCCACGCAGAGCCTGGCCATCCTCTCCCGCGTTTCCCCCGTCGCGCTGCCCAGGTGAGGAAGGAGTATCACGTTGGGAAGGCCCAAAAGTTTCCGGTGAATCTCCGGCTCTCTCTCGTAGACATCGAGGGCGGCACCCCGAATCACTCTCCGCTCGAGGGCATCGGCGAGTTCCTCTTCCCTCACGACCTCCCCCCGGCAGATATTGACCAGGCAGGCCTGGGGCTTCATGAGCGCGAGCTCGGCCTTCCCGATCAGAGCACGGGCTTCGTCGGTGAGGGCAACGGCAAGGACGACGAAATCCGACTGTCTCAGAAGCTCCCGGAGACTTGTGTGCGCGGCACCGAGTTCCCGCTCCAGATCCGGGTCGACCCGTCGCCGGTTATGGTAGAGCACTTTCATGTCAAACCCGAGAGCCCTCCTGGCAATCGCGGAGCCTATCTTCCCCATGCCGACGATCCCGATGGTCTTCCCCCATACCGGAATTCCCAGAAACAGGTTGGGGTCCCACCCCGCGAACTTCCCTTCCACGGTAAATTCGTGGGCCCGCGGGATATCTCTCGCTATGGCGAGGAGCATCGCGAACGCCATATCGGCTGTGGCATCGGTCAACACGTCGGGCGTGTTGCACACGGTGACCTTCCTTCTCGTGGCCTCGTCCACATCGATGTTGTTGAACCCCACGGCGTAGTTGGAGACCACTTTCAAGGAACTGCCCGCCTTCTCCATTACCTCACTGTCGATCTGATCGGCGAGGGTGGACACGATTCCGTCGACCTGCGGGAGGGTCCGGAGAAGTTCCTCTCTCGTGAGGGTCTGCTCCCCCGGAGTATTGATGACCCGGACCGTGTCCCGGAGAGCGACGAAGGCCTCACCGGGTAATTTCCTGGTTATGAAGACGCGTTTTCCCTTCATATCCCCCCTCTTTTTCTCCAGCGGGAAACGATATATTACTATAATTACCATGAATTGCCATAAGCGGGGCGCTTTGTTCATATCCCGGCTGTTGGCCCTTGACGGGGTTTTGACCCTTCAGGCGCTATGACACTCGATACCCCGGTGAGCCAGATGAGGAGAAAACGTGAGATCTTGCATGCCAGCAGCACAAGGCGAAAAGAGCCGGAGAGAAGAGGCTGACGGGATGAAATCTTTCCAGAGGACCGGGTATTGAGGCAGCATGCGGAAAAAACGCTCCTGTATCCCGGCAAGCTCACTGTCCCGAAGAGCCGCTTCGCGACGCCGGCCGCCGCCTTTTCCACCTACCTGTTCGGCGGGCTCCTGCTCGTGATGAACACCCCCGTGGCGTCGTTTCTTATTCTGTCCTTTGCCCTTACCCTCAATATCTTCGACGCCTACACGTTTCCCTTCCTGAACGGACTCTTCGGGAAGAGGGAGAGCTTCGTCCTCGGGGCAGCGGGGAACGCGGCCGGAAACGAGATCCCGGAGGCCGTCCTTTTTCTGTCCCATCGCTCCGGGGACGCCGCCCGAAAAAGAAAGCGGATGCTCTATCGCCTCGGCTTTCTGGGAGGCGTGACCCTCTTTCTCGCATCCATCGCTTCGCTCGTCAAAGTCCCCCTTCACCCCTCCCTGCCTGCTGTCGGGTCGGCCCTGTCTGCTGTGGGGCTATTTTCCCATGGCCTCTACAGGGACGAAAAGAGCGGCGAACCCACGGTGCTAAAAAAGCTTATTACGGTGGCCGAAGTGCTCGTTCGCGAAGAGGGATCCGTGTCCTGGATCATTTTGCTCACGGATCTGAGATCCCAGGCAACGGCATTTCTCGCCAAATACCGCCGGTATCTCATAACCCGTCCCTGTTTATTTCTGCGCTTCGACGATGCCCTGGGGGAAGGCGAGTGCGTCGTTGAAAGATCCCCGGCCATACTAACCGGGTACCGCACCCATCCCCGGCTCACCCGGGACCTCGGGAAAATCGCAGCGGAAAATGGCCTCCAGGTTCGGAGCAGGAAAAGAGGGCTCGACATCAACTGCCTGTGCGCCCTCGCCAGGGGTTACCGGGCTGCATCCTTGACCTTCAGCAGCCACGTGGCCGAACCGGTTCTTCTCGATAGTTTGAAAAAAATAAACGCGTTACAATATATGCGGGAAGATTCTGGATGATCATCGGCGTGCCGAAAGAGATAAAGACGGGCGAAAACCGGGTGGCGATGACCCCGCAGGGCCTGAGGGAACTCAAGGGGGAAGGACACACCATCCTCGTGGAAAAAGGCGCGGGTGCCGGAGCCGGTTTCAGCGACCGGTCATACGCAGAGGCGGGGGGTGAGATCTCAAGCGCCGGTGACGTCTGGGAAAGGGCCGTTCTCATCTCAAAGGTCAAGGAACCCCTCCCTGAAGAATATCCCCTGTTGAAAGAAGGCCACACCCTGTTTACCTTCCTGCACCTTGCCGCCGACTACGAACTCACGAAAGTCCTCCTGGAGAAAAAAATCACGGCCGTCGCGTATGAAACGGTTACGGACCTACGCGGCAACCTCCCCCTCCTCCGGCCGATGAGCGCAGTCGCCGGCGCGCTCTCGATACAGGCAGGCGCAACGGGGCTCGAAAAACAGCGGGGAGGCAGGGGAATTCTGCTCCCGGGAATTGCGGAGACAAAGCCGGCCACCGTCACCATCGTCGGAGCGGGCATCTCCGGGTCGATGGCGGCCCGGGTTGCGTCGGGGATGGGCGCAGACGTAACTGTCCTGGACATAGTATCGGAAAAACTCGAAAGAATAAGGGACATAACGATGCAGCGGGCCAAAACGCTTCTCTCCGCTCCCGAACCGCTTGCCCGTGAAGCGGCACGTTCAGACCTACTCATCCTCACCGTTCTCATACCCGGACGGTCGGCACCGCGGCTGATTAAGGAGGAAATGGTCTCGGCCATGAAGCCCGGGGCCTGCATCGTGGACATCAGCATAGACCAGGGAGGAGCCGCCGAAACGTCCCGGCCCACAACCCTGAAAGATCCCTATTTCGTCACGAGGGGAGTCGTCCACTACTGCGTGACGAACATGCCGTCAGCCGTTCCCCTGACCTCCACGTGGGCACTCACGTCAGCGACCCTCCCCTACATAAAGAAAATCGCATCTTCCGGGATAAACACCTGCCTACGCGAGGACCCGGGCATAAAAGACGGTCTGAACACTTACATGGGCAATATAACCTGCCGGGGAGTGGCGGAGAGTTTTTCAGAAGAATATGTGCCCTTCGAGAAGATCAGCTAAAAAAACCGAAAGCAGAGAGCAGAAAAACCGAAACCCCGGTGGCTCGACCAGCCGAGCATCCGAAGTTCCGCAATACAAGAAGGTAAGAAATTGAGAAGTGGGAATTTCTTAACTTCTGATCCCCTGAACTTCTGCTGTTCTGATCTTCTGTCTTTTTTCTCGGGACCCGGGACTTGAAACTCGGATCTAGTTTCTTCAGGGCTACCATTGTCACCTTATATTTTGACATCCGGCAGATGGGGTATTATATTATCTTCATTTCAGCAGTTAATTGAATACGTCAATCCATGCAACCATAAAGTATAAGGAGGCTGAAATGGCCGTAAAAGTGGGTATTAACGGTTTCGGGAGAATCGGAAGATCCTTTCTGAGAATCGCGCTAAAGCACAAGAAGATCGATGTCGTGGCAGTCAACGACCTGACTGATGCAAAAACCCTCGCTCACCTTTTCAAATACGACTCGGTGCACGGGACGTATCCGGGCAAAGTGAGCTTCAAAGGTGATTCCCTCGTGGTAGACAAAAAATCGGTCAAAGTATTCTCCGAGAAAGATCCTGAAAAACTCCCGTGGAAGAAACTCGGCGTGACCGTTGTCCTCGAAGCCACGGGAATTTTCAGGGACCAAAAGGGCGCAGGAAAGCACTTGAAGGCAGGGGCGAAAAAGGTGATCATCTCGGCGCCCGCAAAGGAACCCGATATCACGATCGTCCTCGGAGTGAACGAAGGAATGTTCGACCCGAAAAAACACAAGATCATCTCCAACGCCTCCTGCACCACCAATTGCCTTGCCCCCGTGGTGAAAATCTTAAACGACAATTTCGGCATAGAACGGGGTCTCATGACCACCATCCACGCATATACGAACGACCAGAGAATACTCGACCTGCCCCACAAGGACCTGAGGAGGGCGCGGGCCGCAGCCCTCTCCATGATCCCCACCACAACGGGAGCAGCGGCAGCCGTAACTCTCGTCATCCCAGAACTTGCGGGGAAGCTCGACGGCATGGCGATACGGGTCCCTACCCCGAACGTTTCGGTGGTCGACTTCACCGCACAGGTAAAAAAAACCACCACGGCTGAAAAAGTGAACGGCGCGATGAAAAGGGCCGCCCGGGGGAAGCTCAAAAAAATATTGAAATACAGCGACGAACCGCTCGTCTCCACGGATTTCAACCACACTTCCTACTCGAGCATAGTCGATGCCCTATCTACCAATGTCATAGATGGAAACCTGGTGAAGGTACTTGCCTGGTATGATAACGAGTGGGGTTACGCGGCCAGGTGCGTTGATCTCGTCGAGTACATAGGAAGTTGAGGGAAGGAAAACCATGAGAAAACCCGTGATTGCCGGAAACTGGAAGATGTACAAGACGGACGACGACGCTGTGAGCTTTGCGAGGGATTTCCTGCCGAAGGTAGCCGGCGTGGACGATGTAGAAATCGTTCTGGCTCCGTCTTATCCCTCACTTGCCGCGCTCATATCAGCCGTTGCCGGATCGGGCATAAAGATCGCCGCCCAGAACATGCATTTCGCTAAGGAGGGCGCTTTCACCGGTGAAGTCTCCGCTGATATGCTGCTGGCAATCGGCGTGAGTCACGTCATCATCGGCCACTCGGAGAGGAGGCAGCTCTTCGGGGAAGACGATGAAATGGTAAATATGAAAACAAAAGCAGCAATAGCGAAAGGCATCGTCCCCATCGTGTGTGTGGGCGAAACGCTCGAAGAGAGGGAAAAGGGGGAGACGAACAACGTCGTGCGTATTCAGGTGGAGCGAGGACTGAAAAATACCGCTGTCAATGAACCCTCGTCGCTGATCATCGCATACGAACCCGTATGGGCGATCGGAACGGGAAAAACGGCCACACCGGACCAGGCCCAGGAAGTCCACGCATTCGTTCGGGGTCTTCTCTCTGAGACGTTCGGGGAAGATACGGCCAGAGGAATGAGAATTCTCTATGGGGGCTCCGTGAAACCCGACAACATCAAGGCTCTCATGGCCAAGAGCGACATAGACGGGGGACTGGTAGGCGGAGCGAGTTTGGATCCCGCTTCATTTGAAAAGCTGGTAAAATTTTATATGTAAGGGAGGTTTCTCAGAGGATGTACACTTTCGTGCTGGTAATACACATCGTCGTAGCGCTTCTTCTCATCGCCGTGGTACTCATGCAGACCGGGAAAGGCGCAGAGATAGGGGCCGTTTTCGGAGGATCATCGTCACAGACCATATTCGGACCCACGGGACCGGCGGGAGTTCTCGGGAAAATTACAGCCGGGGCGGCGATCATATTCATGGTCACCTCACTTATTCTGGCGTACATGAGCGGGGCTGCTCCCAAAAAAACGTTGATGGATGAAGTCCCGGCGGCGCAGACGGAAACGGCGCCTCCCGTTTCGATTCCTCCGCCCCCGCAATCTGTCCCTCTTCCCGGCGAGACCCCGATAGCACCTCCCTCCAAGTAACGCGAAGACACATCCCCGGAAGCTGGTCATCCCTTCCGGGGATTTACCTTTCCCTCCTGGAACCCCTTCCTTATTTTCACGGTGAGCCCGTGTGCCTGCCTGACCGGTTCGGGGATCCTGAACTTTCCCGTTGCGGCGAGGGTTACATGAACCGCCGATTCTATGTCCGTGAGGTAACCGGGAGAAACGAAGACAGGTTTTTTCCCACCTCTCGTCCTCACGACTGCGCCCACTTTCTCATCCCGGTGATACAGGAAGGTACGCGAACCCTTTTCCGGAGAGGGCGCTTCGAATTCACCGACGAGCCTCTTTTTCGCACAGCCGACTGTGGGAATTCCCGCCACGACCCCGAGATGAGAGGCGATGCCAAATCTGCGGGGATGGGCCGTTCCATGACCGTCAACGAGAATAAGGTCGATCGGGACGGAGAGACGATCGAGAGCCTTCAGGATGGCAGGAACCTCCCTGAAGGCAAGATAACCGGGGATGTAGGGAAAGTCGGTTTCATGAATCTCGAATACTTCCATAACGGGCAGGAGCCCCGGAAACGTGAGGACTACGGCTGTCGCAAATACATTGTTTCTGTCTTTCAGGTAGGAAACGTCGACGCCGCAGATCGATTTGATGCTCCCAACGTCCAGAGGAGCCAGCCTGAGCGACTTTTTCAGGCTTTCCTGAATCTTTCGGGCATTCTCGATTCGGCGGGATGGCATCTCGACAAAATAAAAGCCCCGGAACTACCGGGGCTTTTCCCGGTTTACCAAGTGCATCCTCAGTCCGTTTTCACAACATTTACGGCCTGAGGCCCCTTTGGGCCTTCCGTAATTTCAAATTCCACTTCGTCTCCCTCTTTCAGGGTCTTGAACCCTTCGAGCTTGATAGCCGAGAAGTGGACGAACACATCGGGCCCTTCTTCCTGTTCAATGAAACCGTATCCTTTGGTGTCATTGAACCACTTTACACGACCTTTTGCCACCGTGAAAATCCTCCTTTATTGGATGTTCCATCCGCCCATGCGAGCTTTTATGCGCGAATAGTGGAATCCTACCACGCACGAAAATTCCGTGTCAAGAAAATTGGAAAACCCGTGTAACGGAAAATGCGGGGCCGTGTTTAATAGGACAGACCAAAGAAAAAAGGAGGCAACCCGATGAAAAAAACCATGGGATTCATGATCGCAGCGATTTTCCTCCTGGGATCGGCAACAGCGGCGCGGGCGGATTTCATCAATAAGAGGCAGGTCAGGCAGCAGCTAAGAATTCATCAGGGGATCGCCAGCGGAAAACTAACGCCGAGAGAAGCGGGCAGGCTCTCCCGGGAGCAGGCGAAAATTACGTGCCGGGAGCGCATGTTCAGGTCCGACGGGATCTATGCTCCCCGGGAAAGAGCGCGGACCCACAGGATGCTCAACCGCTCTTCCCGGCACATCTACCGGGGAAAGCACAACTGGCGAGCGAGGTAACATCAACCATCTCCTCCACAAAAGGGGGCCGGAAACGGCCCCTTCCTCCTTTCATCCACATACATGAAAGTTCAGAGTTCAGAGTTCAGAGTTCAGAGTTCAGAGTCCAGAGTTCAGAGTCCAGAGGAAAACAGAGAGCAGCAACATGGAAGCAGATGGCATTGCGGAATTTGGAGTGCGGATTGCGGAATAGAAAACAAGTTCCGAGTTTCGAGTCTCGAGTTTCGAGAAACCAGAAACGAGAAACCGGGAACGGGGAACGGGAAATATTGAATTTTGAACGGTGAACTTTTCGCTGTGAAATTTAATCTATTAACTATGAACTTTGAACTGTGAACCCTGAACTGTTTGTCTCTGGACTATGGACTCTGAACTCTGGACTCTGAACTATGGACTCTGAACTATGGACTATGGACTGGTTTCACTCTGTTTTAACGTGTCGGTAGATGAAGTAGATGACACCTGCCAGTAGTATGAGGCCGATCAGGAGGTCGAAGCGGTGGAAGTACTCTCTGATCACCGGCCAGTTTTCTCCAAGCTTGAGACCGATATAAGCAAGACCCAGGCACCAGGGGAAGGAGCCAAGGAGGGTGTAAATGGAAAATTTCGGTATGTTCATGCTCGATACCCCTGCAGGAAAGGCGATGAAAGTCCTGATAACCGGGAGAAGCCTGGCGAAAAATATCGTTATCTCTCCATAATTGGTGAACCAGCGGTCGGCGGTTTCGAGATCTTTCCTGCTTATGAGAACGTACTTTCCATATTTTTCGATCAGCGGCCTGCCGCCGTATTTCCCCAGATAGTAAGCCGGTATCGACCCCACGAGGCACCCTATCGTTCCCGCCAGGGAGACCTGAAGAAGCGTAAAACGCCCCTGTGACACGAGAAAGCCGGAAAAAGGCATAATTACCTCTGAAGGGAGGGGGATGCAGGCGCTTTCTATTGCCATGAGCAACACGATGCCCGGCAGCCCGAGAGCGGAGATTACTCCAATAATAAAGAGGCTTATTATTTCAAGAATTCTGTATACCACGTGACCTATGTCTCTCCTCGCCCATATTTCACGAGATGATATAAACTTATCGCCATAAAGTCGATAAATATTTAGATACATCGCCCGATTGGACCGAGAGAACGACAGAAAATCCGTTCACCCGAAGCCGCGAAAAACTCTGAAAGAACTGGGCGATAGGTGAGTTGACAAATCCTAAATGCTAAATCCGAAATACGAAACAAATCAAAAATCCAAAATACAAATGTCC
>CAYFXN010000071.1:0-10733 GCA_964347065.1 uncultured bacterium | reverse complement strand
AAAACGACCGAAGGCATGGGGTTCGAGGGCTCGGGTGAGGGCATTTCATCAATTGCGGTCGCCCTCGTAGAAAAGCAAAGGGAGAGGACGTGATATGGGCCTTGTAGTCTTCAACACTCTGGGAAACAGGAAGGAAGGGTTCGTTCCCCTGAAAGAGGGAGAGGTAAGGATGTACGTGTGCGGGATAACTGCTTATGACCTCTGCCACCTGGGGCATGCGAGAGCAAATATGGTTTTCGATTTCATTTTTCGGTACCTTTCCTTTCTCGGCTACCGGGTCACCTATGTGAGGAACTTTACGGATATCGATGACAAGATCATAACCAGGGCTCAGGAAGAAAAGGTCGATTTTACCGTCATAAGCGAAAGGTATATCGAGGCTTTCAAGGAAGATATGACCAGGCTTGGCATTTTGAATCCCACACATGAACCGAGAGCGACGGAGCATATCCCCGAGATTGTGTCCATGGTGGAGGATTTGATCGAGAAAGGCTACGCCTATGAAGTTTCCGGAGATGTTTATTACTCGGTGGATAAGATCTCGGGCTACGGGAAACTCTCGGGCAAGAATGTTCAGGAACTTGTTGCGGGTGCAAGGGTTGAAGTGGATGAGAAAAAAAAGAACCCTCTGGACTTTGCTCTCTGGAAAAAGAGCAAACCGGGGGAACCTTCCTGGGACAGTCCCTGGGGAGCGGGGCGGCCAGGCTGGCACATAGAGTGTTCGGCCATGTCGATGAAACATTTGGGGGAAAGCTTCGACATCCACGGAGGAGGGAAGGACCTCATATTCCCCCATCACGAAAATGAAATAGCTCAGTCCGAGGCTGCGACGGGAGAATCATTCGTCACCTACTGGATACACAACGGCTTCGTGAACATCGATAAAGAAAAGATGTCCAAGTCACTTGGAAACTACTTCACCATCAGGGAAGTGCTTGAGGATTTCCACCCCGAAGTAATTCGGTTTTTCTTTGCATCGAACCACTACCGAAGCCCTATAGATTTTTCCGACGTGAGCATCAGAGAAGCGAAGGCGGGCCTTGACAGGTTGTACAATTTTTTCGACCGGCACAATCGGCTTGTTCAAGCCGGTATAGCCGGGGTGGACGAAATGAGGGCAGCGGAGTTTCTTGAAGACTCGGAAAGAGCCCCTCTGCTCAATCTGTCAGAGAAGTTTGTGGAAGCGATGAATGACGATTTCAATACTGCTGCTGCTGTGGGTTATATATTTGACGCAGTCAGGAGGCTCAATCGAATCTTCCCATCAGACATATCCAGCGAGAGAGACAATGCCTCCGCCTTCGTCTCTTTCGGCGGAAAGATCATACGTTTAACCATGACGCTCGGACTTCTCTCCGATTCGAGTGACGCTTACTTCAGATACGGCATCGAGGAAAAATTGAAGAGGAAGGGAATTTCCATTGACACGGTTCTGGATAGGATCCGCGAACGGGAGGAAGCTCGTGGTCTGCGGAACTATGAAAGGTCGGATAGAATAAGAGATGAGCTCACAGAATGGGGTATGATATTAGAAGATACGAGATTCGGCACGTTCTGGAAATTTGCCGATGATGATGTGTGATGGATACCTTTAACCTCTTATCCTCCTTCACTCTCTCTGGAGATCAACCTGACGCCTGTCGCCAACTTGTGGAAGGTTTAAACGGCCGATTACCTTACCAGGTTCTCCTCGGCGTAACCGGCTCGGGAAAAACATTCACCATGGCCAGTGTCATAGCGAGCGTAAACCGGCCGTCAATAATACTGGCACCCAATAAAACGCTCGCTGCGCAGCTGTACACGGAATTCAAGAAGCTCTTTCCGGAAAATGCCGTTGAATACTTCGTGAGCTATTACGACTATTATCAACCTGAGGCATACATACCCCAGACAGATCTTTACATCGAGAAGGACTCGTCCATTAACGAGCAGATCGATAAACTGAGACACAGTGCAACGCGTTCAGTCATCGAGAGGCGCGATGTTATCGTTGTCGCTTCCGTTTCCTGTATCTTCGGGCTTGGGTCACCGGAATTTTACAACTCCATTGTGTTGAGAATCAGGGAGGGTGATGAATTCGGAAGGGATGCTGCAATTCGGCGTCTCGTTGACATGCAATATGAAAGAAACGAATACGATTTCTACCGCGGGCTCTTTCGGGTAAGGGGCGATGTTCTGGAAATATTTCCGGCCTATGAGGATGCAAGAGGGTTGAGGGTAGAGTTTTTCGGAGATACGGTGGATTCCATTTCATATTTCGATCCCCTTACCGGAAAGAAGACGTCCCCGGTAAGGGAGACGGTCATATTTCCTGCAAGCCATTACGTAACCCCCGAGCACGTTCTTACAAGGGCGATTCAGTCGATAAGGGAGGAGCTGGAGGAGAGGCTCAATGAGCTGGGAGAGCAGAATAAACTGCTCGAGAGTCAAAGGCTCCGCCAGCGAACCCTGTATGACATAGAGATGATAGAACAGATGGGCTACTGTAACGGGATCGAAAACTACTCGAGGCACCTGGATGGAAGATTTCCCGGGCAGCCGCCTTTTACGCTGATAGACTATTTCCCGGACGATTTTGTTCTCTTCATCGATGAAAGCCACATCTCCATTCCCCAGCTCCGCGGCATGTACAACGGGGACCGGTCGAGAAAACAGACGCTGGTTGATTTCGGATTCAGACTTCCGTCAGCTCTCGATAACAGGCCCCTAATGTTCGACGAGTTCATGAAAAGGATAGGACAGGTTGTTTTCGTTTCTGCAACTCCGGCGGATTACGAACTCGATATATCCCGCAGAAGAACGGTTGAGCAGATAATAAGACCTACCGGCCTCATAGACCCTGTTGTGGAAGTCAGACCCGCAAAGACACAGATAGATGATTTGCTCGGGGAGATTCGCCTGCGGGTTGAGAAAAACGAGAGGGTGCTCGTTACGACGTTGACAAAAAGACTGGCTGAGGAGATAACGGAGTACTTCAACGATTTGGGAGTTGCTACACGGTACCTCCACTCTGATATAGACACAATCGAAAGGTTCAATATAATCCGATCGCTCAGGAAAGGGGAATTCGACGTCCTCGTTGGAATCAACCTTTTGAGAGAAGGCCTCGATATCCCCGAAGTATCGCTCGTGGCGATACTCGACGCGGGCAGGGAGGGATTTCTCCGCTCCACCAGATCTCTTATTCAAACTTTCGGCAGGGCGTCGAGAAACGCTGGTGGAACGGTAATTATGTATGCCGACTCTATTACGGGCTCGATGAGTGCAGCCATGCGGGAGACGGAAAGAAGGAGAAAAAAACAGATCGAGCACAACACCAGACACGGCATTGTTCCGCAATCGATAATCAAATCTATAGATGACCCCATCGTTGCAACCTGTGATGCCGATTACGTCACGATTGACAAGGATGAAGAACTTCCGGCGGTATCCACGGGTGAAATCAAGAGGATGATAACTGAGTTGAGAAAGAAGATGCTCAAGCATGCGAAGGAACTCAGGTTCGAGGAGGCAGCCAAAATACGTGACAAGATATCTGACTTGGAAAAGTACGAACTCGGCCGGCTTGACAAAGAAAAGGTGGCGCGATGAACAGTTTCGATTTCTCGGTGGTGCCTGCAAAAACGGGGATTTATTTTTTTAAGGATAAAAACGGGAGAATCCTCTATGTGGGGAAGGCGAAAAATCTCAAAGCCCGGCTTCGCTCGTATCTCCGTCCCGAGACTGATTCGCGGCAGAGGATTGTGTATCTGATGCGGGAGACGCGGGAATTTGAATACTTCCTTACATCCAGCGAAAAAGAGGCGCTTCTTCTGGAAAACAACCTGATCAAAAAACACCGTCCCCCCTATAACGTTTACTTTAGAGATGACAAGGAGTATCTCTGTCTGAGGATCGACCTGAAAGAGCAGTTTCCCCGGTTTCGGCTGGTGAGAAAAGTCCTCAAGGATGGAGCGGTATATCTCGGCCCGTATTCATCGGCGAAGAAAATACGGTACCTGCTGGATATTGCCATCAGGTTATTCCCGATGAGGACATGCTCAGATTCTTGCCTGAAAAATCGGAAAGATCCCTGCATGCAGTATCAGATCAAAAGGTGTCCTGCTCCCTGCGTCGGCCTCATATTGGAAGAGGAATACAGTGAAAATATCCAGAAAGCATTGAAGTTTTTGAAGGGTGATTACAAGAGCGTTCAGAATGAATTGAAAAAGAAGATGCAAAAGTTCTCCAAGGAGCTGAAGTTCGAAATTGCGGCCGAAATCAGGGATAAGCTTAAACTCATTGAAGAGCTGTCGGTATCGCAATCCGTTGTGAACGCTGCACTCCCCGATTCAGATGTGTTCGGTCTCTACAGGGAAAGGGACAGAGCAGCTATTGCCATAATGTTTCTTAGAAACTTTCGCGTGATCGACGTTCGGTGCTTCATTCTGGATACAGGGGGTGTTTCGGACGGGGAGCTTCTCGCCTCTATACTCTCCCAGTATTACGGTGCGGAAGCTTATCTTCCCGAGGAGATCGTGATCCCCAAAAAACCCGAAGAGGCCTTTGTCAGTCAACTGATCTCCCACGGGTCAAACAGCAGCGTCCACCTGAAAGTACCACAGCGCGGGAAACGGAAGGAACTATTGAGGCTTGCCGCCGAAAATGCCAAGGAATATTTTGACGTGAAGAGAAAGCGGGAACTGCAATACGAGGAACTAATGGATCGCATGGTGGAGAAACTCCGTCTTACGAAGAAGCCGGTGAGGATTGAATGTTATGACGTATCCCATCACGGGGGAGAAAGTGCAGTAGGTGCTCTGGTTGTTTTCGATCGTGGCGTTTCCCAAAAAGGAGACTACCGGAAGTTCAAGGTCAAAAGTGTCGGGGGGATGGACGACTATTTGATGACGGCTGAGATTATCCACAGGAGGATGAAAAGGGGTGGGGATTTCGGCCGTTTTCCGGACCTGATCGTCATCGACGGGGGAAAGGGTCATCTTTTCGCCGGGTTAAAGGTGACAGGGGAATTACCGGAAAGGATTGATGTCGTTTCCATCGCGAAGGAAAAGGGAGGGAACACCAGGGAGAGTGATGACAGGATTTACATTCCGGGAAGAAAAAATCCGATCAAACTGAGATCGGACGACCCCGTCTTGCTCTTTATGAAGAGGATGCGCGATGAAGCACACAGGTTCGCGGTTTCCTACCACAGGCGAAGGGACGAGAGGGGAAAGCTCGAGTCCTTGTTGTATGGTTTTCCGGGAATCGGTCGGGTAAGGGTAAGAAAGCTCTTGAGTGAATACGGATCCGTCAGGGATCTCCTGGAAAGGCCTCCCCGGGAGATCGCCTCTCTCATCAACATACCTCCTGCGAAGGCTGAAGACTTCCTTGGTTTTTTGAAGAATGCATATGCGGAGAAGAAAGTAGCGGGAGAGGGTGACCGGCAAACGTGAGCTTTCGGGGCATGAAGCGTACAGGATATAGTTCAGAGCTCAGGGTTCCCTGAGATTTAAAAAAAACAGAAGCGGCAAACGGTCTCGAGTTTTGGTGATGGATGTTCCGATGAACGAAAGCGGGAACTGAAGGGCATCGAAACAGATTGTAAAAAGCGAGGGCGATGACACGTCTTTTCCTCGCAACCATTGCCCTACTCTGGCATGCACTTTGCTCTCTCTCAGTGCATGCCGCCATTTCGGACATTTTTTCTCATCCTACTGGGTGTGTCTTATTTTTTGGGGTATCTGCTGCCCCTCACAAAGGAGGCTTTCTCTCTCGCCGCAATTCTCATCCTCCTCCTCCCGTCGGTGAGAGATAACGATAAAATCATGGTTGTTTTCTCGACCTTCTTTTTCGTTGCGGGATCGATTCGCGGAGTGATGCTCGGAGAATATCTCGGTGGAGGGAGTTTTATAGGGGAAAAAGAGACGGTGAGGTTCTTCGGAAAAGTGACAGCAGTAAGGCAGTCAGGGCCGCTTGTTGGATTGGTCATTGAAGAGGGGGGGGCCGAAAACGTATATGGGAGCGGTGGGTTGGTCTCCCTCAAGAAATTTGTTGCATATACATACGGAAATTCCCGGTTTTACGAGGGCAGGGAGGGAAACAGGGTAATCGGTATCGGGAGAACCCAAAGCAGCATGAAAACAGGAATAAAGTCGTTGTATGCGGCTCGCGACCTGTTGCGCGGCAATTCCTGCAACATCAACACGGGAAGAGAGAAGATCCTTTTTTTCGGCGAAAAAAAAGAGAGAAGCATTCGGCGAAAGCTCATATCCACAATAGAGGGAGGGCTTTCGGGGGGGCGTGTTTACGAGATGGGGCGGGAATTTCTCCTTTCCATATTGACAGGAGAGCGACCGTATAACACGGAATGCAGAAAACTGTTGATAGATTCCGGGCTCGCCCACCTTCTCGCAATATCCGGCCTTCACGTTGGTGTGGCATTTTTGTTTTTTGCGATCGTTTTCCGAATATTGTTTCTCCTGCTCAACCACCTGGGGTTCACGTTCGATATGAATATCCCTTCTTTTGTTGCCGGGGCAGTTGCCTCACTGGCGTACGCATTTCTGGCGGGTATGCCCGTTACCGTTACGCGGGCATATTCGATGATGGTCTTCTCTGCCCTCGCGGTTCGGAAATATGACGGCGGTTCTGTTTTCACACCGATTTCCTTTGCATTTTTCGTTATCATCGTCTCTGAGCCAGCCCAGGCATGCTCTGCATCCTTCGTCTTTTCGTTTGTTATCACCGCCTATCTCGTTCTCCTTCTTCGAGGGATTCCAGACATTGGGAGAAACAAACTGAAAGCGAACCTTGTCATTTCTTTCACCGCCTACCTGGCGGCGATTCCCCTTTCCGCTTATTTTTTCCAGCGCGTTTCACTTTTCAGTTTCATATTCAATTTCTTCTTCGTCCCCCTCTTTATTCCTCTCATCGGATTGTCCCTTTGCTGGGCTTTTCTCTGCCTTATAAAATTCCCCGGTATTTGGTTTGCAGGCTCGGGACTCATATGCCTGGCCGATGCGCTGTTGCGCTCTCTTCGATGGCTCGTCGGTTATACGGGGTCTGCAGCCCGGGTCGTTTGCCCAGATGTGTCCAATCTCTTGTTTTACTTTATCGCTTTGACTTTTATCTACAGTCTCTCTTTAAATACGGAAAAAAATGCCGATAAAACGGGGGAGGGTTAAAAGGGAAACGGGTATTCCATGAGAGAAAAAACACGATTGTTTAAAAAAAACCAATCTGATAAACTTTCAACTTAAATTCAAGGGGATAATGGGAGTCTTACAACCAGGTAATGTCCAAAAACAGGATAATATTTGTTTCCACCAGCGCCGATGAGATGATCAATCTCATTCCGCAGCCGCCGGGAGAAGAAGTCGAGATAATTGTGAAGGAGGACTTCGAATCCCTGATTGAACTGTTGAGGAACGAGACATGTTCCCTCATTCTCCTGGCTTCGTTTAAAAACGGGTTCCCCGCGCCGGATCGGATTTCCCAGGTACAATCTGTGGCACCTATGACACCCATCATTCTTCTCCTGCCCGATGTAGTGAGTTTTGATCAGAGCAGGTACGACAGTTTGAAGATCGCCGAGATGGTGAAAGAAAGCGAATTTCCGGGGAAAATTGAGACGATAGTGGAGCGATACCTTTATGCCGGGTATGGGATTCTGAGAGATTGGACCCTTGATGAAATGTTCAATTACTGTTTCCCGATAATTACCACCCAGGATTATGATTCCCTGTGCCAGACCATTGTCGACTTTCTCAAAGAGCTTTTGATGGCAAAAGCGGGGTTGCTCATTTCGCCGCAGGAGGGAAGAGGATCGGGATTCAGGCTCCACTCGGCGATGGGCTTCGCCGACATGACATTAATGTCAAACGTCTTAGCTGGCTACGGCGACACATTGGTGGCTCAATGTAGCGATGATCCGAAGATCTTGGCAGTCGAGGAGGCTTTCGGGGATGGGAAACTTCCGGGATTGGGCGATGGGGTGAAGTCGATTTTCACGGTGAAAATTGGCATGGAAGGCATGAACTCCGTGTATGCAATACTGTTCCTCAAGGCTCGTCCCTACCCCGAGGTGCTCGAGGGGCAGATATTACAATTTATACTGAAGCATGCCAGATACTCGCTATTCAACGCGGAAAAGAGCATGCAGGTTCAGAGCCTTATATTCATCGATGATCTGACCAAGCTCTATAATTCGCGTTATTTGAAGGTCGTTCTCGACAGGGAGCTGAAGAGATCAGACAGATACAGCATGCCCGTTTCGATCCTCTTTCTGGACATCGATTACTTTAAACGGGTAAATGATAGTTATGGGCATCTGGTTGGATCAAGAGTGCTCTGTGAGTTCGGGAGCATTCTGGATATCTGCGTCCGTGAAACAGACACCGTAGTCAGATACGGAGGGGATGAGTTCGTTGTCATACTGGTCGAAACAAGCCCGGAGCAGTCTCTCCTTGCTGCAGAGAGGATGAGGAAAGCCGTTGAAAGTCACATATTTATGCAGGAAGATGGGCTCGATTTACACCTCACCGTTTCAATTGGAATAGCGACATACCCAATGCATGCGAGGGATAAAGATCAGCTTCTTCAAATGGCCGACAGGGCTATGTACAAGGGAAAGGAAACAACGAGAAACGTCGTTTACATTGCTGATTCCTGATAATTCACGAAAAGGAGAGGGAAGTTGACGATCAATACCGTTCGGGGCATGAAGGATATTCTGCCTCCAGCAAGTTCAGTGTGGGTTGGCTTGGAGGAGAGAATACGTGCCCACTTTTCAACGAGGGGATACCTCGAAATACGGACCCCCGTGCTGGAAAAAACGGAGCTTTTCGTGAGGAGCATAGGGGAGACGAGCGATATCGTTGAAAAGGAAATGTACACTTTTCCCGATAAGAGCGGGGAACTGATTACCATGAGACCGGAAGGAACGGCGCCGGTAGTGAGGGCCTATCTTGAAAACAGGGGGCTTTTCAAGGATATTCCGGTGCGATT
The DNA here is from genome assembly GCA_964347065.1 of uncultured bacterium. GTDB lineage: Bacteria > Desulfobacterota > Deferrimicrobia > J040 > J040 > WVXK01. Next base: position 1,745 of record CAYFXN010000071.1, on the reverse strand, counting down.
GTTCTATCTCGAGCCCATGTTCAGGCATGAAAGACCACAAAAGGGGAGACTCCGTCAATTTCATCAAGCCGGAGCCGAGATTCTCGGCTCTGAGGAACCATACGTTGATGCCGAGGTTCTCATATCGCTTTATGATCTTTTCAAGGGAATACAATTACAGAAACTCTCCCTTGAAGTGAATTCGCTCGGCTGTCCCGCCTGCCGCCCCCGATATAACGCGGAATTGATCGCTTTTACGAGGAAGGCTCTCTCTCACCTCTGCGACGATTGTCAGAGGAGGTACGAGAGAAACCCCTTGAGGGTTCTCGACTGCAAATCATCAAAATGCGTTGAACTGACGCGTGATGCGCCAAAAACAGTCGATTTTCTCTGCCAGAGTTGCCGAGACCATTTTGACGAGGTCCTGAGGATTCTTTCGGTGAACTCTGTTGCCTTTTCCATAAACAGCCGCATGGTCAGGGGGCTCGACTACTATCAGAAGACCACATTTGAGTTTCTGTCAGGCTCTCTGGGGGCGCAAAATGCTGTGGCGGCAGGTGGTCGCTTCGACGGTCTTGCTGAGATGATCGGGTCAAGCGAAAAGGTTCCGGGTGTGGGATTCGCAATCGGCCTGGAAAGATTGATTATGCTTCTCAAGACGAAAGAGGGAATATCACCCGTGGATGATAAACAGAAGCTGTTCATCGCGCTCCCAACGCCGGTTTTCAGGGACGAGGCGTTTTTTCTGAAGAGGAATTTCGAGGAAAATGGTATTTGCTGTGAGATGGACTATGAGGGGAAATCCCTGAAAAGCCAGATGCGAAAAGCAAATAGAATCAATGCTCGCCTCGTCCTCATTTTAGGAGAGGCCGAGATGAACCGGGGGATGGTGCGCCTTAAGGACATGGTCACAGGAGAAGAGGAGGAGGCTCCTCACAAAGAGATCGCAAGGATCGTACTGGACCGGGTTACGTAGAGACAAGGAGGCATAAACGTGGAACCTTTCGGGAAGCAGATGAAAAGATCCGATTACTGTGGAAAACTATCATCGAAAGACATAGGAAGAAAGGTAACCTTGTGCGGATGGGTCAAGAGAAGAAGGGATCATGGCGGGCTCATATTTATTGACCTGAGAGATAGGGAAGGGATGGTCCAGGTGGTTTTCAATCCCCAGATAAACGCTGAAACACACGAAAAGGCCGATAGGATAAGGGGGGAATACGTTATCTCTGTGTCGGGTTCCGTTTCACCGAGGCCGGAGGGTACCGTCAATCCGAATATCAACACGGGGGAGATTGAAATCCTTTCGGAAGAGCTTCACATACTCAACGAGTCGCTCCCAGCACCGTTTTCTCTCGAGGACGATGTTGATGTGGCGGAGAATGTGCGGTTGAAATACCGCTATTTCGATCTGAGAAGACCGGAGATGCAATCGATTTTCATAAAACGTCATGAGATCGTCAGATCGGCGAGAAACTATTTCTATGACAACGGTTTTATCGAACTGGAGACACCTTTTTTAACAAAGAGCACACCCGAGGGGGCGAGGGATTACCTGGTGCCAAGCAGGGTGAATCCCGGCTGCTTTTACGCCCTCCCGCAGTCCCCCCAGCTGTTCAAGCAGATTCTGATGATCTCGGGTTACGACAGGTATTTCCAGATTGTCAAATGCTTCAGAGACGAGGATCTGAGGGCCGACAGACAGCCTGAGTTCACGCAGATAGACGTCGAGATGTCCTTCGTTGATATGGAAGACATATTTTCTT
>CAYFXN010000070.1:0-10804 GCA_964347065.1 uncultured bacterium | reverse complement strand
AGTATAGCTAATCTTGATTCTGGTGTTATCAATGTGAAGATCGAGGTGGTCCAATAACAATTTCTAAGTCCTAAGTCAGATTGAACTGCCCTCCAAAAACTGATCCAATTGTTGTCGCTTACTTTTATAAAATGGCTTCTCCCCACATTCACCTTTGAGGTGTGGGGTACAACTATTTGGGGCGGGTCAGATCGGAGAGCTGGAAGCGCTACCGAAGATTGAACTGTTGCCTGAATCAGAGAATAAATTCAGATTTTGAAGAGTCCCCTTTCCTCTGAACATATCCGTTGAATTCAAGATGTACTATTGCACCGCAGGGGGGATCGAGAAGTGTTTATTTGCGATTGAACGAATCGCCGTGAAGAGCATCCGTCCACCTGATGACCCCCGAAATGGTCACCTTGGCTGCATAGAGCTGAGTTGTCTCCAAACTGATTATTCTCTCCTGAGCCTGTCTTCTAATAATTCCCCACCCACTCCAACATTCTCAGGTGTTGACTCTCGGAGGTAAACGACAAATGCGGACTTCTCGATACCGGTTAATCGACTGGCCGTCTCCGTGAAGGACTTTATCATTTCTTTGCTTTTTGCCTTATCTAACTTAGGACCATAGAAAAATATCGTTGGCATGACTTTTTTCACCCTCCCTTGCCCTTGTAATTCTCTTACGATCCAACCGAATATCGGCTTATTCCATTCTCCTATTCTACTATATTTGGAGATATTTGGAGACCTCGGCGACTTTCGGCAAGCGAGAATGGTATAGCCCTGTCAGAACCGAGAGACAAAAACAGGAGGTACCCACCTCGACTGGCATTTCCTAGGTCGATCCCCGCATGCCCGGGGGAAACTTCCACAGGGGTTTATCTGCTTGAAAACCTCAACCAAATTATCCCCCCTATTTTTCCCCACATTCCCCTTTGAACTTTTATAAGATGGGATTTCTTTATTATATGCTCTAAAACAGAACATTAGATGTTCTACCCGGTAAAATGTTCTGCCTATTAAAACAATATAGTGGAAAATGTTCCAAAATATTATATTTTTCATTGACAAGTCCTACTGAAGTAAACATTATGTAGAGGTATCCCAACCAGTCTTTTCATCCCGTTTGCGATAAACCTCCCCAAATAGGGGTGGGTAAGGTGTTTTTGTTTTTCCACATAAAGCCCTATAACTCTTTTCCCACAAATACCATTGGGTACATCCAGAAGATAGCTGGTCCGTGAGAGAATTGCAATTTAATCTTCTGCATGAAATCTTTCCTACAAATGTTTCCTGAATTTTTTAAAAAGGAAAGAGGGGGTGCCCTATGAAAAAATTCATTGCATACCTATTCATTTGCTTTCTTTTCGGATCCTCCCTGGCCTTGGCTCTACCTGGTGAATTATATGTTGGTTCGCTATCGGATTCAAAGAAGGCTTGGGAAGTAAGTGTTTCGAAAGCGGGGAGCGAAGACGCTTTGTTGAGTCAAATGGAGGATGTGTTATACGAGCTTACAGATGTTGTTAGAGTTGAGTGCGACATGGAGACGATGACGTTGAAAGTCTGGATTATCGACATCAGAAATCCTCTTGAACAAATCAAAAATGATGTAGAGAAAAAGCTAAAGGAAAAGTTCGACCTAGAAATTACCTTCCGAAGGTCCGAGTAATGTCCTAATGGCAATTTTTACTGCTCACCGAACATGATGTCCTGATGGAGGGGAGTTTATTTGACGTAGACACCACTGAAGGCAAAGTTATCCTGGTTTGGTAACAGCTTCAGAAGGAGTGGATGAAGTCAGCTGAGATAACGTTGGGGTAATAGGGAGGAGAACGCAAAGGTCGGGTTTACATGCCCGGCCTTTTTCTTTTTAAAACCCCGACCCGATTCTACTCTCAGACTGAATGATGATTCCCCCCCTGCCACTCCCTTTTTCAGGAAAATGATGCTTATTGAAATCTAATTAATCTTGGATTGATGAGACACTTAAGTGGAACACCTATTTGGAAGAAGTTCATCTATGCAGATGCCTACCCTAACAGACTTCAGGGGATAATATAGATCAATGAGAATGCGTCCGATTGAAATATATAAAAAAATAAAAAAGAGAGGGGAAAGCTTTGAAAGGATTTACACCTGTCCACCTTTTAGACCCCTATAAATGAAAAGCCCCTTCACTTTTCTAGTAACGGGGCTTTTCATTTTACATTAACAAGAGTTAATATTTTGGGGATTCACCACTCTTAAATTTCTCTGGGGCCTTTCCCTTGGGAGCATCTTCAGGAGGTTTTCTATCGTAAGGTTTATGGTAACACTTATGCTTTCCTTTCGCATCCGTCACATAATAAAAATCGCCCTCTTTCTCCACAACGCCTGTTACTATTCCCCCGTCAGATCGGCATTCGCCCCATGAAGTCGTACCCTCACCTGTAATACCGCTTCCGGCTGCTCTGCCAAATTGATCTACCTTAAGGGGTTTTTGTATCTTCGATTCTCCCTGTGCATAAGGAACCATCACCAGAAAAGCAGCTGCAATGAAAACTGAAACCACCCCGAAAATGTTCACTCTTTTCTTGGACATCACCAAATCCTCCTTCCGGTTTTGAATATCTTGGTACCACAAACTCAATAAATGGTTATCCATGTTTGCATTCAAAGCAAGAAAGCCCTTTTTTGAAAAATAATTTACTATTCGATATACAAATTCCTGCAACGGATTCACAGAAGACCCATCAAAAGAACTTCAAGGGCAGGAAATTGCTAATAAAAATAAAGAATAAACACACTAAATCATTCATTAATTTACGTTATTTTATCACATCGGATTTTCATGAAATTGATATGGGACAGATATCCATTGTAATCTTTAAATTTTTAATCCATTAGTCTTATCCCTCTTTTTCTTTCTCATACCTCGATCCAATTCTATTCCCAGTTTGATTTACGTTTTCCCCCCTACCACCCCCTTTTTCCGGGAAAGCATGCTTACTTCGACTGTATACTTTTTGTATAGTTAACACCCGGTAACAGGCGGTAACAGACGGTAAAAGAAAATTATCGTACTCCCCGCAAAGGCACTAAAATAAACCAAATAGCACGAAAGGGAAAAAGGGGTGGCCCCTTTTCGAAGGACTGAAAATCCTCGTGTCCCCAGTTCGATTCTGGGAGGGGCCACCATGAAAAACTATGGGAGTTGACGAAAAACCGTCAACTCCTTTTTTTGTTCAGAGTTCAGGGTCCCGTGTCCAGAGGAAGCCAGTTCAAAGGTCACAGTTTTGCGTTTGCGGTTACTGATTTCTAGTTTTCTCGGAACTCGGAACCCGAAACGCGGAACTGCCGTAATTCCCCCTTCCGATTTCCACGTACCGAATTACAGGGTTTAACACAATAACCCGGGTGGCTTTTCTTTGCCCCTGTCCTGAGAGGGGAATGTGTCAAGAGTGTAGACCTGACCCATGAAATCAGAAGAACGCCTGAAGGGCAACTTTTATGAACTCAGTTCTCAAAGTGTTGTTTTTCCCGGCGAATCTGGTGCGGTAGAAAAGGCCGATCGAAAAGGGGGCGGGAAACTTCTTCTCCAGAAACAACGGTACGGTCGAATAGGACAAACCCGCAATAAAAATATGCGATTCCCATTCAGTCTCGTCTTCAAGAGACTTGTAATTGAATCCGAGATTGCCCGAGACTTCATCTTTAAAGGCGTGGGTGAAATTGTAGAGCACAGTGATATTTGCACCTCGCAAGAACTCATACCTCGCCTCGAACTCGAGATCGATCACATCCCCGATGTCCCTGTCAACCTTCTCCCTGTTGGCTGTTACCGGCTGGTTCACATCATCGGGGACCCTGAGCGTCTCCCTGTCGGGCAGGAAGAGGTAATACCTCGCGGTGGCGTTGAGCAGCAAATTTTCGACGGCCGTAAAGTCGTTGTTCGAATGGAGAAAGAGTGCCCAGGCTCCGGTACCAAACTCCAGATCCACCAGGTCGTCCGGGTCGTCAACTTCACCCGTCGGTATCCTGACCCCGCCGGTGAGGGCCAGGCGCCACGTATCATTTTTGAAATACTGATACTTTGCACCCACGTCGATGTCCAGAAGCCCGCTTTCAGACCAGTCTTCGAACCGTGTGTACCCTAGACCTGGGATGTCCACTCCCCCATCACCATCCACATCCAGTCCACCACCCAGGAGATCCTGCACATCCTCCTCATTCAGTGGTATCCCCCCCTGATTTATAGGGACGAGGGGAACACCGCCGAAGGGATCCCCGGGGGATCCGAAAGAGGGGTTCCTCCCCACGGTAGCGCCTGTCGTGTCCAGCCTGGCCTCGACGTTATTTGCCTGGAAAGAATAGGGTATCTCGATACCAACCATCAACCTGTCCGTCACCCCGTAGGCAAAAGTAAGCATGAGATCGACAAATTCCATCTCGAAGGATACGACGCTGTCGCCGACGTTCGCTGAGGGAAGATTGAAGGGAGGGTCTTCGAGGAATCCCAGATCGGGGAATACTTCACTGTCCAGAGTTCCGTTGTAATCAGCGGCTACATCCTCAATGTTCCCATCGGGATCATATCTTTCCTCGACAGGAAAATAGAATAACGAAGTGAACCGCGCGCTGAAGGCACCCTTCGGCAACACCTCCGCGTCATCGGCCTGAGACCTGTTTGTCATTCCACAGATGGAAAAACAGGTAAAAAGAAACAGGATAATTAATTTCCTTCCCACGGGATTTTCCATTTTACCCTTCTCCATAAAGGGTAATTCTGGTTGATTCGCGATTGCTCCGCGATTTAATAGGTTACTTCGGTGCGAATTTGCTTGCCCAGCTAAAACGTCCCAGTGCGCAAAGCCGTTCACACCCCTTCCAACTCACCTCCCTGGGTTAACCTTTAAAATCGTGAGATAATTCATATACTTAAAATCTTAGCCCTTAAAAGCGCATTCCCTGGCACTATCCTTGTAATGTGACGTAACTCAAGATGCGTACCCAATTATATAAATTATCGAATTTGACAATACACAAAAATAAAACGATATTTAAAATAAATTTACAATATGCCATGGTGGATTATTCATTTTAGAGATTAATGTATATTTGAAATTGAAACATTATGAGACATCGTTTGGCTACTTGAATCTGCAAAATTTTTAAAATGAGCACATATAGCCGCGTCAGAACTTCGATCATCTCATCGATTTTTCTCGTAATTACCCTTTTCGCCTAGTGGAGGGGGAAATACAGTCACCGGATTTGTAGATTTCCTCGATGATGGATGAGGTATCACCACCATCACCCTGAAAGCGAGGGACAGGTCCAGATTGTGAGAAGATCAAATTAAGAGATCCCTACGGTACCATTCAATTTCTTTAAACTTTGAGCTGTTTTTTAGATTAAGCTGAGTCTCCCCTCCCCCGTGTGGCATTTCCTTTCCCCCGGCTGGAGAGGCAAATGCGCCAAGAGTGTAGACCTGACCCTAACGTTACTGTTATCTTGACGGGTTCATAGGATTTGTTTACATTTATGGTAAGGCCGCTTGAAACATTGTTCGTTTTTCTTTCGTCTTTAACTTTTTTACCGTACCTACACATCGGGGACCCATTCCTTCAAATTGGATACGCAAAAGATATCATGCAAAATTGAATGAGATTTTCGATCCTATCCTATGAATCAGCTATTTTTCACGATTAACGCGTACGTCGCACTCGCTGCAGTTTTAATCAATATTGTCTTTGCAGTCATCGTGATAGCCCGCACTTCACGAAGTACCATATTTATCACTTTTTTCTTCATCTGTATCTCCGTGGCCCTCTGGAATTTCGGGGACTTTATGGTGTATGCCACGGGAAACCGTTTATGGACAACCGCCAGTGAAGGGGGAAGCATCTGGAAATATTTATCTTCCATCGGCTCTGTGATGGCACCTGCCTTCACGTTCCATTTCACAAACACCCTGGTATCTTCCGATGTGAAAAACAGGGCATGGGTAATCCTGGCATATATCCTCTCCAGCGTGCTGGCATTGAGCGTCCCCATGGAGCAGGTCAACGCTCTCACCCAAAAAATCGTCGGGGGCACCACCTGGAATATCCTCTTTCTCCTCTGCCTGTTTCCCTTTCTCGTCTGGAGCATTTTGCTGGTAGTTTTTAGTATCAACAAGTCGAATTTCGAAGATGAAAAGAGCCGGCTCCGATATTTCCTCGTCGCTTTAGTCATCGCCCTAATGACAGGGATGACGGATCTCGTCCAGAAACTCAACATTTCCATTCCACCCCTCGGACACTTAGGGAGCGTGATCTTCACTTCCATTCTGGCTATCGGGGTCTACAAACACCGCAGAACATTCGATATCCTCGCCCAGACCCGGAAGAAACTTGAAATTCTGAGTGAGATGGCAGCCGGAATAGCCCATGAAATCAAGAATCCTCTGAGCTCCATCAAAGGTGCCTCGGTCCTTCAGGCTGACGAACTAAAGAGCGTCGGACAGCCGAAAATTCAGGAGTATCAGAGCATCATTTCCGAAGAAGTTGAACGCCTGAATAACATCCTCACCAATTTTCAGGACCTTACGAAGCCGCTGAAGATAGAGAAGGACGTGGTCTGTGTGAATGAGATTATTCGGAAAACGGTCAAGCTGGCCGAAATGGAAAACCTGAATATGAAGATACATCTGGACTTATCAGGAGACGTGCCGAAGATCCAGGCTGATGCTTCCCTCCTGAAGCAGGTATTTTTAAACCTGATAAAGAACGCCTATGAAGCCTGCGGGGAGTATTGTCAATTGGTTATCGATACGCACCTCGATTCGCCCTGGGTTCACATCAGCTTCAAAGATGATGGGCCGGGAATTGCCCCAGAACTCACAAAACGCATCTTCGAGCCTTTTTTCACCACGAAAACAGCCGGTATGGGATTGGGACTGGCCATCAGCAACAGAATAGTACAGGCACATAACGGCCGTATGGAGGCAAATAACATATTGCCCCGAGGTGTCGAGTTTTCTATACTTTTACCCGAATAGAGGATGGTATCCGGCCAGCAACATCGAGGGAAGAGAGAGGGGGACGAAGAGAGATCTTCCCTTGATTTATTTCTCATGCGAGGAAAAGAAGCGGGTAATTGACATGGAATCCATTTTGATCGTGGATGATGACCGAAACCTCTGCAAGATCCTGAAAGGGCATCTGGAAAAAGCGGATTTTAAGGTCCTGACGGCTTACGATGTCGATTCAGCCATGCCCATAATAGAAGAGAGAGCCCTTGATCTTGTTATTTCTGACCTGAAAATGCCCGGCAAGGGCGGCATGGAATTGCTCTCCATGAGCCGGGAGATAAAACCGGCGGTCCCCGTAATCATCATCACGGCACACGGAGATATCGATACGGCGGTAACAGCCATGAAGAAAGGGGCTTTCGATTTTATCACCAAGCCCTTCGATGAAGGTGAACTGTTGAATGTGGTAAAAAAAGCGATATCCGAGTCACAAAAGAACAAAGAACTCCTTTCCGAATATTTCAAGGACGAAAGTCAATTCCTGCCGGGTTTCATCGGCAGCACGCCGGCCATCCAGCAGATTTTCCAGACGGTCAAGAAAATTGCCCCCACCGATCCCACCGTACTCATAACGGGCGAGACCGGGGTCGGCAAGGAAGTCATCGCCCGGGCGATTCACCTGGCGAGTTCCCGGAGGGAACATCCATTCGTCAAGGTAAACTGCGCGGCCATACCGGAAAATCTCATCGAAAGCGAGTTGTTCGGATACGAGAAAGGGGCCTTCACCGGTGCGGTAACCTCCAAACCGGGGCGGTTCGAGATCGCCAACCGAGGCACAATCTTTCTCGACGAGGTCGGTGAAATACCCCTCCATCTCCAGGTTAAATTACTATCGGTACTTCAGGACAAAAAATTCGAACGACTAGGGGGTGTAAAAACGATCGACATCGATTTCCGTATTATCGCAGCCACGAATGTCGATCTCCAGCTGGCAGTAAAATCAGGCACCTTTCGGTCCGACCTCTTCTACCGCCTGAACGTCGTGCCGATCCATATTCCGCCCCTCATCGCGAGAAAGGAAGATATATCCCCCCAGGTTGAATATTTTCTGGAGAAGTTTTCGCTGAAATATAAGAAAAAGGTGACCCGGGTTTCAACGGATGTAACCACCGCTTTCACCAGTTACGATTGGCCCGGCAACACGAGAGAACTGGAAAACGTCCTGGAAAGGATGGTCCTGATGACTGATGGCGAAACGCTGGAAGTCGAAGATCTTCCGCCGGAGATCCTGGGGACGGTAAGCCCTTCCGAACCCTCGACTCTCAAGGAAAAGGTAGATACCATCTCCCGCGTAACAGAGAAGCAGATGATCGTGGACGCACTTGAAAAAGCAAACCAGAACAGGACGAAAGCCGCCAAGATGCTCGGTATCAGCCGCCGAACACTCCAAAACAAGATAAAAGAATACGGTCTGTAATAATAGCGGACTGTGCAGTCAGGTTCCCGGAAGTTCCCTGAAAAAGCGCAGCCCTCTTCACACTATCCCCACTTTCCACAAATAGACAATTCTCCAAAAGACCAATATTATCAGCGACTTACAAAATACACCCTCCATTTGTATTCCCTGGCACATCTCTTGATAGAGGGACAAATGACGGTAATCCGGAAGAAAAACAAAGGAGGGAAACAATGGAAAAATGGAAAATGAGAAAACCATTTACGGTGCTGGGGATAATTGTGATGGCCCTGGTAATGTATAGTAATGAGGCTTTCCCGTGGGGGTGGGCCACTCATGCTTACGTGAACGAACAACTTTACAACCGCGTAAGCGGCAAAAAGGGCGTTTTCCCTGCGAACGAAATCTACGGGGGAATCGGCCCTGACTTCGTCAACGACCTCTTCCAGTCTCCTCTGGAGAGGGGCTACCTCTCAGCCCAAACCCACAATGAACCCCTCGGGGTCTGGCATGCGGCAAAATCGGGGCCGGCAAAAGCACTTGCCCGTGGATTCATAACCCACAGCGAAAATATCGCGGGGGCAGAATTCGGCGCAGACAGCACGGCCCATACAACGGGACGTACGACCGCAGCCGGGGAAGCGTATATCATCGCCAAAGCAAAGATTCTGGCCGGGATACTCGGCCCATTCCTCGCAGATAGAGGCCTCCCCCTGCCCCGCGATGTCGTCGTCGATATCTCCCACGAAATCGTTGAATCCGCACTCGACATAGCTCTGACACAATTAGTAGATCCTTCAATTGCGCAGAAGTTGATCGATGGGGCGATACGCCGCAGCGGGGTCTTCCCGAAGCTTTTAACCGACGCGTTCGGCGAGGGATTTTCCGCGGCATTCGATTTGAACGAACAGGAAGCGGCCAGTTTCATCCGAAACGCGGAGAGGCAATTCAGAAAGAGCGTTGTCTACTACGGGCATGCCCTCACCCGGGACGTGCAGACGGCGGTAGAGCTGCTGTCCGAACAGAAAGCAGATGTGGCCGAAAATTACCTGAAATTGATCGCCCCCGAACTCACCGTGGATAGAGCTGCCCTCTTTGATCTCGCTCAGGGCGCATTCTGGATATCTCTCTTTGACGAGACGATCATCGACATTCCGGAATTTATGGGTGAAATCGTTGCGACCATCGATTTTGTCGAGGGGAACCTGACCGCAGAAGGGATCGATTATTGATCCGGTGGGGGGGAAAATCCCCCCCACGGGCTTTTACTCAACAACCTGAAGGAGTTGTCGCCAGTGCTCGGACAAATATCAAATCAGCTGCTCATGCACTACGTGGAGAATTTCTTCAAGATCAACATCAATAGGAATGCACCGCTTCGACCCCTCGTTCTCGCCTATTATGTGACTTTACGCTGTAACTTTCATTGCTCCTACTGTGACCTTGCCCGGAGCGGATCAAACAGAAACTTCGAGGACCAGTTAAGTACCGAAGAGACTATCAAACTGCTCGAAATAATTAAAAAAGATTGTCCATGCATCTATTTTACGGGAGGAGAACCGTTATTACGGGAAGATATAGTCGATATTTTATCGGCATGCAAACGCATAGGTTTCAAGTCCATGTCGATGGTCACGAATATGAGCCTGATCCACGAGAAGATTGAGGTTCTCGATTATCTCGATAACCTCATCGTAAGTTTCGATATGTGCGACGAGGAGAAATATGCAACAATTCTCGGCGTGTCGGTTAATACGGTTACACAATTGAAGCAAAATATTATAGACTGCGCCAAATTTCAGAAAGAGAAGAATTTCTCCATGACGGTCAATTTCGTTATTACGGAAGAAACTATCCCCCATGCGAGAGATGTGATGGATTTCTGCTTCAACCACGACATCTGGATCTCATTGGGTCCCCAGATACTGGAACGGATGAAGATAAATGAAAATCTGAAGCACAACGAAGAATACCGGCGATTAATTAAAGATGTAATGCTTGCAAAAAAGAAGAAGAAGTCCGTTCTGGGGAGCCAGAAATATCTGGAGACGATATTCGATTTCAGGCAATTTTCCTGTTATCCAACCTTGACTCCAAGGGTTTACCCAAATGGAGACCTGTTTTATCCATGTTTGCCCCTGGGAAAAATTGCCGCGAACATATTGAAAGAGGGGTCATACGAGAAGGCATTGAAAATAGGTATCGATAAATTCGGGCCCCTGCCGAAAAATTGCTCTTGCAACCACCACATGAACTGTTACATAGATCCTCCCCATTTCGTGAAGAACCCGTTATTGGCCATCAAGGAATTCAGCTAATATTTTTTTCCCTGAAAAAAAGACCCTGAGTTGCAGGGTAGTGCCTAAGCC
>CAYFXN010000069.1:0-10850 GCA_964347065.1 uncultured bacterium | reverse complement strand
AGTATAGCTAATCTTGATTCTGGTGTTATCAATGTGAAGATCGAGGTGGTCCAATGACCCGCTCGTCAATAACTCATCCAAGTGTTATGTTAGAACTCGAATAAATTGCGAGCTTCACACCTACTGATTCTCCAAATTTCCACCATACTCACGGGAAAGATAATGACCCAGGAGCTCCGATCTCCTTTGGGATCATCTATTCCTCCCATATGTACATTTGAGGCCCTCAGAAAGCCTCTGAGAGCTTCTAAATTGCTAAACCCTTGAAATATAAGGATATTGTTAAATTAGGATGAAAAATTATAACTATATGATTTAAAAAGGATATTTGGGATCACCCTCTAAAAATTGACACCCCCTTACTTTACCCCTTCGGCATCGAATTTTACTATCTCACGTTTGACCTTCCTGCAGGGGCTACCAACGTGTCGCTCCAGTTTTCCTTGTTGGTTGCAGATGACCGTCTTCAATTGCAACTTAACGGTAATGTGATTGGTTATTGGGGAGGTAGTGGAGGAAATGGGAGGATGGATGGCCTCGGGTCTGAGCCACCCATATCATACGTCTTTTTTAATCCGAATAACGTGAACCGCCCCGTGGTAACTAACCAGAGCTTTTTCAATATTGGTGCGCAGAATGTCTTAAGATTTTGGACGAACAATACAGGCACACTTAATGTAAATGCTGCCGCCACGTCGCGATCCCAAAACAATCCGTCAGCCCTCCAAGTCATGGGCACGGTTACCTATGACGTTTTGACGAATGCTGCACCTGTGGCAGATTGCGCGGATGTGATCGTCGATGCCGACGCGTCCTGTCTGGCAGATACTTCCATCGATAACGGGTCATTTGACCCGGATGGGGATCCCATCACGCTGAGCCAGGATCCGCCGGGCCCCTATTCGTTGGGCGACACCTCAGTCACGCTCACGGTTGAGGACAACCAGGGGGCTTTCGACACCTGCACCGCAACGGTCACCGTAATCGACAACACCCTGCCTGAAATCGAGTGCAACAGCCCCGACACCATCGTTCCACCCGATGTACCGATTTCGTTTACCGCCTCGGCCTCTGACAACTGCCTTGATCCGAGTGTGGAAATCATGGAATACGACTGTTTCATGTTCACGATGAAGGGCAAGAGAATAGACAAGACGGAAGGCTGTGTGGTGCAGATCCCGGATGACACCATCACCATCTCGGATTCGGGTGGAGTGGGCGACCACATCACCTGGACCGTTACTGCTACTGATAGCAGCGGTAACACTACTACGACTTCGTGTGAGGTGGAGGTCGTGAACCCTGGGATATCTGAGTAGAGATAAATACAGCTGAACTGAGGCAGGGTCGATTAGGCCCTGCCTTTGAGTTTCTGCTTCAAAAAATCTAATCTTCTCCTATTTTCCCCCTTGTGTGTAGACAGCAATAAGATTCTTATTGCAATCGAAAAAACCAAATCCGGTCACTCCCCCCTACCCCTTTTTGTTTTTCGGAGACAGAGGTCAAACTAGATAAAATCCTTATGAGAGTTCCCCCCCTGCCACCCCCTTTTTCTGGGAAAGCATGCTTATTTTTTTGGGTGCGTATAGGGTGCGGAAGTGGGCTCATTTTTCCGCACCCTTACACATTCTACCACCCGAAAACCCGCTAAAATACTGGATTTACTCATCTCCGTTACCATCTACGAATCCGCAGGTCGGAGGTTCGAATCCTCCAGGGCGTGCCATCCGCCTACGTTACGCTGACGCGTAACTACGGCGAGACAAGTCCACCTTTCTCATGCTGCCGCGTAACTACGGCGGGACAAGTCCACCTTCACGGCGGCTTTTTTTTCGTCCAGAGTCCCGGGGCCTGAGATAAGGCAAACAGTTCAAGGTTCGCAGTTTTCCGTTCACAGGGGCTTATCTGTCGGGCAGCATCTATAGATATTCTGCATCAAATTGGTCCGGGTGCTTGGCTCTTACACCTTGATAGCACATTTGGATCTTTTCCATGTCTGCTTCGATATTGTCTGACGGTTCGATTACCGGACCAAATATGGTGGCACGCTTCTCATAGTCGACAGCTACTATTTGGATTGGCACACCTGCACCGGCAGCGATATGCCAGAAACCGGTTTTCCACTGTCGCGCACTCTTCCGTGTCCCTTCCGGGGACATGGCAAGTATAAATTTATCATTCTCTTTAAACCTCTTTACAATCTGCGACACGAGATCGCGGCGCATGCTGCGATCAACGGGAATCCCCCCTAACCAGCCCAGGAAGTTTCCAAGTGGCCACCAGTGATAGGTGTCCGCTATCAACCAGTAGCTTTGGAACCCAACGGCCAGCATGGTTCCCATGGTTGGCAAGAAATCCCAGGACGATGTATGGGGGGCAACAATAATCACGAACCTGGCAGCGTTCGGCAGCTGACCTTCCACATGCCAGCGATAGGAATTCAGCAGCAATCGGCCGAAAGCTCGTGTCAACTTATTCCCCCATCGTGGGACCGCCGGGCCGAGCGAAGGGAGATGCTGCTTTTCATGCATCTGCCACCCAAGACACAACATTATATTTGCAACGTTTATAAGGATTTAGTACCGCAAATAGAGCGCTATAGTCAATGAGGTGGTTTTTCCTCATCTCTTCGCCCGTTGTCTTACCACTGCCGAGAAGGAAAAACGGAAAAACTCATGAAGTCGGGAAGCCCGGAACATATAAAGTGGAGATCACGTAATACTGCTATAGAGATAAAAGTGGGAGTTTCCATGGCAAATCCGAAGCTCTAAGCACTCAATCCTAAACAAATTCAAATGACCGGAATACAAAATCCAAAACATGAAGCGTTTGGTGGAAGTCTTGCGCAAAAATAATCAATAGCTTTATCTTTTCGAACATTTGTGTTTTGGATTTTGTATTTGTTTCGTATTTCGGATTTAGAATTTGGGATTATTAATCGCATCTTTAACTCTGCACACGGGAAATCGGGCAGGGGGGGATTTTTTTTCACAAGAGCTCAACCTTTCTCCGTTTTATTCCGAAATAGAAAGCGTGGGGATATGAGCAAACATGTCTTGAAAGGTGGTTCTATGGTCAAGGATGAACACAAAGTCATTCTCTACTCATTTGTTGCATTCACCCTCGTCTGGCTGATAAACGCCCTGATCGCGCGGTTTCTCTTTTCAAACAGTTCGTTCTGGGACATTCTCATCCTCAACATAAGCAATTTTGACAATTATTACCGTATATCCACACTCGTAATCTTTTTCATATACGGCATCGTGGCTTCAAAGATCATCAGGAAGCGGAGGCAGTGGGGAGAGGACCTCTTGAAAAGCAAAACAAAGATGATATCCCTTCTGGGTGCGATCCCCGATTTCCTTCTGCGCGTTCGAGGCGATGGAACCCTGCTCGAATCGGTGAATGAGGATTCCCCGGCGGACCGATTCGCCCAATCTCTCGGGGAAAATGTCGATACCATCTGGCCACCCGATATTGCAAAAAGGATCGCCCACCACATAAACAGGGCACTGACAAGCGGTGATAACCAGATTTTCGATTATCACGAAAATCGGAGCGACGTCGATCGCTACTTCGAGGTGCGTATCGTGAAAACGGGCGAAGATGAAGTTCTGTTAATCCTTCGCGACATAACGGACAGCAAGGCGCTCGAAGAGAGGTTGCGAACCCTCTCGCTCACCGATGACCTCACGGGGCTCTGCAACAGACGCGGCTTTTTCCACCTCGCCGGGCAGATGATGAAGCTTGCAGGAAGGACAAAAAAAGTGATGATGCTCTTCTTCGCCGACCTGGACAACTTGAAGGGGATAAACGATAGCTTCGGCCACCAGGAGGGAGACGCTGCCCTCGTGGATGCGGGAATCATAATGCGGGATACCTTCCGCCATTCGGACGTCATCGCACGCATGGGTGGTGACGAATTTGCCGCTCTCATGATAGAGATCCAGGGAACCGATGTGGAGAAGCTTATCATAGAGCGATTCGAGAAAAATATCCGCGATATCAATGCCCGAAAGAGTAGGGGGTACCAACTCTCCATGAGCGTGGGGATAGCCCGCTACGATCCCAACGATCCCTCTTCCATCGACGAGATGCTCGCCCGGGCCGATACTTCGATGTACCGCTACAAGAAGGAAGGGAAAGAAAGGGACGTTGCTCACCGATTCCCCAAAGAGGTTCCCTTTGAAAAACCCGATCTTGAAGCGGCGAACTTCTCGGAACGGGGAAACAGAAAAGGCGATGGATGACACCCCCCGTTTACAAAAGGTCATTGATGCTCACGCAGAAAAAAAAATCCTCTGGACCATGCCGGTCCCGCTAAGTCAATAACAGAAACCCACGCTCCTCGCCGGGGGCAAGCACCGCATCCACCCTGCCGGCGGGCCTCATTATTCAGGCTTCAGAAGGATTTTGCCGAAAAGGCCCTTGCCCGTCAGCATCTTCGTGTGCGCCTTCGCGGCCTGGTCGAAGGGATAGACCGAATCGATGACCGCTTTTATCTTTCCCTTCCCCATCCAGTGGAAACCTTCTTCGAGCTCGGCTCTCGTTCCCTGGGTCGACCCGAGGATGTTCGTCCCCTTGAAAAATATATGGCGGAGGTCCGTCTTGGCATCGTACCCTGTCGTGGCGCCGCAGGACACAAGTGTCGCGCCGTATTTCAAGAGGGTGAGCTGTTTGTTCCAGTGGGTCTGACCGATGTGGTCGAAGGACACGTCGATACCCGGTACACCGCCCCTCGATTTGGCAATTTCCTTCGTAATTCCACGAACTTCTTTGTGCCAGTCTTCCTTCCTGTGGTCCACGGCGTAATCGGCCCCCAGTTCGATGCACTTGTCCAACTTGTCAGGGCTCGCTGTGGCAATGACCGTGCATTCGTAGAGCTTCGCTATCTGGATGCCGAAGCTCCCCACGCCTGATCCTCCCCCCATGATGAGTACCGTCTGCCCCGGCTTGATCCTGGCCCTTCCAACGAGCATGTGCCAGGAGGTGAGAAGCGTCATGGACGCCGCCGCTGCCTCATCGAATCCCACGTTATCGGGGATTTTTACGACGTTTACCTCGGGGAGATACGTAACTTCCGAAAAGCCCCCCCAGTTTGGGCCCGTCTGGAACCCCCAGATAGTCCGATTCGCGCAGTCATATTCCCGGCCGTCGGTGCAGGCCGTGCAGACCCTGCAGGACATGTTGGCGTGGGACGCGACCCTGTCCCCCACCTTGATGTGTCTCACCCGGTCACCTACGGCTATCACTTCTCCCGCGGCGTCAGAACCCGAAACGTGGGGAAGCGGCACGGGAATGGGTACCCCCCTCATGCCCCAGATATCATTGTAGTTCAGCGCCGCCGCTTTGACCTTGAATACCACCTCATCGGACTTGGGTTTCGGCTCATCGATCTCTCTCACCTTCAGAATTCGCTTGAAATCGTCATCGGGCGCATATTCCTCGTACACTACCGCCTTTACTCCAGCCATTGTCCCTCTCCTTTCTGATCAAGAGTTCGTTCCCTGACTTTATCCCCAATAAAGACGGGAGGTTCCTGTCGGACCTTTCCTCCCCCCCGTTCGTTGCGCTCCCCTTGAAGAACGCTTTCCGGTAACGAATTGACATATATTTGAAAAAAGCACCGCTTTCTTTATACTACTATATTAAATTCTGTGCAGGCCGCAAAGGGTCTCACACCCTGAAAATCAGACAGGAAAAATTATTCCCGCGGAATATGTCCGCCGTTTGATCGTTTTCACAGAACCAGATAAGTTCCGTTCCGCAATTGAATGAGAACCGGTAAATATGGTTAAACCAAAATTCTCCCTTCCCAGTTCGTAGTTCCGGGGGAATCCGGCAGCCGCTACTCTACCACGACGTGACCGGCCATGCCCATTTCCGCATGTCCCTTGATCGTGCAGGTGAGCTCGTATGTATCCTGCGAAACGGGTACGAAGTAAAGGTCGATGGAGCGTCCAGGAAAGACCTCCACCGCCGTGAGGTAAGGGGCTTTTATCTCCCCGTCCCGGGTTTCCACCTTTCTCAGGGCTATCGCCTTGAAAAACCCCTCGGAAACGAAGTAGTGCTTTACCTCGCCGGTATTTCGTATCGTGAGCTTGTACGGTACGCCGGCTGTGAAATGCAGGCGGGACGGCTCGAACTTAAATTCTCCCATGCTCACCGTCACCGCCTTCATTTTCGACCAGTCAGCGTCTCTTACTATCTCGTCCCTGTTTAGTGAGCCCGCCTTCGAAACAGCAGCGACGAGAAGCACCATACTGATCAGGGTAAATACTTTTTTCTGCACCGCAATTCCTCCTCCCCTGAAATATCTTGCCTGTCACCCCTTAGATGCTCCGGGAGGCCGCGAGGTTTTATCTGATGCGGCACCCATCCCCAACATCGTATCTTTCCTTCCATAGGAGAGCCCGTTCCGGGATTTTCCTTTACCGTGCTTCTTCTCTGCCCTCATTCGTGGAAGCGGGACATTCCCCCCGGAAGATCGATCCTCTTTCCGTAAATCATTCTACAGATTTATCACCCATTTCCGATAACTATGGACAGGAGAGCAACACCCAACAGGGAAAGACGAGGGTGACGGTGAAACAATCTGCCCGCCAGCATTTCCATGGCTCGCATACAGGGAAAGATGAGTCCGCGGTCCGGTCAGGCGAAAGGACACAGAGCGGAATCGGACCATGAGAATGGGAAAATTGGAAACCCGCCATATTTTTTTCCGCAGCCTCAACAAGGCCTATCCGGTGATATCTCACGGAGAAGGGATATTTCTCTACACCCGGGAGGGGAAAAGACTCATCGACGGGGCCTCGGGCGCGGCCGTTGTGTGCCTCGGCCACAACAACAAAAGACTCATCGAGGCGATGAGAAGGCAGGCTGAGAACGTGGCATTCGTTCACCTCTCCACTTTTTCGTCGGAGCCGATGCTCAAGTGTGCTGACGAGATCGCTTCCCTCTCACCAAGGCCCCTGAAAAGAGTATACTTCACGTCGGGGGGATCGGAAGCCGTCGAAGGAGCCATCAAGCTGGCGAGGCAGTATCACGTGGAGAGAGGAAATTCAGAGAAATCCAAGGTCATATCGCGGTTCATCTCCTACCACGGCTCTACGATCGGAGCGCTGTCCTTGAGCGGACACCCCGGAAGGAGGAGCAAGTACGCACCCCTGCTCCCCTCCTCTCCGAAAATTCCCCCCGCCTACTGTTACCGCTGCCCCTTCCACGAGCACAAGAGAAACCCCGGCCCTCCCGATTGCGATCTCCAGTGCGCCTATGAGCTCGAGCGGGCAATTCTTTCGGAGGGTCCCGACCTGGTATCGGCATTTATCCTCGAGCCCATTCTCGGCGCTTCGGCCCCCGCTGTCGCGCCGCCACCCGGCTACTTGCGAAGGATTCGGAGCATCTGCAACAAATACGACCTGCTGCTCATTGCCGATGAGGTGATGACGGGGTACGGGCGTACGGGGAAATTTTTCGCTTTCCAGCACTTTCAGGCGATACCCGATATCGTGACCATTTCCAAAGGTATCAGCAGCGGCTACTCCCCCCTCGGGGCCATGCTGATCAGCGACGAGATATACGAGGTAATCAAACGCTCTCCTGCAGGCTCCTTTGTCCACGGCCACACGTTTGCCGGCAACCCGCTTTCTGCAGCTGTCGGCCTTGAGGTCCTGCGGATTATCAAAGAAGACAACCTCGTAGAGAGGGTCGAATCGATGGGGAAATACCTGCACAAGAAACTTTCCTGCCTCAAAAAAAATCATCCCATCGTGGGAGATGTGCGGTGCAGGGGCCTTCTGGCAGGCGTCGAGCTCGTGGCGAACAGGCGCTCCAAGAAACCCTTCCCGCAACAGTTCGGCATTAGCATGCAACTTGGAAGTATCTGTCTCGAAAAAGGTCTCTATCTCTATCCCGGAGGGGGGTCCTGTGACGGGATCAATGGAGACCACATCATGATCGCACCTCCCTACATCATCACCGAAGCACAGGTGGATGAACTGGTGGATCTGCTCTCCACTTCTCTTGGCGAAATGGAAAGGGAGCTTGAGCTCCACGGGATATGGAGTTTCGCAAGCGGCAATTCCCCGCTGCACGCCGGCTCGAAAATCGCCTGAGGTATCACTCCCGGAAACAAAAAAAGAGAGGAATCTCTTGAACTTTTCTCTATAGTTGGTTTAATAAATCTATATCCCTGCCCGATCAATAGGGGGAAACGTTGCCCTGCGGCTTCCCTCCCATTCGACATGAGGTGGGCCGGCAAAACGAACAGAACAGGGTGCACAGATATTTCTCCCGTATCACTCAGGCGTCCAAAAAAAGGAGGGAGCCAGGTGGGAAAATGTTTCGGGAGGTGTTACTGGGTGCAGTACGAGACGAAATACCCTGAGAGCAGCTCTATCTCCATAGAGTTCCGGGGACCTCTGAGCATTCCCGAACATCTCATGCCGACACCGAAGGACCTGACGGATCTGATCAACAAACTCATGAAACAATACAACAGGAGAGGTACGAGGGTCAGGGTGGGCGAATGCCTGGAGGGATGTGATTGCGAGCCGCAACAGCTCCCCGATGCACCCTGGACGGGGTGGAAAAAAGTCCCCTTCAGGCGGATGCTCGTGAAAGCGAGGGGGGAGGAGAAAATCGAGTACGCGGTACAGGGTGAGCTGGAAATACGAAAGCGCTTGATGGAAGGAGTCTGCCTGGAAAGAGAGCTTTGACTGCTCCCCGCAAAAAGAAGGGCCGCAGAGAGAGAAGCCGCTCTATCCACCTGCTCTGTCGGAAAAAGTGCCATGAGAAATGTGGCAGGAAGCCAGATCATGACGGGTCACCTTTTCCCCGGCACCTTACCAAATGAAAAAGAGTCCGCTGTAGTCTCCCTCCGCTTCATCTATAACAAATCCCCGGCGCAATAACCTGCATCCTATAGAAAACATCGAGGGTCAACGGATTGTGAACACAATGCGGAAAAAGGCCGCACTTTATGCAATGCTTTCCATCATCGCCTTCGGTCTTTCCGGTTGCAGCAGCGAAAGCGATACGCCGAATCCGCCTCCTGTCTCCGGCCCCCCCGAACTATCTCTTACCAGAGTCCTTACGGGATTCAGCAATCCCCTCGGTATAACCCATGCAGGCGACGGTACCGATCGCCTCTTCATCGTCGAACGGGGGGGGAGGATATGGCTGGTAAAAAGCGGCGCCTCTCAGAAAACCCTGTTCCTGGATGTCTCAGACCGGGTGATAACAGCGGGTGGCGAACAGGGCCTCCTGGGGCTGGCTTTCCCGCCCGACTACGCCGGCAAAGGCTATTTCTACGTGCATTACTCCGGGAGCCCCGACGGCCGGACGGTGGTGTCCAGAATTCGCCTGTCGAGCGATCCCGACAGTGCCGATCCCGCAACGGAGGAGGTCCTCCTTACCACCGCGCAACCTTTCGGGAACCACAACGGGGGGCAGCTGCAATTCGGTCCCGACGGCTATCTCTACATCGGCCTCGGCGATGGTGGCTCAGGGGGAGACCCACTGAAGAAAGCACAGGACCTTACGTCTCTTCTCGGAAAGATCCTCCGGATCGACGTAGAGTCGGGCGCCGAGCTCTACGAAATCCCCACTGACAACCCCTTCGTAAATGACCCGAGCGCCGCCGGCGAGATCTGGGCCCTGGGACTGAGGAACCCATGGCGTTTCTCATTTGACAGCGCCACCGGCGACCTCTACATAGGCGACGTAGGCCAAAGCTCCCTCGAAGAGGTAAACGTACAGGCGGCGGGAAGCCCCGGCGGGGAGAACTACGGCTGGAGCATCATGGAGGGAACTCGATGCTTTGGAAATCCCTCCTGCGACACGACGGGAATCTCCCTTCCCGTTGCGGAATACGACCACTCCCAGGGCGAATGCTCCGTTACCGGCGGTTCTGTCTACCGGGGAGATGCGTTCCCTACCATGCAGGGAATTTACCTTTACGGGGATTACTGCAGCGGCAGGATATGGGGACTGCAAAGACAGGGAGCCTTCTGGGAAAACACGTTTCTCCTCGACTCCCCGTACCTCATCTCCACCTTCGGCGAAGACGAAGCCGGTAGCCTCTACCTGGCAGATTACGCGTCGGGGGACATATACCGTATCACCCCGGTTCAATAATGCAACCTTGCGGCGGGAGGGAGGAGTGGAGAAGAGTTATCAATGCCTGCCATTCCATTTTTTTCTTTATTTTTCTCGATTATTCTATTACCTTAATCCATTAATCTATCCATGGCGCTGGTTCTCCGGGGAAAATGTCCCACACAAGGGGCAACACTACGTAAAACGAGCGGTAAATGGGGAAGGAAAAAAGAACCAGAGATGAGATCCTTTCAGAGCTGCAGGTGCTCAACAGCATCCTGTCAACCCTGATCGAGGAAAAAAACAGAAAGAATCAGAGTGGTAAAATCGCAGGGGCTGAGCGCGACTTTATCGACGTCGTTCTCGACGCCGCCGGGACGATGACGGTGGTCTACAATCAGGAAGGACGGATCGTATGCTTCAACCGCGCCTGCTGCGAGGCGACGGGATTCTCGCCCAGGGAAGTGATCGGCAAGTTCGTCTGGGAGCTCTCGCCCACGCAGGAGGAGGCGGAGAGGGTCAGGCAAGAATTCAACAAGCTCAAGATCGGGAAGAAAGCGAACAGGCTCGAGACCTACTGGGCCGAAAAAAGGGGGGGGAAGCGCTTGATAACCTGGGAGAACACTGTCCTCTCCGAGGGAAAAGGGAAAGAGGGCTACATCATCGGCCTCGGCATCGACATAACCGATCTGCAGCGGGCGGAGGATAACCTCCGGAAATCGGAAGAAAAGTACCGCGCGCTCATCGAGACG
>CAYFXN010000068.1:0-10970 GCA_964347065.1 uncultured bacterium | reverse complement strand
GGCGCTATTTCAAAAAGGAGCCCGTGATTCCGGGCCTCACCGAGGGGTTTAAGGATATCGTCAGCGCGATGGTGGCGGGAGGGCGCAACATGGTTACCGTGGCCATCGCTACGGCCGCTGCCGGCATCATCGTCGGGGTGGTTACCATGGGGATCGGCGGGATCGTTACCGAGATCGTGGAGTTTCTATCGGGCGGCAACATATTCGCCCTGGTGGTCATAACCGCCATTGCCAGCCTCATCCTCGGCATGGGGCTTCCAACGACCGCTACATACATCGTCATGGCGGCCCTGACGGCGCCCATCATCGTGGAGGTGGGGGCGGCCAACGGGTTCATCGTGCCCCTCATGGCTGCCCACCTGTTCTGCTTCTACTTCGGCATCCTGGCCGACGATACGCCTCCTGTCGGCCTTGCGGCTTACGCCGCCGCGGCAATAGCGAAATCGCCCCCCATCCCTACCGGGATCCAGGGGTTCCTCTACGACATCCGGACGGCTATGATCGCCTTCATGTTCATCTTCAACCATGAGCTGATCCTGCAGGGGATCGACAGCTGGGGAATCGCCATGCTCATCTTCGCCATGGCCTGCGTGGGCAACTTCGCCTTTGCATCGGCCACCCAGGGCTGGTTCACCCACAAAAACAAGATCTACGAGATCCCCTTCTTCCTCGGCGTGACCTTCATCATGATGCAGCCGCATGTGGTGGCCAATTGGGTGGGACTGCCCCACCCCTACCTAATTTGGCCCCTGGGACTCGCCCTTTACGGTGCCATCTTTCTGAACCAGAGGAGGCGCCGCCTTGCTCAAGACACAGAGAAAGAAGAGGCCGCTCAGGTAACAGGTGATCATTTGTAATGCGGAAAGGGGATTGATACGAGTCCCGAGTCCCCGGGGAAGAGCTGAAACACCAGAACGCCAATACTCAGAAGATGCAAACAGAAAAATTTGAACTGTGAACCTTGAACTGTTTTATGAATCGGGCCGTGCGGATTATTCCTTTTTCTTGAGGTCACCTCCCACCTTTTGATGTGAAGATGGGAGTTCGGGTAGTTATCAGATAGCGGGTCATCAGTTTTCTACATCTGCGCATATGGCTCTCTGTAGAAACCCGTCAAAACTTTCGTATACAACGTCCTCACCGCAGGCAACGAGGTGGGTCTCCGGGCTGATCCCCAAATCTGTTCCACCGTAGATAACACCGAACCACTGTCCTGCCTCGTCTCCGTCGGCAAAGTTCTTATCCTTGACGTTGAAGGAACAATCGCTGGATTTGATAATCCTTGTCCAGACTTTGTAAACTCCGGGTTTTACCGATAAGATGTTTTTGGTGTTGTACTGAAACACGGTTATCGTCTCGTATCCGTTAGCGCAACCCCTTCTGCTTTTAAATCCCGCAAAGAAGCACCACACCCCGTCCTTATCGAAACTTACCGTCATCCCCCTGGCGATCTTCGATACTCCCGGTTTGTCGACTTTTACTTTACTGTTGAGCACATTTGGACTCCCCGTGCTCATTGATGGAAAAAAGAGGAGGAATATTGCCAAGCTAAGGATAACGCGTTTCACCGTTAACTCCTGCTGTCGTTACTTGGCACCTGATGCGCCCGTAATTTTCTTATCGGATAATCGGAAGGAAACTTGATACCGCGTTATCTGGACGAAGTGCGGCCGTGAGTTTCGCGTTTGGGGTGTGGCAGGGGGATTTTGAACCAGCACGGGGTAGGACCAGTTCAATTCTTTATTATGTAGTTCGCCGATAACTTTAGGAGGCCAATAGCATTTGTAATATCGAACTTTCAGGTGTCAGGTGTGATAATAAGAAACAAATGAACTGAGGATTTTCCCCGCTTTTTCATGGTTTAAGAGATAAACATGTTACAAATTACGATTTAAATAAAGGCGCTTTACTTGGTATCCTTCTACCTTTCCGTTTTTGCCCCTTCTTTGTATATTTTACAAATCCATTTTTTGCTTTCACCAATCCTCTTTTGACATAATGCATGAATCTATATTGTGCGGGCTTCAAATCATCCCGGGCAAAATCGGAAAATACTTTCTGGCCATTTAAACTCCTGATCCATTCGGGAAAAGAAAGCTCCCCCTTTTTTCCATATTCCCTGTATGATGACCAATCAATGTTAATGCTCACCCACTTGATGTTTTCAAAAAAGTGGGAGGATGGAGCGGGGTTCTGTCCTGTAACGTGTAAGTAATCATACAATGGGAAGTTCATTCCACATTTCTCTGAAAGGGAATTTTGCTGCCAGTATCGTTGATTTAATTCTATCAGGTAGAGCTTGCCGTCTCTTTCGTTCACTTTAAATTCCGCAGAACCGACTCCGGTGTAATTGATGTGTTTTAAAAATCGTATCCCGGTATCGAGCAACTCCGGAAAATGGATGCTTTTTACACAGGACCCAACACCGAATCTCACGGGTATTTGCCTGATTTTTTGCAGGGTAAAATTTAATAGTATCTCACCTTCTTTCGATATATATGAACAAACCTTAAAATGGTTTGTATCAGGTCCGGGAATGACCTCCTGAGCGATTGCTTTAACCTCATTGCTGAATATTTTTTCATAATGACCTATGAATTCCTCTTTGCTCTTAACCACGAAACCCTTAGTGCATAATTTCACTCTCCACTGATTTACATTCTGGCCCTTGATAAATGCAGGATAGGAAATATTCTCTGCCACACGACATGCTTCTTTCAAATTTTCCGGGAAGTATGTTTTGGGTACCAAAATACCGGCATCGGCGGCCATTTGCGTCTGCTTGAATTTGTCCGATACCGTTTCGATAATGTTATGAGCGGCTATGTTGAACAAAAAGTGTTCTTTTAACAGATTTCTGTTTCTTGAGATTGCATTGAGAAAGTAGTCTGCCGTAATAAGCAATACTGGTTTATTCTTCTGTTTTCTACTGAAATCGACGAGGAAATCGATAAATTCATCTTCTTCTTTTAACGGATCAGGGCAAAGCTCCGCGTTTATGAACTTCGAATAAAATCCAATGTTTTTTACCATATCGAAGCCAAAGACTTTTATGCCATTTCTCCCAAGACTCCTGCCGACTCCCAGGCCAGTATCAAACATTCCCAAAACAACGGCGGGATGTTCCCTTTCAATCTGGGCTTGCTGGTTTAATCTGGCGTCCATGTTTTTTCTCTCTTTAATACCTTTAAAATTTACCGACAACTACATTGAGGTAGCAATATCCATACCGCAATCAATATCAAACCGGAATTGTAATATATTAATTATTAACACAAATATAATACTCACATTTTTTTTAAGAATAAATATTCTGCTATTATAGGAATTTTTTATACAATTTTGGGAAATATTTTTACATTTGGGGAAATTTTTTCCCAGTCAAATAGAAACGTAATTTAATAAACATTCTGCCTTATAGGGGAGTGTGAAGGAAAAATCCCCACCTGGTAAAGAGGTGGCTTGATTTTTATTGAACATTCGATCTTTGAAATTTGTTTTATTTGAACCTTGAACATATAAATCAAGCTCAGTATTGTTATTCAAATATGAGCGCTTTACGATGTTTCTCAATTAAGGCCTACCTAAGGGAAGAGAAATTTTGAAGGACTCTTTTAAGATCTTAGCTCCAACAAAAAAGGGTGTATTCTTTGCGTTTTGGGTATTGAGGATACGATCCCGATTCGTTACCAGCGAAAGCGTATTTTTGTCGTGAACAGTTAAACTATATTGATCTGTGCAGCTGTTGACAAGAATATTCGCCAATAATTCTAAAGGGTTGCTTGACATCCACTTAGCTCGATGCGTAGAATTCCTTAGATGAAGAATTCCCATTTTTAAGAACTTATGAAAATAGTCGAATGAGTTTTGGGGGAAATTGCCATTATCACCCCGATTAAGGAATAAATGCAAAGTGATATGCCTCAACAGGACGATATATGCATAACGAGCATCCGAATAGCCATCGCGTGTTGATCACGGGGGCGACGGGATTTGTGGGGAAGCATCTCACCCTCCATCTCCTGGAACATTCTCGGGGAACAGTTCGCATCCTGGCAAGGTCAATAGAAAGGGTACGTGAGCTATTCGGAGATCAGGAGGATTTGCTCGAGGTGGCGATCGGCGATGTGACTGATCGCACTTCCTTGAAGGATGTATGTGATGGTGTAGATGAAGTGTTTCATTGCGTGGCGTTGACCAGTCCTTCTATCAGTTCATCCCGTTCGACCGATGACACATATAACGTAAATACCCGGGGAGCAGTCTGGCTAGCAGAAGAAGCGCATCGGGCTGGCGTGTCGCGGTTTGTTTTCATTTCGAGCACGGCTGCAGTTGGGCTGCCGGACGATCCGATCATGGACGAGACGACGGAATGCTCGCCCGTTTCGCCTTACCAGGTTTCTAAAAGGGCGGCCGAGCAAGAGTTGTTGAAAATTCAACGGGAATCGGGCCTCGGTGTGGTTATCGTAAGACCCTGTCTCGTGGCAGGGGGAGGGAAACGGGGTGGAGAGTTTCTAGATCTTTTCAAACTCTGCAAAAGGGGTTTCTTTCCGGTATTCGGCCGGAAGTTAAATGTGGAGAAGCCGCTGATCTATGTGACCGATCTGGTTCAGGCTCTGATTCTTGCCTCAAAACGGGGTCGTCCCGGAGAGATCTACCTGGTCCACTCGGGGGAACATCATGACCTCGGGCAAATACTGGATGTGGCAGGGGATCTCGTCGGCAATCCTAAGCCTTACAAGATAGTTCCCCTTCCGGTAGCTCGGGCAGCGGCTGGGATAATCACTTTTCTCGCGAAGATGGCGGGCCGTCAATCGCCTCTCACCCAGGAGCGGCTCAATCTCTTCATTGCAAGCAGGCGCGTGGATATCACCAAGGCACGGAAAGAGCTGGGGTACTCCCCCATTTACCAGGACCTCAGGTACATGCTCGGGCAGACCTACGAGTACTATATTCGAACCGGACAACTGTAGGGTTTCCATATGTAATTGAAGTTTTTTTCGGTTATCGTTTCCGATTCATTTTTTCTTCCGGCCCATTTTCTGCGAGAGGTCTCCTAAGTGGTTCGATGAGAACTTCATTCGCCTCGAGAATTCCTCCCACGAGTCCAATTACGATAATCAGGCCGAATAAGAGGAGGGAAAACGCCATCGCGTCTGGAGGGGAGATACCATATATCGGAAGGATGAACACAAGCGCTCCCTCCCTGATTCCCAGCCCGGCAATACTGACCGGAATAAGCTGAATGATCAATACCATTGCCCGGATCCACACCAGTGCGATTATCGGAATGGTGAGGTGCAAGGATTTTGCCAGGATAAGAAAGAGGGCGATGCTCAAGAAAAGATTCAAAAGTGAAACGGATGTAATTTTAACGAGATTACTCTTTGATAATACTCTGTATTGAGCGAGAGCGGACCACACCCTGCGAAGTTTCTCCCATATAAACGGCGCCATCCCGGGGAAGGGGTCACGAAAGTACCTTTCTATACGGACAGCCACTCTTTCCGAAAAGATAGAGGAATAGATTACGATCATTCCTGCAAGAAAAGCGATAGCGGTAAAGGAAACGACGGCGTTATCGAAAGGGTTATCGATCAGGAGGGCGATGATGCCGAAGAGTAAAATGACGGTAGAATTGATGAGTCTGAGAAACACCAGCGCCGCAAGCACTTCCGCGCCCTTGCCTGAAGGTTTCGAGAGTTTGCGCCATCTCATTATTCCTGCACTCATGTCCCCGGGCAGGATGAGACCATAAAATCCCGTAATCAGGTTGATCGCAAACGCCCGTGCAGTGGTAAGATCCACATCCTGGTGCTGGACTACCATCTTCAACTGCCAGGCCATGTGTATCCTGATGAGGATTAGGAGGATGCAGCCTGTTAAGAGCCACGTGAGATCTGCTCTCGCGAATGCCCGCTCGACCTTCGCAATGTCAATTTTCGTCAGGAGATACCAGACCAGACAGAGCCCAATCAACCACTTTAAGAGGATCGATATTTTTCCCTTTCTTACCAAGAAATGCATCCCTCGAGATCGTTGAGCTGAAATCGTACAGGCACCTGCCGCTACCTTTCGGAGAGCGGCAGGTGCCTCGCTCGATGTTTAGGGATTATCCGGAGGAGCGCCAGAGATGGCGGGGATGGGTTTTCCCTGGAAATCCCCTGCAGGCTCTACACCGAGCCAGGTAAACACTGTAGGAACGAGGTCTATGACCCGGCATCCCTCTTCGGATGTTCCCGGTTGTATCCCATCTCCGACAGCGACGAACCATCCTGAATCACGGTGGTTCCCGGATCGGCCCGATGGAAGCAAGCCGTTATTATCCCACCTGATCTCCCCGTATTTTTTTGAACGAATGCCGTGAGACTGAACAGCCGTGACATCACTCCAGGTGATGACCAGATCGGGGAGGAGATTCCGGTACGGGGCATCCGGTGGAGACAGATCTTCCATTCGAAAAACTCTCTCGACGATCGGTTTGCCCGATTCAATATCGGTGAAACCGAGAAAGGCTCCGGCGAGTTTTTCTACGAGGGCGTTGTATTCGCTCCCCGGGTCAACGATGCCCTGGAGCTCACGTCCCTTCACGTTTATCCGGAGGTAACCGGCGTAATCCATGGGGAGGGGGAAGTGGCGCGTCGAAGCCCAGTCGAACATTCTCGCAGACCAGAGGCTGACGAGGCGGTCGAGAATATTTCTCGGGAGCCGGGTAGTGACCGTGCTGATTAAATCCCAAGGGAGTGATTCCCGGATTTTATAGAGAAGGCCTGTTTTTGGGGATGCACCCTCTTCAACCTGTTTAATCCTCGTGATAATCTCGGGGCAACGGTCTGCCCATCCCGGATTTTGACCCATTCCGTGGACGGCAAATACCATGACCCTGGCTCCCTGAGGGGCATTCTCGATCAACCGGGAAATGGCCCGGTCGCAGGCCTGATAGACTTCTGTGAGCGCCCCCTCCAGAACTCTCTTCGTCTCCGCCGAGAGCCCGGTTTTATCTATCTGGGAGAGATCCCAGAGGTAATGGCCGCCCCGGTGGGGAGCGCCAAGCACGACGATGAAGAGATCCCACGACTCTTGGCCCAGGAGATTCAGGCTTATATCGACCATCTGATCGGTTCCTTTGAGAATATTATCCCTCAGGCGCAACAGCGTTTTTTCAGTCTGATGGCCAAAGTATTCGGTGGAAATAACCGGGGGGCCGAATTTTCTCGTAATCTGCTTCCAGAGCTCAGGCGGCCAGGATCCTTTGCGTATGAGGTCGTGGGTACCCCAGCCGGACAGGTGAATTCCGTTCAATGATTTTGGGGCTTCGAGGAGCATCGGCACATCGACGATCCCGATCTTGTAACTATTCCGATCGAGAAATTCCCAGAAGGGCTTTTCCCGAAGCCAGCCGCCGCTCGCCACCTCGCAGCGCATGTTCTCCTGCCGCCAAAGTTTGCTGTGGTAGATCCCGTGCCACGGAACTTCCTTTCCGGTGTAGAAATTCGGCCACACCCCCCCGGCGAAACGTTTCGCGTCGGTCTTAAGGAGCCCGAAACATCCCCGGTCCTTCAATTGCGCAAGAACCGGGAGCTTTCCTTCCTCTAAGAGCCTGTCAATGAAGATCGCGTCTGCAGCGTCGATCCCTATCAGCAAAACCGGTGTCCCTTTCCTCATGGCCTGTTCCCTCTTAAATCCTTTATTGAAATCCATTTTCCTCCTGACCTGATGCTTTCGCGACACGCCATCGTCGCCTTGAGCGCGTCGATGCCGCTCACCGCGTCGGCGCCGCTTCGAGAATGTGTCTCGCCTCGAAGGGCCTGCGCGAAGTCACGGAGCTGACCTCCCATGCTCTCTTGCGAAAGGTTTGGCGTGCGAAGTAGCTTGTGGCGGGCGAAGTGGGAATGTGTTCTCAAAAAACAATAAAGAGAAAGGAGAAATTTCGGTATCCTGCATGTCTCGAGCATTCCGGCGGGAAACACAATGAACCTTCGGTTATCTGCCCGGATTTCCAATCGCTCGGAAAATTTGGGCCCGTGTCCTGCACTTCCCTTTGCCGCGGTACCATTTTCAAATTTCAACTCAATGCTCACCACACTTCCTCTTCCTTCATTCACGGATGAAGGTTTTGCTTTCACCCCTGATACTTTCGCTCCGATCACCCAGGTGAGCACATCAACCAGATGTGAAGCTACATCATCGAGAGCTCCCCCTCCCCTGCTGTCGTCCCCGAGGTAAGGTGTGACGGGGTTCCAGTCGAGGATGGAAAATATAAACTCGAAGGTAATCGATTGGATGCTCTCTGGGGAAATTCCTGCCAGTTGGTCTCTCAAAATCACGTAGGGCCGCCTGAATCTTCGGTTGAACCCTACCCGGAGGTGCCGGGCGGCGCGCTCTGACGACTCGAGCATGGCAAATGCCTCTTCCAGGTTCAGGGCCAACGGTTTCTCTACCAGCACGTGGAGACCCCTTTCCAGCGCCTTTACGGTGAGCTCGCAGTGAGTTTCCGGCGGTGTGGCGATTAACATGGCGTCCAGCGAAGATGCGTCGAGCAAAGCATCGATCGAATCGCAGACGGATATATCGGGGAAAAGCGAACGAACCCATTCACGCCTCTCTCTCGATCTGTCACAGACCCCGACCAGTTCCCATTCGGCGCTCCTTATAAGTGCAGGGAGGTAGAGGCGTTCAAACGCCATCCCGCAACCGGATATTCCCAATCGGATCTTCGGGTTCTTATCCACAAAACCGCTCACAGTGTTCCTTTCCTCCTGCATGCCCCAGGGGGGCCGAAAATATCGTTTGAGAGCAAACGATCCTCCCTGTGTCAAATCAGCCGATGTATCACCTTCCAGTAGTTCACTGCCAGGGCGTCCAGTACGTTTTTAGCAGCACGTTCCAGAGAGCCTTCTGTCAGGTATCGCGTGAAGGGAACCGGTCCACCTCGAATGATATCGCGGTCGGGTATCGTTCTTTCCCTCTGGATAGTCTTGCGCTTTCTTAGTTGCTGCGGAAAATGGGAAATGATCCATGAAAGGGCTCGCAACCATTCCGTGAGCCACCCTTTTTTTATTGCTCCCGCAAATTGGAAGATCTCGTAAACGAACAGAAGGGGAAATAACAGCACGAGTGTTCGCGCCTGGTAATTTTTTATGAGAATCATCCACCTGTTCCGAATGGTGCAGTAGACCCTCACTTTAGAATATTTACCCGTCCGGCGCAGCGAGAGCCCGCTCGTTCCCTCCCCGTGATAACAGAGGGCGAGGGGAACCGATACGATCCTGTGTCCCATCGCACGGGTTTTCATACCGAAGTCGTGGTCTTCATGCATGTAGAAGAAATCATCATCGAAGGGCTCTCTGTCTCCCCATTTTTTCTTGTCAAGAAGGAAACAGGCAGTGACCACGGACCCGAGTTTTGTTTTTTCCTCTGCGGCTTCGACTAAAGGCACGTTTTCGTTGTGAAGGATCATCAATCCGAGATAGTGACTGTCGGCACCGTCAAATTGAATGGTATCCCTGTCGTTGTCGTACAGAACGCGGGGCATCGCTATTACCGTGAGCGGATCGTCATTTAACGCTTGAATGAGCCGGTCCGGGCATACCGGCGTCAGGATTACGTCGTTATCCATGAACAGGATCAGATCGGAAGATGCGGCCCGAAACCCCTCGTTTCTGGCGGTTCCCGGGCCAAAATTTTTTTCGAGGCTGATAACTGTAACAGCGGGAAATTTTTCTTTAATGATCTCGATGCTCCTGTCATTCGAAGCGTTGTCGATTAAAATCATATCCTCAAACTTTTCCTTCTGCGCATATGCAGAGCCCAGTGATTTTTCGAGATACTCCTCTCCATTGTAATTTACCATGCAGAGTGTAAGGGGAAAGGATTCTTGTTTTTTTGATTTGTCAAGGGTATTCAACTTTAGCCTTCCTAATTTAAAATCAGAGGCACACCCTGCTCAGTTTGCTCATCTCGGGACGAATTTAAGTGATCGTTATTCCGTCAATAACATGCAACTTCCGCATACGTTTAAAACTCATTCTAGATAAATCATCGACAAAAATCTCCCGGGAATGAAGGAGGGGATTGTACAACAGATCGAGGCCTCGACAAAAGCCAGCAAAACCATGATATGGACTTCGATTTCCGATTTTTGAAAGGATGGAGGGATTTTTCATTCATATCGTTTCTCAAGAGCAAAGGATTATGAGTCGGAAAACCCTTTCACGGGGGACTCGTCTCCGCTTGGCGCAGGAGATACGCGATCTGCTCCTCAGTGCACTTTCTCTTCTTCATGGCATCAATTCTCCTCCTTTCCCGATCGTTTTATTGTGCCAGAGAACTCACATTTAGGGTGGTCAAGTTTTTGGAGAGGGAGGATCAGAAAATGCCAGATTTAAAAACTGGTGCTGGTTGATTTAATTAGACCCATATTGCCTGGAACAGCCTGGTAGTGCTTGTCATTCCAGTCTCCGAAGCAGCAGGGGTGGGTAAGAAACTCATCTTTCTATGTACTTTGTGACCTCCCCCCAATATTTTTCTATTCGTGTGGATCTTTTTTCCGGAGGTATGATAATGCTCCAAATATGGCTATACCTGTCATTGTTCCAAAAAAATTACATATCAGATCTAAGGATTGAGAATCCCTTGAAGGAAGATAAACCTGAAGGAGTTCAATACTAACCCCTAACCCGATAGAGATAAAGATAGTAGAAATTATCGAAGTTACCTTAGAGCGACGGGTTGAGTAATAAAAAAAAGCACAGAGAAAAAAACTGACCGGGATGAACCCTAAGAAATGCAATATTGTGTCAATTTTGTAAAAGTTTTGGCGAATGTGAAACTGCGGTAGTTCAAGTATACCCCTCTGTATTACCCGATATGCGTTGGGAATGATGAGGTCATATTGTTGCAGGCCGTGGTTTTTTACTCTATTCCCTTTATGTTCATCGAATAAAAAAATTGCTGTGGAACTTTCTTTT
>CAYFXN010000067.1:0-11053 GCA_964347065.1 uncultured bacterium | reverse complement strand
GACAACAGGGATGCAAGCTGTTAATTAATGAATGATCGTTCATTCAATTAATATGGGCGAGAAAATATCTCATGAAACGTATCAGGATTTGCCATGCAACTGAAAAACAGCCGTTACGTGCAGGCGGACGGCTCCCGTCACTACATACACCGGGATGCGCCGAACCTCGTCGTGAGGGAAATACGTTCGCAGGTAGAGGTGGCCCGGAGCCGGGAATTCGAACGATCCATTTCCCCTTGACGCCTTCTTCAAACATATGTTTTAATCAAACGTATGAATGAGCAGGGTGTTATCAGCCGCCAGAGCGGGCAGGCACCCGGGGGAGAGATCGGAAGATGAGCCAAAAAGACACAAAAATACGGATCCTCGATGCGGCCGAGAGACTCTTCGCCGACAACGGATTCCACAACACGTCGCTTCGGGCTATTACCAAAGCGGCGAAGGTGAACATCGCGGCGGTCAACTACCATTTCGGCACCAAGGAAGCTCTTATCGAGACAATTTTTTCCCGCCACCTTCAACCCATCAATGAGATCCGGCGGTTGGGTCTGGAAAAAATACGGGATGCGGCGCGGCGGGAAAACCGCAGGCCGGAAGCCCGTGACGTCATGCACAATTTTTTTGTCCCCGTCTTTTCCTTTCGAGAAACGGCGCCTGGCGCAGAGGCGTTTATCACTCTCATCGGCCGAACGATGAGCGAACCCGATGAGCGGTTGCGTGAGAAGCTGATGAATCATTTCCGTCCCATGTTCTTTCTCTGTTTCGAGATCCTCTGCGAGGCCCTGCCCCACATACCCCAGGACATTCTGTTCTGGCGCCTCCAGTTTTCCATCGGGGTGATGAGTCACACCCTGTTTATGCTGGATCAGAAGAAGGTTTTTCCCGAGGGAGTAATACCGTCCTTCGATGTGAATTCGATGACCGAGATGGTCGTCTCTTTCGTCACAGCGGGAATGGAGGTGTCATGAAAGAGTCAGCCGGAAAGGTAGTTTCTCTTGTTCTCGCCATCCTCGTGCTGGGTGGCTGCGCGGTTCACCGCCAGCAGGCAGTCGCACCGAAGGGGCCTCTTCCGGGCTCCTTCATAGAGCAGGAAGGGCCGCCGGCGGAGGAAATGCCGATCGGGCGGTGGTGGGAGACCTTCGGTGATGTTAAACTCAACGGCCTTATGGAGGAAGCTTTTTCGGGCAACCTCGATATCGATGTCGCCTTTGCCCGGCTCGACCAGCTGCAGGCAGTTACCCGGCAGACGGCGTCGGTACGCTACCCCTCTTTGAACGTCGAAGGGGAGGCAGGCCGGTCACGACGTCCGGGCATCTTCGGAGACGACACGGGAGACAGCTACAGTCTGTCACTGGCTGCCGGCTACGAGATCGACCTCTGGAGCAAGCGAAAATCGGGCACCCTTGCAGCGAGCCTGGATGCGGAGGCCACGCGGGAGGACGTGAGGGCCCTCTACATCAGCCTCTCCGCCCGGCTCGTGGACCTCTACTACCTGGCGGTGGAACAGCGGTCCCAGATACAGCTCACCGACAGCACCATCGCCTCCTTCACCGATACCCTCGAGCGCGTGACGTGGCGGTACACCCAGGGGCTGGTGCCGGCGCTCGACGTGTACCAGGCGCGCCAGAACCTGGCCTTCGCGAGAGCGAGCCGGCCCGTTTTCGAGGCGAATCTGGCAGAGGCCGAGCACGCCATAGCGATAATTCTTGGCCGTTACCCCGAGAGGGACATGGCCGGCGACCTGGCAAAACTCCCGGAAACTCCCGCAGCATTCCCGGCGGGTATTCCCTCCCGGGTTCTCATGGCAAGGCCCGATGTACGGGCAGAATTCCTCCGTGTAGAAGCCAGCGACGCCCGTGTGGCGGAGGCCATCGCCGACCGTTTCCCTTCGTTTAACCTGCTCGGCAGCTACGGCACGTCGAAGACCGCCTTCAGCTCGGGGGATATCACCGGTGTTTTCTGGAGCCTCTTCGGGAGCCTGACCCTGCCGGTAATCGACGGCGGAAGGAGAAAGGCCGAGGTGGACAGGACAGAGGCCGCATTTAGGGAGAGCCTGGCCCGGTACCGGGGAAAAGTGCTGGCAGCCGTTGTGGAAGTAGAGGACGCCCTGGTCAAAAACCGCACCACCGAGGAGCGCATCGAACTGTTGAA
Source organism: uncultured bacterium (assembly GCA_964347065.1). Taxonomy (GTDB): domain Bacteria; phylum Desulfobacterota; class Deferrimicrobia; order J040; family J040; genus WVXK01. Next base: position 8,902 of record CAYFXN010000067.1, on the reverse strand, counting down.
GGAGCAGGTGGACGCGACGGCGGGATCGCTGCGGCTATCCCTGGATCGCTATCTGTTGGGAATATCCGATTACCTGCCGGTTCTCTCGGCTCAGGGCGCCTACTTCAGCGTCGAGAGCCAGCTTCTCGCCGCCAGGCGTCAGCTGATATCCGACCGGGTGAGCCTGGCAAGAGCGCTGGGTGGAAACTGGATGGATGAAGAGATGGGAGACCGCATGAGAGCCGAAAATGAAAGAGGAAGTGAACGATGAGCCTGAAAAACAAACTGCTGAAGATCGTCCTCCCCATCGTCATCATCATCGCGGGATTTGCCGGGATGCAGGTTTTGGTCCTGTCCCGCCCCTCCCCGAAAAAAGAGGTGAGAGAGACCCCTGGAGTCCTGGTGGAGGTCAGAAGGATGAAGAAGGAGAACCGGCCGGTAGTGGTTATTGGAACCGGTACGGTGCAGCCCCACCGGGAGGCGAACATCGCCCCTCAGGTTGGTGGGGTGGTCACGTCCCTCGCGCCGAATTTTATAGCGGGCGGGTTTTTTCAGAAAGGTGATTTACTTTTTAGCATAGAGGATACCGATTACCGGCTGGCAATCGACAGGGCGAAAGCGGCACTCGCCGCGGCAGCGTACGAACTCGCTACCGTTACGAGCCAGGCTCAGGTTGCCCGCGGCGAGTGGGAACGCCTGAAGCTCGAGGAAAAGGGCGACCCGAACCCCCTGGTGCTTTACGAGCCACAGCTGAAAAATGCCAGCGCAAGCGTAGAGTCGGCGAGGGCAGCGGTGAAACAGGCGGAAATAGACCTTTCAAGGACCACCGTTTACGCCCCCTTCGACTGCCTGGTGAGGTCTGAGGAGATCGATCTGGGGCAATACGTGACGGCCGGGCGGAGCGTCGCCGCGGTGGCGGGAACTGATAGAGCGGAGATCGTGGTAGCCCTTCCGCTGGAGGAGCTTTCCTGGCTCAGCGTGCCCCGCGGGGACTCTATTGAAAAAGGCTCTCCCGCGAAGGTGCAGCTGCCTTATGGGGACAGGCTCCTCACCTGGGAGGGGAAGGTGGTTCGCTCGCTGGGAGCGGTGGATCCCCGTGATCGGATGGCCCGGGTCGTTGTGGCCGTGGACGATCCCTACAACCGGAAGAAGGGGAGCAGCAATAAGCGGCAGGACCTCGAGATCGGCACATTCGTTGATGTGGAGGTAACCGGCAGGGAGCTTTCGGGGGTTTTCGCGGTGCCCCGATCCGCCCTGCGGGATGAGAGCACCCTCTGGACGATGGACGACGAGGGGAAGCTGCGGATAAAGCCCGTGAACGTTCTTCGGCGGGAGCGGGAAACGCTCATCATAAGGAAAGGACTCGAAGAAGGGGACCGGGTGGTTCTCACCTACATATCCGGAGCCGCGGAGGGAATGGCGCTCCGCGTGGCGGGGGAGGAAGAAGCGAAGTGAAGGCTGCGATACGATGGATGGCCAGAAATCACGTGGCCGCAAACCTGCTCATGTTCGTCCTGATCGTAGGGGGCCTGGTGAAGGGGTTCTCCATCAAGCAGGAGGTATTTCCTGAAATCGATCTGGACAGGGTCCAGGTGATAGTTGCCTACCCGGGAGCCGGGCCCGAGGAGGTGGAGGAAGGGATCATCCGTAAGATAGAGGAGAACCTGACGGGTGTCGATGGCATAAAAGAGATCACCGCGACGGCTGCGGAAGGGGTCGGCGTCGTGACCGCCGAGGTCGCTTCAGGTGAGGATGTGGACCGCGTGCTGCAGGACGTTAAGAGCGAGGTGGACCGGATCATCACCTTCCCGGAAGAGGCTGAAAAGCCGGTCATCGCGAAGCTGGTGAGCCGCAGCGAGGTCATATCCGTCGTGGTGTACGGGGACGTGTCGGAGCGGGTGCTCCGGGAGCAGGCAGAGGCCGTGCGGGAGGATCTTCTTGCGATGCCCGGAATCACCCAGGTTGACCTGGGCGGGGTCCGCCCCTATGAGATCTCCATCGAGATTCCCGAGGAGAACCTCCGGCGGTATGGTCTCACGCTCGACGAGGTGGCCCGGAGGGTGAGGCGCGCCTCCCTCGACCTGCCGGGGGGAACCATCAAGACGGAAGGGAGCGAGATCCTCCTTCGTACGAAAGAGCGCAGGTACTTCGGTCCCGAATATGCCGACATCGCGGTGATCACGAATCCCGACGGCACGCGGGTGAGACTCGGCGAGATAGCCCGGGTCAAAGACGGCTTCCAGGAGACGGATGTGTTCGCCCGTTTCGACGGGGGGCCGGCCGCCATGGTAAAGGTCTTCAGGGTGGGTGACCAGAAACCGCTCAAGATCTCCCGTACCGTGAAAGATTACGTAGAGGGAAAGAGATCCCGGATCCCGGATTCGGTATATATCTCCGTCTGGTTCGATACCTCCGAGATCTACCAGAGCCGGATAAACCTCCTCCTGAAGAACGCCTGCCTGGGGCTTACCCTGGTACTTATCATCCTGGGCCTGTTCCTCGAGATCCGGCTGGCAATGTGGGTCATGCTCGGGATACCCATCTCCTTTTTCGGTGCATTGCTGCTCATGCCCACCATGGACGTGTCGATCAACATGATCTCCCTTTTTGCCTTCATCCTTGCGCTGGGAATTCTGGTGGATGACGCCATCGTCGTTGGGGAAAACATCTTCGAGCATAGACAGAGGGGAAAACCCCGTATCGAAGCTTCCGTAAGCGGTACCATCGAGGTGGGGATCCCGGTCATTTACGCAGTCCTGACCACTGTGGCAGCCTTCCTGCCCCTCGTTTTCGTAACCGGGGTGATGGGCAAGTTCATCAGGGTTATCCCCCTCGTGGTAATCGCACTTCTCCTCATGTCGCTCATCGAGTGTCTCTTCGTTCTGCCCGCCCACCTCTCCGGGGGGAGGCCGAACAACCATGTTCGGGGCCGTTTCTTCGGGTCCATCGAAAAAGTCCGGCTCGGTTTTGCCAGGATCATGGAAGGGTTCATAACCCGCAAGTACCGGCCCTTCCTCGATCTCTGCCTGAGATACCGGTACATGACCGTGGCCGCCGGTATCGCCATCCTCTTCCTCACCCTCGGCGTCGTCCGGGGGGGGATCATCAAGTTCACCTTTATGCCCGAGGTGGAGGGAGACCTTGTTATCGCGTCCATCAAGATGCCCACCGGAACGCCTGCCGAGGAAACAGGAAAGGTGGCGGGCCTGGTGGTGAACAAAGGCAAAGAGGTTGTCGGTGAGTTCGATAAAGGCCGGGACGGGGAAAGCTCGATCATGCGCAACATCTTCTCCATCGTGGGAAGCACCCTGGCGCGCGGAGGCCCGGACGGGGGAAGCACCGAATCTGCGTCCCACATCTCAGAGATCGCCATGCTTCTGACCGAGAGCAAAGAGCGGGGGGTCCCGGCAGCGGACGTGGCTGCCAGGTGGCGCGAGGCGGTGGGGACGGTGGCGGGAGTCGACTCCATGACCTTTACCTCGAGCCTCTTCGAGATCGGATCAGACGTGGATATACGGGTCGCCCACGACAGCTTCGACGTTCTTGCCGGTGTTTCAGGGCGGATCAAGCGGGCCCTCGCCGGATACCCCGGTGTGGGAAACATCGACGACAGCATGTCCCGGGGAAAACGGGAGCTCAAGATAAATCTCCGGCCCGAAGCCCAAACCCTGGGGGTAACCGAGGAGGAGCTCGGCAGGCAGATACGTTCGGCCTTTTACGGGGCTGAAGCTCTCCGAATTCAGAGGGGCCGCAACGAAGTGAAAGTGATGGTCCGCTATCCCGAAAAAGACCGTCGGAACCTGTGGAACCTCGAGTCGATGCGCATCCGCACACCGGCGGGGGGCGAAATTCCTCTTGCCCGTGCAGTCGACGTTTACGAAGGATGGGGGTATTCGAGCATCAACCGTACGGATCGCAAGCGGGTCGTCAACGTAACCGCCAGCGTCGACACATCGGTGGCAAACGCACAGGAAATACTCATCGATATGCAAAAGAACCTCTTTCCGGAGCTTTTGAGGGACTACCCCGGTCTGTCCTTCGACCTGGTGGGGGAGGAGAAGGAGAGAAAGGAGTCCATGGAGAGCATGAAGATGGGCTTCACCATGGCCCTGATCGGCATCTTCGCGCTGTTGGCCGTTCCTTTTCGTAGCTACAGCCAGCCGCTGCTGATCATGGCAGCCATCCCCTTCGGCATAGTCGGGGCGGTGATAGGCCACATGATCATGGGCTTCAGCTTGAGCATCCTGAGTTTTTTCGGTATCGTTGCCTTAGCCGGCGTCGTGGTGAACGACTCGCTCTTGCTCATCGACAGGGTCAATATCAACCGGAGGGAGGGAGCGGAGCTCCAAACGGCGGTGCTCGATGGAGCGGTTCGACGGTTCCGGCCGATCCTCCTTACGTCACTCACCACCTTTTTCGGCCTGTCGCCGATGATCCTGGAATCCAGTGTCCAGGCCCAGTTCTTGATCCCCATGGCGATCAGCCTGGGTTTCGGGATCCTCTTCGCCACGGGGATAACCCTGATCCTGATCCCTTCGCTCTACATGATACTGGAGGATGTCCGAGGTCTCTTCGGCCTCGGATTCAGCAGGGTGCACGGGGAGAGCCAAACACCCCAATAAAAGATCCGAGTTCACAGTTCAAGGCTCACAGTTTCCAGGTTAAAGTTAAAACATCGGTGATTTCGTCTGTTCGCGCTAATCTGTTTCGGTTTATCTGCTTTCCGAATAACTAATGAGAAATGAGAAATTTGCTGTTTTCCTCTGAACTATGAACGCTGAACTCTGAACTGTTTTTGCTCTGAACTATGAACACTGGACTCTGAACTGTTTTCCTCTGCACTATGAACGCTGGACTCTGGACTGGTTTTCGTCTTTTCACCCGATCAGCGCGTTCCAGTCCTCAGAGAATCTTTCCATCCCTCTGTCGGTCAGCTCGTGGGAGATGTCGTAGCTGTGCCAGTTTTTCGTGAGGGAGATCTCGCGGTATGGGATGCTCTCGAGCGTTCCGGGATCGTAGGTGTAATCGTCCCCCGGCACCGGAAGGCCCTTCTCCCCCCACTCCTTCAGCACTTTGAAGGGAGCGGTGACGATGTCGGACCCCAGCGAAAGAGCGCAAAGAAGATGGTCGAGACTTCTCACGCTGGCGGTTAAAACCTCCACGTGGCCGTCTCCTGTTCCGTACATCTTCTGAATATTCTCTATCAAGTCCATTCCATTTTCCCCCCGGTCATCGAGGCGACCGATGAAGGGGGAGATGAAAACATCTCCCTTTTTCGCCCCTGCCGTGGCGGAATACACTGCTGCAGCCTGCTCCTGGGTGAAACAGAGGGTCATGTTCACCCGCAAACCCTCTTTCACAGCACGACCGGCTGCCTCCAGTCCCTCCCTCGAGGTGGGGAATTTCACGTGGGCATTGGGTATCCAGGAAAACATCTCCGCACCCTGCGCAACCATCCGATCCCAGGTGGTGAAGGCGTCGGCGTACACCTCGATGGATATGGAGCCCCCGGGGATCAACCCGGAGATCTCGCCTACCACCTCCCGGTAGAAGCTGAGAATCTCCACCTCGCTGAACTTATCCCCCTTTTCGAGTCGCTCTCGGGTATCAGGGTTTCTCGCGATGAGGGAGGGGTTTGTCGTCTGCCCGTCGATAAAGCCGAGCAGGCCGATGACCTGCTTTGTTTCTTCCGGGTCGCCGCCGTCCAAAAATATTCTCGTCTTCACATTTTCCGGCCTCATGGCAATCTCCTCGTTGCGTATCGCATTCACCCTGAATTAGGGTGTTCGTTTGCATCTATAGACATATGATGGGAGAGGTGATGCGGAGTTTCGAAGGCAGGGCGGTACGAAACGCCCTACGGTAAGGGGGATCTTTTCAAGACCCCTGTGATGCCAGGCCCTATGCTGTCGGCTTCCGCTTTTTCCGCCCCCCGGGCGTCTTTTCCCATCGATAAGCGTTGTGAGAAATACGAAGATGAGAGGGTTGCGGGAGACCGCTTTGTGCCCGCCATCGCACATTAAAAAGTTTAATAAAACATTAAATTTTTTTATAATTACCTGCGATCAAAGCTGAAAATTCAGGCATGAGCGTATATAACCCATTGTTATTATTGAATTTTTCCATATATTCGCCTTGCTGGCATACATATTGCTCCACTAATAAATCAGGGGTACTGGAAACGGGGAGGCGAGAAAGGCAACACGGAGCAGAAGATGAAGTTCAAAATTACGATCGAAATCGACGGTGACAGGAAAAAGGTTCTCATCTTTGACGAAAAGAGCGGAAGAGCCTATGAGATGGGAAGCGTGATGATCATGGCCGGCGGACCGACGGAGAGCGGGAATATGTCGACCTGCATGCTCGCCTACGGAAACACGAACGTATTTGCAGACATCGTGGAGGACCAGGTGTTTCGAACAGCGGTCGAGAAGTCCTGGAGCGAGCACGTTCTCTTCGACAAGATCTACTATGGAATTCTTGCCGGGAAATTTCTCTGCAACCTCAAGGGCGTACCGATTGAACTGCCCAGTCATCCAGGTGAGGTGGATGCTGAGACGGTGCTCGAGATGCTGAAAGAGCTGGAGCGGGAAAAGAATGAGGACGAGAAGAGAGAGAAAATGAAGAAGTTCACGCTTTACGTCAATCCCGCGGCGGACGCGAAGAGGCACTAGCCCGCATACCCCTGCCGGCATGTTACGGTCCCATCATGTGATCATGCTCCACCTCTTCGTGCGGTACTTTTCTCACCACATGTGAATGGAAACAGCTTCCCGGCTTCGCCTTGAAAAACGCTGCAAGGATCCGGCTGTTCTCTCGGTATGGGCAACGAAATGGAAGGGCAGCGGTTATCGCTTCCCGGCTGTCACGGCGATGGATTCTGTCCCCGCCGGTTCAAAAACGCCAGTTTTTCTATGATCGGCGGTATCAGCTGGGTGGCCAGCTGTGTGTGTGAGCCGCCGCCAAGCACCACCGCAAGCTTACCCCCGCACGCATCCTCCGCCAGTTGGAGCATGAGGTCTGCAATGTTCCAGAAGCAGGGGCCGGTGAGGCCGATGTCGCCGTAGTCCCCCCGGTGGGTGTCGAAGCCAAAGTACCAGAAAATGAGATCGGGCTTGAACTGCCTGACCCGAATGATTTATTCTTATGATATTCGTAGTGGAACACAGTTCATTCTTCTAAAGCCACTGCTTCCCGGTGCTGAAGGATAAGAAACGAAAGAATTGCGCCAAACTCACTGCCCTCCTCGAAAAAGACCTCGATACGGAAGCTGTAATTGGGGGCAAACCAGCTCCAGTGGTCATAAACAAACTCTGACAATCCTGCGATGATGACGAATGCAATCGAACATATGAGGAAGAGGTAGTTCTCTCGCTTTATGGCGCGAAAATATGATCCCGTAACCAGAATTATCAGTATAATCCCCAGAATTCCCCCAAATAGATATCCGATATGCATATCAGGGCCACCACTTATTCCGAAATCCGTGATAAGTTTCCTGGTAAAGCCCTCCAGACGCTCATGGAACATAATAATGTCATCTATTGAAAGGAAGAGAAACCCTATGGAAAGGATTATGCAAGTTCTCGCAACCGGGCGATTCAACGACCAGGTGTGACGTGCCTGTTCATACGCATACAGAGAATTGAGCAGTAACAGGATGGATGAGAACCAGGTGGCAAAGTTCCCCTCAATGGCAAGATCGAGCTGCTTCACAATAAACCCTACGGAACGTGGGAATTTTATAAATTCACCGGAAAACAAGATAAAGAATGCGTTCGCTGCAACCAGGCAAAGGACAATGATGACTAGCACCTTTATCATGACGTGATCGAGAATGGCTCTAGAGGCATGTCCAGATTTCATTAGAAAACTCTAATGTTAATTTCTTAAAAATCTTGCAGGCAATGCCCGTAAGTATACCATATGTGATCTAAATAGATATCTTACGAGTATCATTCTGCTGCTTTTTCCAAGTGTAACCATTTAATCAGAAGGGGAGTTCCTGAACTGGAATCCCCACCTGAAATCTCTTATGTCCACCGGCGGATTCCCCCTTGACGGCTCCGTTGAATCATGTCCGCAGTTTGAATAAGCAATATTACGCGAACTGTTCCAGGAGTATGTATTCGCGCTGCGTGTGGTGCCAGTCGCGTCGGCCTATACATGGGGAGGGACCCGATGCGTCCCAGCGCATGGTTTCCGAGCCTGCAAACATTTCACAAAGGAAACAGTGACGGAGCACGGAAACGAATCGCTGCGCCTGCCGGAGAGAAACACACCCAACGTTTTCAGAGCTTGCAGACGTTTTCTGGACTACGGGCACCAGTAGGCCGTCCGTCTTTGCTTTTTTTACCCGCTTTATCCCTGGGACCACAGATTACGACAGGACCCGCTATGGAGCTGAAAGGCGCGGCGTACACACTGGGTAGAATATCCTCAACTTGGTTGGAAATAACTGGCACACCCTTAAAGTATTCGAACACGAAAGCCGCCTGATCCTAAGGTATAAACCGAAGGTGTCGCTGTGATACGCGATGTCCCCTAATAGTACGTCCTGTCTGGGAAACCCGGATTCCCGTGCCTTTCGTTATAATTCTTGGTAGCCGGTGTTTTCGTATCTCTGCATATCAATAACGATTCAGTCGAAGGGGCTGGGGGACAACCCGCTACATAGGAAAAGAGACGAGGATTTATGACAGGACGCTAAGTTCACTCTTCCCTATCATGATAAATCATGGCAAAGGTAGCTTCTAATGCAATTGATTTTCTCGCTACCGGTTTTACTGCTTTCTAGCTTCCTTTTCCTTCGAGCTTTGGCTCAGTGGCAATTAATTTGACTCGTGTTGATTAAACCCTGCCAACCTCTCTATGATCGGCGGTATCAGCTGGGTGGCCAGCTGTGTGTGTGAGCCGCCGCCAA
>CAYFXN010000066.1:0-11203 GCA_964347065.1 uncultured bacterium | reverse complement strand
AGAAAGCAGTCCAGAGTTCATCGTCCATAGTCCAAAGAAAGCAGTCCAGAGTTCATCGTCCATAGTCCGTAGAAAGCAGTCCAGAGTTCATCGTCCATAGCCCGTAGAAAGCAGTCCAGAGTTCATCGTCCATAGTCCAAAGAAAGCAGTCCAGAGTTCATCGTCCATAGTCCAAAGAAAGAAAGTTCAGGGTTCAAAGTTTAAAATTCCGGGTTTCGAATTTCGAAAAAAGATGAAAGTAGCACCTGTAAAAAGTTAACTTTAAAAGTTCTTTCAATGATCGCCGGGCTCTTTACCCTCTGGACTCTGAACTATGGACTCTGGACTTTTTCATCAGGTATCTGAATTTTGCGCGTGACGGTGATGAAGGCGCTGTGGGAGAAGACCCACGACACCGGCCTGACGGAGAGGCCCTTCACGTTCCAGGGCCGGTGGGAGACCTCGAAGACCTCCGGCTCCGTGAACGTTTTCGCATCCCGGATGGTTTCGCAGAGCTCTCTCACCTGGATGATCGTGGGCAGGTAGGCGAGCAGTATCCCGCCACTTTTGAGGGCCGAAGCGGCGTGGGAAAGGGCTTTCCACGGTTCGGGAAGATCGAGAATGACCCGGTCCACGTCCCGCTCTTCTATCCCCCCGTAGATGTCACCCAGTTTCAGCTCGAAATTGTCGACTTTGCCGAGGAATCGTTCCACGTTTTCCTGCGATTTTTTCGCGAAATCCTCCCGTATCTCGTAGGTCACGAGCCTTCCCTTTTCCCCCAGGGCCCGAAGCAGGGCGATGGTGAGTGCTCCCCAGCCGGCCCCGCCCTCGACGACGAAGGCGCCCGGGTGCACGTCCCCCCACAGGAGGATGGGCCCGATGTCCTTGGGATAGATGATCTGTGCGGCACGTTTCAGGTTCATGACGAACTGGTTGAAGGTGGGGCGAAACACGGTGTATTTCCCCCCCCCCTCGGTGGTGAGAAGGGCCCCCTCAACTTTGCCGATGATGAGATCGTGGGGTATCGTCCCCCGGTGGGTTGAAAAAAGGCCGTCCCTTTTGAGCCTCACCAGATATTCTCTCCCCTTGCTGTCCAGGATGATGATGTCCTCGCCATCTGAAAGGGGCTTCACCTTCGGGCCCTCCTTTTCCCCTTTTCCCTCTTTTTCTCCACCTCATCCTTCAGCCTGCAGTAGGCGCAGAGTTCCGTGAACGATGGCTCGGAACAGACGGAACATTTCCGCTCGTCCCCGTCTTCGCCCCCGGCGCTCCTCTCCTCTCTTTTTCTGCCAAGGTCCTCGAGCTCTCCGCCGAGAAGCCCGAAGAGAAAACGCGCCTTCGTTCCGGGAACGCTCTCCTCGATGCTGTTCAGGGCCTCCTTGTACACCAGGGAGGTTGCCCCCCGAGAATACGGGCACTCGTAGGGCATATAGTCTATCTCCCGTATGAGGGCGTAGCAGGCCGTCTCGTACTCCGTGAGCCGTACGAGGGGCTTCACCTTTCGCACCATCCCCGATTCCGTCTCCCGGAGAAGGGGGTGCTGCTTTTCGATATACTTTTTGTTCCAGTGGAGGAAGTTCCCCAGGAGCCTGGATGCTTCGTCGTCCAGGTTGTGGCCCGTCGCCACGACGGTGTGGCCGAGATTTCTGGGTACGGCGTTGAAAAAGTGCCGCTTCACGATCCCGCAGAGTGAGCACTCTTTCTTTTTGAGCGTCCCCGTTACTCCCGGGATGTCCATCCCCTCCCCTTCAAGATCGACGATGATCGGCTCGAGCCCCCGCTTCGCGGCGAAGGTCTTTACCATCTCGTCCGATTGTTCCGAGTAGTCTCCGATCCCCAGGTCGATGTACATACCCTCCGCCTGGTATCCCATCCGCAAGAGGATGTCCCAGAGAACCAGGGAGTCCTTTCCGCCGGACACGCAGACCAGGATCCTGTCCTCTTTCGAGAAGAGGCCGAATTCCGAGATCGCCCTGTTTACCTGGTTTTCGAAGAAGGGGAGGAAGCAGTCCCTGCAGAAGACGGCGTTGTGTCTCCGAAGAACTACTTCGGCCTCGTTATCTTTGCAGCGCCTGCACTTCACGATCGTTACCCGCCCGAAACCACGGAGATGACCTCCACCACCATCCCATCTTCCACGGTCTTATCGGGCGTGAGAATCCTCTTATCGCACACCACGATGGTGCTCGTCTTTTTCGCCCCGATTTCCTCGAGCAGCGCGTTGACCGAAGTGGGACCGGGAACCTGGAGTTCCCTTTTCTGCTGGATGAGCTTGACCCGTATCATGTGGGTGTTTCCTCCCGGTATGTTTCAGCATACCATAATAGCAGAGAAGAAAGAGGCCGGCCCCACATTTTACTCCACGCCCGCCTCACGTAAGGTTAGAGAATCGAACTCCAAGAGCGGTAGCTTTCTTTGCGCCTCTTTGCGCTTTTCCGCAATTTTCCTCCCACTGAGCCGTCTCTCCAAAGAAGATTGGTGATATAATGCTCGTTATGAGCAAACCGAAAGTACTCCTCCTTTGCACCGGAAATGCCTGCCGTTCGCAGATGGCCGAGGGGCTCGTCCGGGACCGGCTCGGTGAATTTCTCGACGTGCACTCGGCCGGCATCCATCCGGCAGGAGTCCATCCTTACGCCAGCAGGGTACTCCGGGAGATCGGCATAGACCCGAGCGAGCAGTATTCCAAGCACGTCACGGAGCTCTTCGCTGTGGAGTTTGACCTGGTGGTGACGCTCTGCGACCATGCCGACAGCTTCTGTCCCGACTTCCACAACGCGAGGGACCGCACCCACCTCCCCTTCGTCGACCCGATATACGCCACGGGAACGGAGGAAGAGGTGGTGGGGGCTTTTCGGGCCTCCCGGGACGATATCGACAGGCGGCTGGTTCCTTTTCTCAGGAAGCACTTCCAGATAGAGGAGCCTTCCTGAGAAAAGCGCTGCACCCTCTGCCACTCCACGAAGAGGATCGAGCGGATGAAGAAAAGCCGGGAGAGATGGGAGAGTACCGTCACGCGGATGCAGGCAAAGGATCCCGACAGTATTGGAATGGAGGAAGCGGAAACGATCGTCGATTATCTCGTGGAGAACTTCGGCACCTCCGACTGATTCGGATCGACGGGACAGGTGGACCGGTAAATGGACATAGTTGCGGCTGTATTTCCCGTTTTTATCGTCGTTCTGTGCGGTTACACCCTGAGAAGGTACGGGTTTTTAAACGAAGCGTTCGTAAAGTCCTCCAACGATCTCATCTATTATGTTCTCCTTCCGGCACTTCTTTATTACAAGATCGGAACGTCGAAATTTGACGTAGCCTTCAGCCCTGCGCTGATACTGGGAAGCTACGTCGCCACGGTGTCGGTTTTTATTCTCTCCTACGGTATCGGCACCATACTGCGCTTACCCCCCTCCATTAAGGGGACCTTCGTGCAGGGGTCATTCAGGGCGAACCTCGCCTATGTTGGCCTCCCCATCGTGTACAACGCGGCGGGCGACGCGGCCCTCCGGAAGGCCGGCGTTCTCCTGGGCTTCATGGTTCCCCTCCTGAACTTTCTGGCGATCATCGCCCTCGTGGTACCCCAGAAGAACCAGAGGGAAGAGGGGGGGCGGGGGATCGTTCGGGAAGTTGTCACAAACCCCCTGATTCTGGCATCCTTTCTCGGTATAGCCTGGAGCTATTTCGAACTTGCCATTCCGGGTATATTCACCCGGACCCTCGACATACTCTCCTCGGCAACACTTCCCCTTGCCCTTCTGTGCCTCGGCGCTTCCTTCGATTTCAAGATTTCACGGGCAAGTTACCTCGTCACGGCATTGTCCACCTTCCTGAAGAATCTCCTTCTTCCCCTGGTCGCCATATTCCTCTTTCACCAGCTCGGCCTGCGCGGGGATGATATGCTGACCGGCACGATCATGATGGGTGTACCGACGGCGGTTATCACTTACGTCTTCGCCTATCAGCTCAAGGGGGATACGGCACTTGCATCGACCATCATCGTCGTTTCAACACTCGCCGCGTCTCTGTCCATAACCTTCTGGATCTTTTTCGTCCGGGCCCTCGGGTGGGTCTGATGATGAAGAGTGGTTGACCGGGAGGAAGAAACGAGATATCTGTAATGCGAGCCCCTGTGTGATCGATACGGGACCCGGGCGTTTTTCACCATCGTGCCCGCAGAAAAAAAGCCCTCGACACCGTGCCTTGTTTTGCTTTATGGGATACAATTTATTAAACCATCCTTAAAAAAGGGGGGAAAAGCGATGATTACACGCTACGGGAAATGTTCACTTTCCTATCTCATTGTCTTTTCTCTGCTCCTTTCCTCATGCGCCGGCGTGCGCCCGAGGAAGGTGAGCGAGAAGGCGGGTGTGAGAAGTATCAAGGCGGGTCCCCCTGTCGGATTCACCATAAAACAGGGGATTACGTCGATCACCGAGGTCGTCTGGAAGCTCGATGTGAGGGAAGAGGCTGACCTTGAACGGTCGCGGAAGTCGGGGCTCAAGGTCTTTGCCCTCTACGAGGTGGTGGAACGTTCCGGGGAACGGGCGAAGGTACAGGTGACCCTCGAGAAGGCGGAGGTTTTGAAGGAGGGGAAATTTATCCAGTCACCCCTGATGCAGTTCAGTCCGCCGAACCCTCTTCTTTTCACCGTCGATTTTGCAAGTAAAACGATCGATTTTTCTTCCCTGGAGAGAGCCTACGAAGACTGGGCAAAGGGGCTCCAGGAGACGCCCGTCTGGGATATGATGGGGAGCGCCTTCGACCTTCCCTCTTTCGTTCCCCAGCTCGAGCGCCTGCTTGCGGCGCCCGTAGTGGAATTTGCAGGTATTACGATGCAGCTCGGCAAGGAGGATGTGGTGACCGAAGAGATATCCCTGCCCTTTCTGGGCCCGGCGGTCTCCCCCGGGTCCTTTTCGGTGGAGCAGAAAAGAGGTTTGCGGGGAGTGTTGGATCTTGGCGGGAGGGAGGTTGCCATGATAGAGGGAGAACAGTTTTCAGACAGACTCTCAATGGGAACGGATGCCCTCGCTGGCAGAATGGGGCTTTTCGGCCGTTTGGCTCCCGACTACTTCGAGAGCAGGGGTGAGCTTGCGGCGAAGTACCAGGCGAAGGTGGACACAGCCACGGGATGGACCGTCGAGACGTCCAGGAGGTTTCGTTCGGTCATCATCGTCAATTTTGAGAACGGCAGTCTCAGGGAAGACATATCGGAGAAGAAATCGTTCTTTGAGCTGTAAAATTCGGGAGCGAGGAGCCGCTCATGCCTTCCGGAAAAATTGGGGTGTTGACAGGTGGAGGGGACTGCCCCGGGTTAAACGCCGTGATCCGGGCCGTGGTGAAAAGCGCCATTTTGGATCACGGGTACGAAGTGGTCGGTTTTGAAGACGGTTATTACGGGCTCGTGAAAAACCGGTACCGGAAGCTCCCGCTTCAGAGCGCGTCGGGTATCATAACCATCGGAGGGACGATACTCGGCACATCCAACAAAGACAACCCATTCAAATTCAACGTGGGGACACCCGAGCGCCCGAAGTTTCGGGATTGCTCGGGCGATGTGGCGGCCGTCTACCGGAAGCACAAGCTCGATGCGCTGATTACCATCGGCGGGGACGGTACCCTGAAGATCGCCTCCATGCTCGGCGAGATGGGACTGAACGTGGTGGGAGTGCCCAAGACGATCGATAACGACGTGATGGGCACGGACGTGACCTTCGGGTTCAACAGCGCCGTCACTGCGGCGATGGAGGCGATAGACAAGATCCACACCTCCGCCACGTCCCATCACCGGGTGATGTTCGTCGAGGTGATGGGCAGGTATGCGGGCTGGATCGCCCTCGAGGCGGGTATTGCGGGGGGAGCTGAAGTGATCCTCATCCCTGAGATACCCTTCACGGTGGAGAGCATCTGCAGGGTCATACAGGAGCGGAAGAAACAGGGAAAGCGGTTCAGCATCGTTGTAATTTCCGAGGGGTCGAAGCCCGTGGGCGGGGAACTGGTGGTGCAGGAGTACAAGGAGAGCAGGCCCGAGCCGATCAGGCTCGGGGGGGTGGGCGTCGTCGTTGCCGGCGAGGTGGAGCGGAGCTCCGGGATGGAAGCCAGGGTCACCGTCCTCGGTCATCTCCAGAGGGGCGGGTCGCCGTCTGCCTTCGACCGTATCCTTGCCACCCGGTTTGGCGTGGAAGCGGTGAAGCTCGTCTCCCGGAAACAGTACGGAAACATGGTCGCCCTCAGGGGCACGAAGATCCTTCCCGTCAAGATTGCGAGCGCAGTGAGAAGATTGAAATTGGTTCCCCGGAATCACCCCCTCATACGGGTTGCGCGCTCCATCGGCGTTAGTTTCGGTGATTGACCCGAGGGGCGTCACGAGAGGTGAGGCTCATGAGATCGAAATTTCTCAAGGGAAAGAGGATTTTGCCGGGCAAGATCAGGAGGGGGATTAGCGCCGAGAAGCTGATCGAGGGACACTTCAACGCCTTCAACGCGGCCCGGTTAAAAGAGGCGGCCCGTCTTTTCGTCGAGCGCATGCTGGCAGATAACGTGACCGTGGGCATGTCCCTTTCCGGCGCACTTATCCCTGCCGGTCTCGGGGGTTCCTGTATCGTTCCCCTCATAGAAAATGGGTTTGTCGACTGGATGGTGAGCACGGGAGCAAACCTCTACCACGATGCCCACGTTGCCCTCGGCATGCCCATGCGGAAGGGCTCACCCTTTCTCGATGATGCGATGTTGAGGCGGGAGGGCGTCATTCGCATCTACGATATCCTCTTCGATTATAATGTCCTCCTCGATACGGACGCTTTTTTCCGTGAGATCATGAACGGCGACGAATTCCAGGCAAAGATGGGGACGTCGACACTTCACCACCTCTTCGGGAAGTACCTGATGGAGAGGGAGCGGGTGCTCGGCGGGAAGGGGCACTCTCTTCTTTCGGCAGCATACCGCTTTTCTGTACCCCTGTTTACGCCCTCGCCAGGCGATTCATCGATCGGGATGAACGTTGCCGCGCTGAACGTTATCGGGAGGGGCCCCAGCATCGACGTCTCGGCCGATGTGACCGAGAGCGCCGCAATCGTGTATTCGGCAAAGAGAAAAGGAGGGAAAAGCGCCGTTTTCATAGTCGGGGGAGGTGCGCCGAAGAACTTCCTCCTGCAGACGGAACCGCACATTCAGGAGGTTCTGGGACTCAAGGAGAAGGGACATAATTATTTTCTCCAGACCACCGACGCCAGGCCGGACACGGGCGGGCTCTCGGGGGCCACGCCCTCGGAGGCGGTTTCATGGGGGAAGGTTAACCCCGATCACCTTGCTGATTCCGTCGTTTGCTACGTGGACAGCACGATCGCCCTGCCGCTCATCACCGCCTACGCCCTCGCGAAAAAAGGGAGAAAAAAGCCGAAGAGGCTCTATAAGAAGCTCCCCCAGATGGTCGAGGAGCTGATGAAAGCATACCGGCGGAAAATTA
Organism: uncultured bacterium; assembly: GCA_964347065.1. Taxonomy (GTDB): domain Bacteria; phylum Desulfobacterota; class Deferrimicrobia; order J040; family J040; genus WVXK01. The sequence continues at coordinate 3,762 of CAYFXN010000066.1, read as the reverse complement.
AATAACCCTTACTGCAATCCCGCGGAAAAACCCGGTCCCCGTTTCCCGTTCATGCTTTACAGTTTTTATTGCTGCTTTCTGCTCTTCGGAACTTCTGCGGCTCTGTTGTTCTCGTTTCTGTTTCTCCTCTGAACTCTGAACTATGAACGATGGACTTGATTTCTATTCCGCACTCCGCATTCCGATTTCTCCAATAACACCCTCACCAATTTGCTGCTTTCTGCTCTTCGGAACTTCTGCGGCTCTGTTGTTCTGCTTTCTGTTTTTCCTCTGGACTATGAACTCTGAACTCTGAACAGACATGTGTTTTGTAACGTTATCTCACCCCTGCGATCGACAAAAGCTCCGAGAGGGAGAGGTGGTAATCCTGGTCTATGCAGGAGAGTTCCAGGAGCAGCTTGCCCGTCGCGTGGGCGTCGTCCATCGCCCGGTGGTTGGGCTTGCCGGTGCCCAGTTTTTTCGAAAGGGTTTGAAGGCTGTGCCCGCCCCTTCCGGCCGAAAGGCGGCGGGAGAGCCTCAGGGTGTCTATCACCGGATTTTTTACCCATTTGCGGCCGATGATGCGAGATTCCTGCTTGAGAAAGTTCAGGTCGAAGGGGGCGTTGTGGAACACCGTGACGTCGCCGTTTAAGAACTCCACGAGATCGTCGAAGATATCTCCGAACGAGGGGGCGCTTGAGAGCATGTCGTCGGTTATGCCGTGAACCAGGAATGCCCCGTATTTTACGGGTGTCTCCGGATTGACGAAGGTTACAAGGGAATCGAGGGTGTTCCCCCGGTGAAATCTCAGGGCAGCCACCTCGATGACCCTGTCTCCCCCCCGCGGCTCGAGGCCGGTTGTTTCGATGTCGATGGCCACGTAGGGAATTTCGATTATCGGCATGTCGGGGATAAGGTGTGCTTTCATGGTTTATCGATTTCCTTCCAATTTGTATGATAACGTTATACCACATGTTTCGGGAAAAAACTCTTGTCTCAAAAAAGGTGCAGGAAATGAACAGAGTAGCTCTCGTTACGGGCGGGACGGGGCACATAGGAAAACTCATCGTCCGGTTTCTCGCCTCGACGGGGTATGACGTGGCGTTCACCTACTGCGAAAATGCGGACGAGGCGGTTTCCATGGAGCATGAGATCGAGAAGACGGGTAAGCGCGCACTCGCCCTCCACTGTGATTTTTCCAAGGAAATGGATTTCGACGAGTTTCTGGGCTCGGTGCAACGGAGAATGGGCCAGATCGAGGTCCTTATTCTCTCGGCTTCTCTTTTCCCCGGCCAGGGAGAAGATGCCGGAGATGAAAGACGTGTTCGCCACGTATTCAGGGCAAACGTGGAATCCCAGTTCCTCCTGGCCGATAAGATTGCCAGGAATATGAAATCCCTCGGAAAGGGAAGGATCATTTTCCTCCTCGATACGGCGGGAGAGAGGATCTTCACGCGCTTTCTTCCCTATTCGGTGAGCAAGGCGGCGGGGTTCGCCATGGTCAGAGGGTTCGCCAAGGCGTATGCCCCCGAGGTGCAGGTAAATGGTGTCTCCCCGGGAATCATCTCGAGGCCCGGGTCTCTCGGTGAGGCGGAGATGGAAGAAGTGATGAAGAAGATCCCCGCCGGCAGGCTGGGAATGATCGAGGAGGTGGCAAAGACCGTTCTTTTCCTCGTCCACGCCCCGGCATATGTTACCGGCGAGATCATCGGTGTTGACGGCGGCTACGGTTTATGAACCCAGGGAATGAGAAGGGTGAGGTGAAACTCAAGTATGGCGACCTGGCTTTCCCCTTTCCCGCCGAGCAGCTCGGCAGGGCCGTTCCCGTAACGCCGCGTCTTCCTGACGTTTCTCTGGGAGCCCGTGATATCGTCTGGAAGGCCCTCGATCATCCCCACGATCTGTCGCCCCTCTCGGGGGTCGTGAAAAGGGGTGAGAGCGTTGCGATCGCCGTGCCCGACATCACCCGTTACAGCGGACAGGAGATATACCTTCCCGTTATCCTGGAAAAACTGGGGGAGGCGGGAGTTGCGGAAAGCGCTGTGTCGCTTTTCGTGGCCCTGGGAATTCACCGCAGACTCACCGACCAGGAGCTCTTCCGCATCACGGGCGGGCTTTCGGCCCGGATTGGGACGTTCCAGCACGATCCCGACAGAAACCTTTCCTACCTGGGCGACACGTCGATGGGTACGCCCGTTACCGTGAACGCCGATTTTCTGGCGCACGACAGGATCATCGCCACCGGAACGGTTTCCTTCCATTACTTTGCCGGTTTCGGCGGGGGGAGAAAGGTCATCGTCCCCGGGCTCGCGGGAAGAGAGACCTGTTATGCGACACATTGCAGGGTTTTCCAGGGGGAGAAGGGGAAACATCCCCGGGCGGTATCGGGGGTGCTCGCGGGAAACCCCGTGCACGAGGATGTGACAGAGGCGGCGCAAATGGTGTCGGTGGATTTTTCATTGAACACCTGCATCACCCCGGATAAGGTCCTCTTCGACGCCTTCGCCGGGAGTCTCTTCGAATCACACGAAGCCGCCTGCAGCCACTACGCGCGCTTTTTCAGGGTGGACCTGGAAGAGCGGCTCCCCCTCGTCATCGCCTCGGCGGGAGGGTATCCGAAGGACATCAATTTCATTCAATCCCATAAAGCGCTCGACAACGCATTTCAGTGTGTCACCGAAGGGGGGACCATCATCCTCCTCGCAGAGTGCCGGGACGGGTTCGGGCATCCGGACTTTTTCCCCTGGTTCAAACACAGGGACCTTGAGGAGTTCGAAGATATCCTGAGGAAAAACTACGTCGTTTACGGGCAGACGGCATATTCGGCGCTCTACAAGGCGAAGAGGGCACGGGTCATTCTGGTGAGCGAACTTCGCCCCGACGATGTCCGGGAAATGTCGATGGAGCCGGCTGTTGATCTGGACGATGCCATAGACAGGGCTGAAGCCCAGGGGGGGAGCATCGAGAAATTCTACCTGATACCCGATGCGGGGTACGTGCTTCCGCAATGCAAATAAAAAACAGTTCAGAGTCCAGAGTTCATAGTTCAGAGGAGAAACAGAAAGCAGAAAGCAAAGAAACGTAACCCTTGCGGCGCGAACAACCGAACATCCGGGGATCCGAAACTCCGGAAAAGCAGAACAATAGAGGGAAAAATGAAATGTCTCATATCTAACTGCTAACTACTAACTGCTAACTGTTAATACAGTTAAGATCGACTCGATCCACCGAACATCCTATGTTTTAGGGCTGGATTGAGCGAGCAGGAAATTATGGTGGAGGGGGCGTGAATATGAAGGCAACCATCGAAGAGTTAAAGGAGGTCGAACTGGTCAGGGGAGCGCGAGCCAGGTTCTTCTCCGGAGAGAAGATGATGTTTTCTTACATCCGCCTGGGCCCCGGGGCCGTGCTTCCCAGGCACAGCCATCACCACGAGCAGATGGGATACGTGATCGAGGGATCGTTCCTTTTGATAGCTGATGGTGAAGAGGTTACCCTTAAAAAGGGCGATGTGTACGCTCTTCAGGGGGGGAAGCAGCACGAGGCGGTTGCGGGAGATGACGGCGCACTGGTCCTCGATGTCTTCTCGCCGCCGCGGGAGGAGTATCTGGAGATGATCAGATAAAAAAAGTTCAGAGTTCAGAGTTCATAGTTCAGAGGAGAACAGAAAGAAGAAACCAGAACAACAGAACCGCAGAAGATCAGAAGTTCAGAACATCAGAGAACACAGAGCAGCAAATTGGCGAGGGTGGTAATTCGGTATGCGGAAGTCGGAATGCGGAA
>CAYFXN010000065.1:0-11368 GCA_964347065.1 uncultured bacterium | reverse complement strand
TCGTGGTAAGCTGACATGGAGCCGTCGTCGAGGTTGTACTGGACGGCAGAACCTGTGACGATGTATCCATTGGCATCAATCCAGCGCGACTTCCAGCCGAAACCGCCGATGACGTAGGATATGTCGCTATAGTCTGCGGGAGTTCCGAGAGAGTTATCCGTCACACCGTCTTCATCGTCAATCAACGCAAAGCCAGCGGTGATGGAGCTGAAGGGATAGGTGGGCTCGGTGTCGTTTACCACCTGGTTCAGCTTGAAGTTGTGGCCCGTGTTCAGGAACGTTGCATAATTCGCTGCGTGGCACACAGCACAATCAGCGCTCCCGATGTAGGTGTTGGCAGCAAGGGCGCTCATCGAGAAGTCGTTGATGGTAGTCTGACCTGCGGTGACTGTCAGTCCGGTAATTGAAAAATTATCGTATCCTGGACGGGTTGCCGTGAGATCATACGTGCCTTCAGCCAGTGTTGCAGAGTAAGCGCCTGAGGTGTCGCATTGAACGATGACGGGTGTTCCTCCACCGTCGGGAACGATGGTGACTTCAACGTATTCATCCAGAGGATTGGTACCATCATCTGCTGTTCCACTCAGGGTGCCGTTTGTGGATAATGGTGCGCTGCTGTCTCCACCGCATCCGGCAACGACGAGTGAAAAGGCAACAGCTAAAACAAATGCCAGATTGTAAAACCGGAATTTACTGCTTTTCATAAAAACCTCCTTTAACTCTGCGCGTTTAACGTTAATTTTTTGTTACGGGATAAACCTATTTGCGTTGCCTCCAGGTTTCTATCACCTCCTTCTCCTTGTATTTTGTTCGTTACGAGCTTATGAGAACGGTCTTCCTCAAAAATGCGACATTCACGTACATTTAATGAGATTAGCAAGACCTGTGCCAAGAGAACATTTGACCGTAACCCCTTAATTATAGATAGGTTTTGAAAGTTGGTGGATCCTGTGTCACGCAACACCCGGGAAAATTCCTGTGTCCGGTTGTGAATTTTCCCGGGACTACGGCGGGGACCACGACGGTCACGCTATGCTTTCTTCCGGAAATGCTATGGATTTCCATAACTTCCTGAAAAAAGGTGATTTATATGGCCGTGGAATAATCTTTGCTGTGAGAGGAACTATGAAGAAAATCCTGATCGTCGATGACGACCCGATGATCCATTTTGCCCTGACGGAAGTTCTGCGTGACCTGTGTGATGAGGTCAAAAGTGTCGAAACGGGAGAGGGAGCCGTATCGGAGATGGGCCGCTCTTTCTATACGCTGTGCTTTCTCGATATCAACCTTCCCGATTCAAGCGGCATCGATCTGATGAAACAGATGGTGGAGATATCGCCGGATACGAAAATCATCATGATGTCGGGTAGCCGTCTGGATGATGCGTTGAAGCGTGAGATTTACAGCCGGGCCGAGTATTTTCTCCCAAAGCCCTTCGATCTCTTTCTTGTCAAAGCAATTGCAAGTCAAGTTTTGAAAGTGGAGAAGGCCTAGAGCTATTCCAACCCATATTTCTTGATATGATACCGGATCGATTCGTAGCTGATATTTAAGAGCCTGGCAGCCTGGGTCTTGTTGTGGTTGGTCCGCTCGAGAGCCTGAATCATAAGGTCTTTTTCCAACGCGTCGAGGGACATCCCCCCTTCGGGGAGAATAAATTTATCTATTTTGCCGATGCTCGCAGGATCCGTTATCCCGTGCATCTCCCGGGGGAGGTGACCGGGCATGATCAGCTCGTCGCTCTCGAGCACGACGATTCTTTCGATGACGTTTCGAAGCTCTCTCACGTTTCCCCGCCATCGACAGGAGACCATGAGTTTTTCCGCTTCGGGAGAGATCCCCTTCGGTGTTTTCTTGTTGTATCTCGTTCCGAAATAGGAGAGATAGTGTCTGGCCAGGACCGGGATGTCATCCACTCTCTCTCTGAGGGGTGAGATGTGGATGGGAAAGGTATTCAACCGGTAGAACAGATCGGTGCGGAATTCACCCTTTTCAACGGAATCCAAAAGATTTTTGTTGGTCGTCGCGATTACCGTTACGTCTATGGGCACTTCCTCTTTTCCCCCGATTTGCCGGATTGTCCTCTCCTCCAGCACGCGCAGAATTTTGCTCTGAAGGTCGGGTTTCATCTCCCCTATCTCGTCGAGGAGGATGGTTCCCCCTCGTGCGGATTCAAAAATACCTTTTTTATCTGCCTTCGCGTCGGTGAAGGCGCCTTTCGTGTAGCCGAAGAGCTCGCTCTCCAGGAGGGTCTCGGGAAATGCCGCACAATTGATGCCGATAAAGGGTGCCTGCCGCGGCGTAAAAGCTGAGTGCATCATCGTGTGGATGTATCGTGCCACGAGCTCCTTGCCCGTACCGCTCTCGCCGGTGATGAGTATCGTGTCGACCCTGGCCTGGGCGATCTTCTCGATCTTTTCCAGCAGCTCTTTGATAGCCCTCGATTCTCCGATTATCTCCTTCTCGTAGAGTTCAGCGCTAACCTTTCTCAGATAGTCCACTTCTTGTCTGAGCCGCCTGTTTTCTATGATATTGCCGATGATGATCTTAACTTCCTCCAGATTGAAGGGTTTGGTGATGTAATCGACGGCTCCGATCTTCATTGCCGTGACGGCAGTCTCGGCTGTCTTGTCCGAGGTGAGCATGACAACGGAAGAAGGGATCTCCTTATTCGTAAGCTCTTCCAGTATGTCGATCCCGCTCATTCCGGGAAGAGAGATATCCAGCAGGATTACATCGGGAGCGGATGACCTGATCTTGTCGACGATCTTCTCGGTGTTCGTTTCCCCTGAGACTTCGTACCCGTCATGTGTAAGGGCCCAGGAAAGCGTCGAGACGATGAGCTCATCGTCATCCAGGATGAATACCTTTCCCTTCTCACTCATATCCCCGGTGCCTCCTTTTCCCGTTCAATGGGAAGTGTTACCCTGAACGTGGCTCCTCTTTCCCGGTTGCTGGAAACGGTAATCGTGCCGCCGTTTTGTTCGATGAGCTGCCGGGAGATGGCGAGCCCCAGACCGGTGCCCTTCGGCTTGGTGGTGAAAAATGGCTGAAAGATCTGACCCAGGAGCTCATCGCTTATCCCCTTGCCGGTGTCGTATATCTCGATTTCTAAGGTTTTTGCAGGGGCATCGTGAAAAGCCGAGATTGTCAATGTCCCGCCATCCGCCATTGCTTCGAAGGAATTGTTGAGCAGATTTAAAAACACCTGTTGGAGCTGCATGGGGTCAGCCATTATTTTGGGGAGATCGTCTTCCACCCTTTTGACGATCTTTATCTCTTCTGCATCGTCTGCTGATTGAGGATGACGTTTCCGGGAGAAATTGACGGCGCTGCTAAGGATCTTACTCACATCGACGGGCATGAATTGGGGTTTTGGTGGCCGGGCAAAATCGAGAAGGTTCTCCAGCAGCGATTCGATTCGCCCGATCTCAGAGCTTATTTTTGATAACAGTTCCTTCTCTTCTTCGGGAAGCGGTATCTTATCGGGAAGCACTTCCAGGGACACCTTTATCCCTGCGAGGGGGCTCTGTATGTCGTGAGCCAGCTTCGCTGCATACTCTCCGAAAACCACCATCTGTTCGGTCCGCTGCATCTTCTCCATCTGCTCTTTCAGCGAGCTTACCATGTTGTTGAACGATGTCGCCACTTCCCCGAACTCATCTTTCAAGGCCCCTATCCGATAGTTGAGATCACCCCCTTCCAACTTCCTGGTTGCGTCGAGCATCTCATCGATCGGTTTCGTGATTCCCCGTATGAAGATAAAGGATAATCCCGCGGCAAGAAAAGGAGCGATGCCGATCAGGGAAAAGAGGATGAATTTCGTGTTATTGATCTTGACGAGCGCAGTCTGTGTTTTCTTCTCCAGGTTGGCGTTCGCCATGAACAGCATGTCGCTCACCTGTTCGCTGAGATGGTCCCCTACCTTGTACGCAATGTCCGTCTCCGATTCCAGACGTGCGGCATTTGCGCTTATGGTGAGGATTCTGCTCAGCGCAGTTTTGTACATCTCTATCTGGTTGCCAAGTTCGGTGAGCCGAGCCGTCACAACTCTCGAGTGATGGCAATCAAAACATTTTTCCGCCGCGCTCTTCATTTTGCGCACGTGATAAACGATCGTATCGAAATCCCGCGCATAGCGTGTGCCTTTGCGGCTGAGATCGGCCTGCACCCTTTTGATGTTTATCATCAGGCTTTCCCGCATTATTTCCACCTGGTGGAGCATGACGAGATTGCTGAGCGTGGACGTTGCCTTTTCGATTGAGAACACCAGATACATGGCTCCCAGGAGAAATATCAAGCAGAAGCATCCCAGGCCGATGATAATCTTTTTCTTCATTATTCGTTCCGGTAATCGTAGGTGTTGAGTTTCAAACCTATATCCCGGGTGTACCGGTATACGGGCTCATAGTCGCTATCTCTTGTTTCGATGAATCTCTTCGCACCGAACTGTTTCAATACGTTTTTGCCTTCCGGCTCGTCGTGCATCGTGAGCAGTGATCTTTTCAGTTTCTCTTTGACCGCCTCATCGAGGTCCTTCCTCACGGCAAATGCATTCTCCGGCACGTCGGGAGATCTCTCGAGAATGACCAGCTCATCTTGCAACCGGGTGTCTGTCTTTGCGAGCCTCTCGAAGACGGTACTTTTTGCTGCGCCGATTTCCGCTTTTTTGTTCAGGACATCATAGATCGCGTCCTCGTGGGTCCCGGTGAAATAGGTCTCTTTCAGATGTTTGCCGTAATCCGATATGTTATTTGTGGTGAAGAAGTGCAGGGGAAGGAGGTATCCTGCCGTCGTTGCCTTATCCACGAAGGCGAATCGCTTGCCGCGCATATCCTCGATGGTCATGATACCGCTGTCTTTGCGAACGAAGATTATACCGTGGTAGGAGATGTTGCCCTCGATGGCCTCCGGTCTCGCGATGGCTTCGACTCCCAATTTTTCGTGCGCCAGCGCGTAGGTAAAACTTCCAAAAAAAGCGCCATCCATACCTTTGGATACGAAATTGTCGATGATGTTGCCGTATTGAGAGAGGATTTTAAGCTCTACGGGCTCGCCGATTTTCTTCGAGAGGTAGTTTGCCAGGGGCTCGTACCGGTCGATCTGGTCGAATATATTCTGCTCGGGGATAAGCCCCATCAGAAAATGTTTCTCCGGTGTCGTCTTTTCGGGGGGAGGTTTTCCGGGTTTATTGCAGCATGCAAGGAAAACCGTAAAAACTGTTAAGAAAATTGACAGCTTACGCATAGCTATCAATTGTATATATGTGCCGGAATAATTTCAAGGGACCAGTTGGTAATGTCAACGGGGTCAGTGCCCATTTTCTCACATTTTCTGACGATACGGGGCGGTGGGAAAGAAAAAGCCACCCGGTAAGGGGTGGCTCTATTTTGCCCACAAAGTTGCGTTCTGGTTACTCCGAAACTGATACGCTTTCCAGTTCGAATTTCCGGCTGTAGGGACCCGAGTCGCTGTATATCATTTTCACCTGACCGACACCCGGACAGTACCAGGAGATCATATCGGGCATGCTTCCACGGAAACGTGCGATTCTCAGGCAGTCGGAAAAAACTCCGTAAGGAACAGATACATCATCAATTCCGATCAGTGAGTACTCGTACACCCTCGAAAGGGAAATATCGGCGCAATTAGCACAATCGATGTATTTTCCCCGGGAGGTGAATGTTCCCCCCCATTTGTCTCCAATGTTTAACGCGTAAGACGGGGAAACCAGCGGTGGATCATCGTATGTCCATTTGATTGAAGGGGGGTCACCCGAGGAAAATCCCCGCTCAACCCAACCCTTTTCGGAATTGGTTTTATATTCAAACTGTAACATCAAAGGGTTCGTGTCTCCCGGGTACTCTTCGTAGAATTTCATCGAGATGGCGCAGTTCTCATCTTTGGACTTGACTCGCTCGTAGACATTCTGAAGTCTGCCCAGCACTTCTTTCCCCTTTAAGGATTTTGTGGCTTTGAATATCTTCGTTATCGTGGGAGCCTCATCCTGACAGAAATTCTCGTTAATCGAATACGCCCGGAGATTATAACTCTTCTTCGAGGAATCGAGTTCGCATATCCCACGTTCTAAGTGAATAACAAACGCGGAGATGAAGGAGATGAAAACAACGAAGGAAACTTTGTGAAGGTGACGCTTATACATTGTAATATCTCCTCATTTTCTTTATCGAAAAAAATCGATTTTTATCTGTAAATACATCGGCAAACTTTGTGCCATATTCACAGACCCCTGCTCAACTTTTGTAACCTATTGTTTCATTTGCGTTATCTGAAATATTTATACAGATTGGTAATTTGGGAAAGGCTCATGTTACACGTGCTGGGTTACAATTTTGAACGAGATTCGGGGTCGGTTTCGAATTTCTCACTTTTTCTGAGGATAGGGGAAATGGGCCCAAGGCACAGTCTCCCAATCAGAAAGGAGAACAGGGCCGGGACAGGGGAAATGTGTGGATGGTATTTATATGCTACAGATAATGCAGGATAAGACGTGCCCGGCAGCAGAATATATCGATAATCTCAGATCCCCAAATTGCTTTCAAATACATTCCAGCTAAAGCGTAAGCGTGATCTTATTTCGTTGTAATAGCTTCTTCGCTCACCGGGGTGATCTTACAGGTGCTCCGCTTGAAACCGGGAAGGAGAAATTGGTTTATCCCATGAAAGTTCTCTGCTTCAACAATATAGTAGATCACATGCTCCGCAAAAGCACCGTACATAGCAACGAGCTTAACTCCCTCCGCCTTCGGGTTAAAGAGCACCCTGGAGCCACCTTCATCTTTGGGGCATGTCTCGGGGGTATGTTTCTGTGTGATGTGAAACAGCATTTTAGACCTCCTTCAGATTGTCGGATTATTTACATTCCATATGAACATACCTTCGCAGCTCGAGACTCCGTGCGTTCCGATAGTTCAGCGAATGCTACTTTACTTTTTTCCAGTGGTCGACGAAAGCACCCTTCCGGGACGCCGTGAATTTGTCGCCCTCAAATACCCCGAAGGGCTCACCGTAGAGAGGAAGTTGAAATTCCAACCGTCCGTTCTTTCTGATTACGGGCGATGCCCCACTCGGTCCTGTGTGGTCGTATTTCACCGGCTTCCCGTCGATCTCGTTATTTTCCATGTAATAGATGCTTTTCTCACGGTACTCTTTGTCGCTTAGCTCGTAGGAGGCTACATAGGAGATGGAAAAGGCCTTACCCTGGGGGTCTTTCCAGTAGACGTTGAAGTTGCGATATTCCTTCGTAAATGTCATATATCCTATAACGTCAGGAGGTCCGAGCTTCTTCCCATCAGGTAGTTCCCGCATCACCAGCTTGTAGGTTCCTTCGATACCCGGTGTCGATCCCACATTTCCAGCATGTCCCGCATGAGAAATGAGAGCAATAATGGCAATCAACATTGTTATCGCTAAGGCATTTATAGTTGGTTTCGTGATCATGGTTTTTTCCTCCCCCGTGTCATTTTGTATAAATTTTTCACGAGGAATCATTTTTCCAAAAGCAGTGGTGGCGGGAGGAAAGCAACATCTAGTCAGATGGATGAATCACGTGTGTGCGTGGAAAATAAAAAAGAGCGTTCCCGTATTTGGATATTTTGGGAAGGCTCTTTTCTCCAAGAGGGGTAAGTTGGAGCAGAGACGTAACACGTTCTTACGCCAGGCAATGCTCCACTATCGTATACCCCTTCTCCGCAAACAAGAATAAAATATTGATTTATAATTGTCCTGTCAAGAATTTTGTGGATGAAATACTATCTAATATCCTCTCCGGGCAGGGAAAAGGAAAAGCCACCCAGTGAGGGGTGGCTCTTTTTTATTGTCTCGTGATTCGTTTATTCACCCATACAATTTCCAAATGATTCCTTTATGGTGAAGTAAAATCAGGGAGGACATCGAGCTCAAACAGTTCAGCTACCCCACCGGCTATTAATGAGCCACAATCAGGAGTGGTGCCATAACTCTGCTTAACAGAGGTCATATTTTCAAAATGTTCGTTTTAAAAATGAGTTTTTCGTATTCTTCCCCGTCGTCTGGATAGGTGGCATACCCAAACTTCACGTCAACTTTTATATCCTTACCGCCATCATTTACCTGCTCAAGCTCATTTTCGATAGACTTCTTTATTCTCGGGATGACACTTGTTTTCGCGTCTTCAGCCCCGGGTAAGAGAATACCGAATTTATGCTCGCTAATTCTTGCGACCACGTCGAATTCCCTCACCGTTTTTCTGATGACCCTGCCAAGCCGGTTGATAATTCGATCTCCTCTCCATGCAATATAAAATTTTTCAAAGCTTGTGTGGTGCACTAATTCGCAAATCATGATTACAAACTTGTGGTTAAATCTTTCTGACCTGCTCAATTCTGTGAGGAGGCGTGTTTGAAAGTATTTGTGATTGGGAAGTCCGGTAACATTGTCAAAATTTTTCAGCTTTTCGTTCCTTTCAAAAATAACCGCATTCGAAACTGCCTTTTCGGCGTACCTGATAAACTTCTCAAAATTTTCGAGATCCTCTTCGGTAAAAAGAATTGGATTAGAGCTTTCCCGGGTGAATTTATCAATTAATGTTACCGTTCCGATGATATCCGTACCCTCCTTCATTGGATAACATATGAGGGTCTTTGCAATCCCATCAAACGCAATTCTTTTTTCCTCTTCTCCAAGGTCTCTGATTAGCATCGGATTTCCGTGTTTCAACACTTTATAAACAACCGACCTGTCAATATCGACCAGCATCTTTTGAACCTCCTCACCTTTTAACCCATAAAATTCTCTTATTGTGTATTTACCGCTCTCATCATCATAGAGCCTCAATACACAGCTTTCTGCTTCCATGATGAGCGATGCAGAACGTGCTATGAGCTTGAGGAGACGGCCAAGATCGAGAGTCTGTATGATGTTTACACCAGCTTCGCTGATGGCTTCAATTTTTGTCAGCCGCCGGGAAACCATCTCTTCCTTTAGCTCAATTGAAATGGCATCGGCTAACTGGTTGATCGCCTCCCCTGCAGCGTCGAGTTTTCCTTGCTCTAAACCTGTCTCAGAAATGCACTGTATCGAAACGACACCTAACATCTCACCCTTACCGAATATTGCAAACGCGTGGTATTCTCCCTTTAAATGGCTCCCTGGAGGTCTGTTAACCTCTCTCATGGATACGACACGTTTTTCCAAAATTGATAGTTCCACAACGGTTCTTGATGCTGAGACACGCATTTCGTCAAGGCGCCCTTGATAACAGAGTGTCGAACTCCGGAGGAAAAACTCGTCCTCCTCGTTGTCGAAGAGGAAAATAGAAACCGCTGAATTATATAGGAATTTTGAAATGAGATGGGTGAACTCTTTAATCTTCTTATCTATACTGCTGGAAGACCTGACGAGCTCTTTCGCTTTGTTCTGAAAGTCCTGTGCCATCTTTAGCCGGTATCCACTGATATGTTGATCCTTAATACAACCTCATTCCCATCATCAAAATATTTTGCGTCTCCGAATTCGTTTAATTGTTGGATTACCCCGAGAGGTTCTTCTCCAGCGGCTGTGGTGACAAAGTGGTATGTGCCGATGGAGAGAATGTACGATGAAAATATTCTCTAACGGTGCATGCGGGCCCACAATAAGCATTCCTGCACAGAACGCGAAAAAGGCGATGTAAGGTAATATAGAGCGTTTCATGGCTTCCCCCCCTTTCCCGCGTACAATGGCAATTGTCAGCCATTGCATAAGTGATCACATGGTTTTCCCATCAATGAACAAAAATCGTGCCCGGATAAAATAATGGGAGCAGACATTTGATTACACGCTGATCTTAATAGAGTTTTTTTTGAAAGATTTACGTTGAGAGGAATTGAGACAGAGCTGCTTATCGATATATTGGTTACAATTTTAGCGGGAAAGTCACATTTGTAATAGTCCGTATGCTCTTGTCACCCAGAATATAAAGACGAAGTGGAAAAAGGGGTTGTGGGAAAGAGGGTGTGAATATGCCAGCTCAGTTTTGCATTAAAAACGGTATGTCAGACCGCCTACAAATTGGTATGCATTGATGTTTGTTTCTGCCGTTTGAAGCGTCTGGGAGAGGGTAAAGATTAATAATAGAGAATCACCGTCATCTTTGATATCCAGATCTGACATGAAATAACGGAACTCGCCGAACACTCCTAATTTTTTTAAGAATTGCCATGCGAGACCTGCCTTAAAGATTGGTCCAGATCCCTCTGCCGTACCGTCAACTTTTTCCGAAACATCTGGTCGAAAATCAACAGACATGTCTGCTGTGATAAGAGTAAAACCCATACCCAGGTAAGGTTGTAGTTTACCATTTGGAAATTCATTGCTTTTAAACAGAGGATAGCGGAACATCAACAATCCAGACAGGGGAATAACATTTATGTCCACATTCTCTCCGTCTGCCTGAAGATACCCGAGGTCAGCAGCAAGCCCAAACCACGAATATTTTTTGAACCAGTATCCGAAACCCAAGCCAAATGCAGATGATGAAGAGAATTCCACTTTTTTTGTGGTTTCAGAAGTAGATGAGCCAAAAAAAGATTGCTGTTGAATAGTTACATGGACATCATCACTTTGTGTGCTGGCTGTTCCAAAATATACATTAAAGAAAAACTCACTATGTCCAAGAGCTGGAAAAATAGCAAGCAAGGTAAAAGTTGAAATCGTAACAATGAAAAGTCTTTGTCTGAATCCTTTTCTCATATTATTTTTATCCTCTTTATCAAACCAGGAGCGTGAAAAGGAACAGAAGGAGCGTGAATGAGAAGAAATACATTTGAAGTATAAATGTCATCCGTAAATTATTTTGCTCCTGAAATCTACTTTGTTGGACACCGGCAATAGTATTCATGAGCTTTTCCCCCTTTTTGCTCACATTGATTACAAGCTATGTGCCAAGAATTATTTACAAAGAGGAAAATTTATAACTTATTGAATATATGAGGTTTTTATAAAAGCATCGATAGATCTGAAAAGTTGCGTGTGCATGGAGGTACACAAGTCGGATTGCTTGCTGTGCAACTCGATTCGCACCAATATATGGGTTGCATAGGGAGAGATGTAATTGAGAACAAACTACAACATACGCCCCTTATTAAGAAATACAGGGGAGTGAGTTGAATTGGTTTTTCGATCTCCATGAATGGATTCCTTGTGCTAAAGACGCAAAGGGGAAAAAAATAATCTGAAAAAATAAGAATTACTTTTTCAAAAAGTGCCCCCGAGAGGGGAAATCTCTCCTGAAATTCAGAATAGAAGAGTATCTTAATTTGGAAAAAAAAAGAGATCTAAATGGTGGGGTACGGTAGACAATCTCCCTAACCGGTTCGGTGACAGTTAA
>CAYFXN010000064.1:0-11432 GCA_964347065.1 uncultured bacterium | reverse complement strand
TTTACATACTCGGATACCATCTGTCTATTGCCGTGTGGGTGGGTATTATAGCCCTGGCGGGCTTGAGCGCCGAGACGGGTGTCGTCATGCTGCTCTACCTCGATCTTGCTTATGATGACTGGAAGAAAAAAGGGAACATGAATACGATAAAAGACCTTCTGGATGCTATCCATCACGGAGCCGTGAAAAGGGTACGTCCAAAGATCATGACGGTGGTGATGATCATCGCGGGCCTCATCCCGATCATGTGGAGCCACGGGGCGGGTGCGGACACGATGAAGCGGATTGCCGCACCGATGATCGGCGGCGTCACGACCTCTGCGCTCATGGAGCTTATCCTATACCCCGTGATCTACTACATCTGGAAAGTCAGATATGTGAAGGAGGATGAGTAAAGACAACTTCGAGCTTCCCGGTCCGTATTCCTCGTTTACAGCGCACCGTTTATGGGGCAGGATGAATTGGATGCAGAAGCGTTTCGTAACGTCTTTGCTGATGATCCAATAATGCTGCTGGGGGAACGATGGCTGGCCCGAAGCACGGTTCGAAAAAGGTCGTTTACGCCGCTCTTATCGGAAACGGCTGTATAGCGATTTTAAAATTTATCGTTGCCCTTCTCTCCCGAAGTTCGGCGCTCCTGGCCGAGGCTTTTCACTCCGTGGCCGACACGGGGAACCAGGCGCTACTCCTTCTCGGCATGAAACGGAGTCAGCGCCCCCGGGACAGGGAGCATCCCTTCGGATACGGGAAAGCGCAGTATTTCTGGTCGTTCGTCGTTGCAAACATGCTCTTCATGGTGGGGGCCGTGGCGGCGGTTTTCGAGGGAGTTGGCAAGATACGCAACCCCCATCCCCTGGAGCGGACACACCTGATCTACCTGGTCCTCGGGGTATCCATCTTCATCGAATCGATTGCCTTCAGCATCGCCGTGAGGGAATTTCTCAGGCAGAAGACCCATGATTCCATCTGGGAGGAGATCAAAGGGTCGAAGGATATCAGCCTGATCGTCGTTCTCCTCGAGGACAGCGCGGCGATGGTGGGCCTTCTCATCGCCCTGGCGGGAACCTACCTGGTCCAGGTGACGGGGAATCCACTCATGGATGGGGTCGCTTCGATCCTGATCGGTGTCCTCCTGGCATTTGTCGCAGTGTTTTTGGCAAACGAGGTGAGAAAGCTCCTCATAGGGGAGAGCGCATCCGATGAGAACCTCTCCCTCATCAGGAAAACGGTGGAAACTTTCCCTGAGGTCAACTCCATCGGGGAGATGTCCACCATGCACATGGGGCCTGACGACATCCTCCTTGCGGTGAACGTGGATTTTCGAGACGATGTCACCTTAGGGGAGCTCGAAAAGGTCATTGACAGGATTGAGCGGGAAATCAGCGAGAAGGTTCCGGCGGTGAAGCAGATCTTCATCGAAGCCGATGACGTGGAAGGGTACCAGGCAACCGTGAAAGGAAAAAAGATCTCCGATAATTAATCTTACGGTGGGAAAAGATGGGAGGCCTACTCCCCATCGTTTTGGCCTTTCTTTTCACCCTGAGTGTCCAGAATCCTTATATCCAGCGGTTTAACCGCGTCCAGGTGCACGTCGCGCTGGGGGAAGGCGATGACGATATCCGCTTCACGGAAACGGTCGTCGATCTGAAAACGGATATCGCTCTCGATGTTCAACCGATCCGACAGGGAATTCATGTTGATCCAGAAGTAGATGTTGAAGATGAGAGCGTTGTCGCCGAAGTCGGAAAAACGGATGAAGGGCTGCGGGTCGGGGAGAACCTTCTCGTGCTCCTTCGCGATAGTTACCATGATGCTCGCAGCCTCCTTGACGGGAGAGCCGTACACCACACCCACCGTCACACAGGCTCTTACCATACTGTCGGAAAGGGTCCAGTTCACGATGTTCTTCTCGAGAAAACTGCTGTTGGGAACGAGAATCTGAATGTTTTCCCCCGTGCGAATGCGGGTGCAGCGGGCCCCGATATCCTCTATTGTGGCAAACATACCTTCGATTTCAATTAAGTCTCCGATCCTGATCGGCTGCTCTGCCATGATGATGAAACCACTGATGAAATTGTTGATAAGGGTTTGTGCCCCGAAACCCACACCGATGGCAAGTGCGCCGCCCACGAAGGCGAATGCTGTCAACGGTATGTTGACCAGGTGGAGAGCGAAGAGAACGACGAGAAGGATTCCCAGGTAATAGAGGATTTTCTGTATGGAGGCGGCCACGTTCGGCTTCAACCTGGTCCGGGGAAGTACCCGCTTTTCAAAGGTTCCCATGACCATTTTCACGATGATTATGCCGAGGACGAGAGAGAGCATGGCCACAACGACCTTGCTCGCTGTCACGGGGTTTTTCCCGATGGAGAAGAACTCGAAGTTCCATATTTTCTGAAACGTCGTCAGTTTCTTGGCAATGATTTCGAAGAGGTCAGGGCTCTCCTGCTGCGCAAATATCCCCTTTTCCGGAAAAAAGATTTGGTTCTTAAGAGAAAAGAAGGTCTCTCCCACGTATCCCTCAGCAACATTTTGCAACGCGAAGTCTCGGGATAAGCTGGATGGGGGCAGAAGCAGATGGGCAAGGAGAAATATGAATATGGCGAAAGTTGTGAGAAGATACCGGGAACGAGGTCTCTTATTCATCTCTCTCCCTGGGAAGACATTGCTTTTCTTGATGTATGTTGAAGAATCATTTTTTTCAGCTTTTATATTACTACACGGGAGAATTGATAAGTATGGATATTTTACCATGCAATCGGGCCGGTTCCCCTCACCTCAGTTTGAAATGTAACGCGATTATTTATACTATGAAATAGTACCAAAGCCGGCAAAGATAACATGACATCCCGGTTTCTGAAAAAATGATTATCACCAGATAACACGGAGAACCTGGAGGGTAGAATGGATACGTTCAATGTGATCGTCCTCGAAAACAGCGTGACCAGGTGGCTGTTTGCTTTTGCAGTTATCATTGTCGTATACGCTCTCCTGAGGATAGGGAAGGGGTTTATTGGACGCCAACTTTCCGCTCTTGCCAGGAAATCGAAGGTCACCTGGGATGATCTGGTGGCAGAACTTCTCGATAAGTGGACAAAATCCTTTTTCCTCGTCGCTGTCAGCATATACATCGGCTCACTTTTTCTCACCCTTCCCGGCCGCGTGGATCGGCTCATAACGATCCTCGTACTTGCGGCGGTTTTTCTGCAGCTCGCCATTTGGGGGAATCACGCCATCACCTGGTTCTCCCAGAGAGCGAGTGATAAGGTGTCCCAGGACCCGGCGAGCCTCACCACCTACGCGGCAATAGCCTTTATCGGGAAACTGGTCCTGTGGTCCGTTATCCTTCTGCTCGCCCTCCACAACATGGGGGTCAACGTCACCGCCATTGTGGCCAGCCTGGGGATAGGCGGCATTGCCGTGGCGCTGGCATTGCAGAAGATACTCGGGGACCTCTTTGCCTCCATGGCTATCATTCTCGACAAGCCCTTTGTCATAGGAGATTTCATCATCGTGGGGGAACTCATGGGGACGGTGGAGCGAATCGGGCTCAAAACGTCTCGGATCCGGAGCCTTTCGGGAGAGGAGATTGTCTTTTCCAACACAGACCTTCTCGAAAGCCGTGTCCGCAACTTCAAGCGGATGTGGGAGCGCCGCGTCGTCTTCACCGTGGGCGTGACGTATCAGACCCCCCGGGAAAAACTGGAAGCCATTCCCGCCTCTATTCGCGAGATCATAGAGAGGCAGGAGGTTGCCCGCTTCGACAGGGCCCACTTCAAGAGTTACGGCGATTTTGCCCTCATATTCGAGATGGTCTATTTCGTCAAAGACCCCGCCTACAACGTCTACATGGACGTTCAACAGGCGATCAACCTGGGAATTCACGAACGCTTCGAAGAAGAGGGGATCGAGTTTGCCTATCCGACCCAGACGCTCTTCCTCGTTCCTCAGAATGCAGGTGGAGAATCGGGGGAAACCAGGCCGTAGAGAACGCTATCCTTCGGTGGGTGGCAAAGTGGTGCTGCTTTCGGTCGTTCTGCTTTTTTGTTTACCTCTGGACCCCGGACTCTGGGATGATTGTAAAATAAAATGGCGGAAGCGTGCGGGAATCGAACCCACCGGAGATGCCCTGCGACGCCTCCCTGACCGGGTTTGAAGCCCGGGGGGGCCACCAGCGCCCCATCCGCTTCCACCAGAAAAATTCCTTAGATAGCGTGTCCAGAGTTCATAGTTCAGCGTCCATAGATATTAAAAACGCCTATGGACTCTGGACTATGAACTGGTCTTTTTCTGCTTGCTCTTTTTCCCCTCCTCTTTTTTTCTCCTCTTTATCGCCTTTTCCCTCCTTTTGCGGCGCCTCTTTATCTCCTTCTTTCTCTCCGTTACCACTCCATCCCCCTTTTTTAAAATTCTCCTCGTTATAGAATCTAAAGTTTTTGATCAGCGGGTACGATAAAGAGCATGTTGATATTTGTTGTTAGGACACATATATTTTTAGCATGGAAATTATAGCACAGGAAGGTTCGGGGGAAAGGACAATGCGAAAATATTTCATCATTATTTGTATCTCCGTCATAGCCTTTGTTCTCCATTTCGGTCAGGCAAAGGATGCACACGCACTCAAAGGGTTTGAAGTTGGTGCGAGGGGCTATTATTGGGACAGCGGCCTCGATGCCACGATGCAGACGAATTCCGACCCGCAAATAGACCTCAAAAGCGACCTGAATATCGGTGATGAGGGCTCCAATGCCGGCGAGATTTTTTTACGGTGGGGCCGAAACCATTTTACCCTTGCGTATACATCCATTTCATACAACGGGTCCTCTACAAACAGCGTTGTCTTTGATGGAATTACGTTCACCGGGGTCATCGATTCACAAGTCGAATACGACCAGATAGACGGGATCTACCAGTACGATCTCATCAGATACAATCCTGTAATTGCCACCTTTAACCTGGGGATTCTCCTTCAGGTAAAATATGTCGATGGATTCGCACAGTTGGAAGAGAGATTGACATCAACGGTTGAAAGAGAGGAATTCTCCGCGCCGATTCCCATGATCGGACTGGGAGGGGGCATAGGAATAGTGAATAACAGCGTGGTCCTGGAAGCCCGCGTCGCGGGGCTCGAATATTCCGGGAACAGGGCCATTGATTTTCAGGGCCATGTGGGGATCATTCCATTGCCCTTTCTGAAGATATTCGGGGGTTACAAGATATTCGATCTGAAGGTAGATGAGGACGGGTTCAAAATCGACTACACCATTGACGGGCCGTTTGCCGGAGTCCAGCTGAGCTTTTAAAGACAATTCAAAGTTCAAAGTCGCAGATTCAAAGTTTGTTTCCCGGAGTTTCGGAACTTTGGTTCCTCTACTGTTCGAACTATCCGCTCTGTGTTACTACTTTCTGTTGTTCTGATGTTCTAATGTTCAGTTGTTCTTGATTTTCATTCCGCATTCCAAAATCCGCATTCCACATTGCCGCCTATTTTCTAAAACTGTACTCACATCCGCAGTAATTCTGCCGGTAGAGCCCGTACTTTTTCGACAGGGCGATGCTTTTCTTGAACCCATCCTCTTTTTTCAGGTCCAGCTCTATGAAGCTGAGGCCATGTTTCTCTCCCATTTCCCTACCCGCTCTGTTGACCATCTCTGCATCTTTGTGCGGGGATATGGTCAGAACCGTTGTAAATGCGTTGATACCCATGCAGGCCGCTTTCTTTGCGCTTTCCTCGAGACGGAGCCGGATGCAGGCTCTACACCGCTCGCCCTTTTCCGGCTCTCCCTCCAGTCCCCGGATAGCATCGTACCACGCGTCGTGGTCGCGCTTTCCCGCTTCGAGGTCGAAGTGGATGATCGAGCCGAGTTTCTCCGTCTCCCGGAGCCGCTTTCCGTGCTCCGTGCCGGGCCAGATGTTGGGGTTGTAAAAAAAACCCGTTGCCGTCCCGAATGTTTCTATTACCTTCTGTAAGCCGTACGCAGCATCGGGAGCGCAGCAGATGTGGACGAGTGTATGGTCGGGTGTCGTCTTGGGAACGCGTATTATACGCATAGTAACTCCGGAACTGATTCTTACTTATTATACGACGGAGTAGAATATTGAACAGTAACTGTTTTGGGGTACGGGGATAAAAAAAGGTTAATCCATCCTAAAAAAGAAGCACTTTTTCCTTTTGAAACTTTGTGCAGGAAAGATGAAACTAAAGGAAAGACGGGCTCCGGCAGGTGTGCACACTGATTTTCTACCCGTCATGTGATAATCTCTAATTTGAGACCGGAAATATGAGAAAGATAAAGACAAATATCATCCTTTTCGTTCTTACGCTCCTATCGACGACAGTAGCCGGTGCCTTTCTCGCTGGAGTAAATCCCTTGAAGGAACCCTACCTTGTCTACTACGGCTTCATGTTCTCTATACCTCTCATGTCGATCCTCGTGGTGCACGAGCTCGGCCACTATGTCGCAGCCCGGGTTCACCGGGTCAACGTCACGCCGCCCTATTTTATTCCTGCGCCATCGATTATCGGAACCTTCGGAGCCTTCATAAAGATCAAATCACCTCTTCCCGACAGAAACGCCCTCGTCGATATCGGGGCGGCAGGGCCACTTGCCGGTATTGCCGTTGCGATTCCCGTTTTAATCATCGGTCTCATTTTTTCCGAGGCGAGAGCGGTCCTCCAGCTCAAGGGAATTTCTCTCGGGACATCGATACTCTTCGACTTGCTCACCAGGGTGATACATGGAGGTATCCCCGAGGGTTACGATATCGTCCTGCATCCCGTTGCCTTTGCAGGATGGATCGGCATGCTCGTGACGGCACTCAACCTGTTGCCTGTCGGCCAGCTCGATGGGGGTCACATAGCATATGCGCTGTTCGGCCAGAGGTACTCGGGCGTGTCGAGAGTATTCCCGCTATTTCTGATACCCATGGGTTTACTGTGGCAGGGATGGATCATCTGGGCCATCCTGCTCATTATTCTCGGCACGGGCCATCCCCCGCCCATGGACGTGGAAACCGAACTCACCCCGGGGAGAAAGATCGCGGGGTATGTATCTCTTGTCATATTCATAATCTGTTTCACTCCGGTTCCGGTAAAGTTCTGAAAACCTCAAAGGGGAGATGAAGCATAAAAGATATTCGGCTCATTTTCAAATACATGAAGAGGAGAAGGAACGCCTACGTCCTTTTTTCTTTCCTCCGTTTCCTTTCCAGCTTAACGGGCCTTTTCGTACCGTGGTACTTGAAAATCGCCGTCGATTCGATCAAGATCGACGGGGGCAGCCGAGTGTTCATCCAGGCCCTTTTTCTCATGCTTCTTTTTGCTTTTCTGCAGGGGCTGTTCAGGTTTTTCGGAAGGAGGGGATTTCTCGTTCTTGCGAGGGACATTGAAGGGGAGATCCGGGAAGATCTGTTCGGGAAGGTGATCACGGCTCCTTACCCGTTCTACGATAGTTTCGCAACGGGGGACATCATGTCCCGGGCGGTGAACGATCTGAATTCGATCTGGCTGCTTGTGGGTCCCGGTTTTCTCACATTAATCGGTACTGTTTTTACCTATGTGGTCGGGATTTTTTTCCTGCTCAGGATAGATCCGTTTTTGACGCTCCTCGTCTTCATCCTCGTTCCGTTAGCAGCCCTTTTCGGGAGAGTCTACAGCAGGCGGCTCTATCGGCTTCACCGGTCAGCACAGGAAACGCTTTCCCTTATCTCCGATCGGTTGAACAACTTCATAACGGGGATTCGTATCATCAAGTCCTACACCATGGAGAAATTCGTTGGCCAGGAGTTTTCGCGCACATCCGAAGATTATTGCGAAAAGAACGTGGAGGTTTCGAAGGTTTCCGCCCTGTTTCACGGGACCTTCGCAGGAGCAACGGGTTTCGGTGTCCTTTTCGTGCTGGCCGTGGGGGGGCTTTTCGTTATAGAGGGGAGGATCTCTTTAGGAGGTTTTGTTGCCTTTACATCGTACATAGGGATTCTTTCCTATCCCGCTATTGCCGTGGGATGGATCATCAACCTTTATCAGAGGGGGGCATCGGCAGCCGGGAGGATACAAGAGCTGATGGAGGTGGAGGGAGAGCCCGGGGGGGTAGAAGAGGATGAGGAGATCCAGACGCTGGAACTGGCAGGCGTGAGGTTTTCCTACCTCGGTGGAGATATCCCCGTTCTTGATGGTATCGATCTTCTGGTTGAGAAAGGAGAGGCCATCGGGATAACCGGACTCACCGGCTCAGGAAAAAGCACGATAGTCAAGCTCCTTCTCGGGTTCTACGAACCTGATAAGGGGGAAATCAGGATAAACGGGAAGCCTCTGGCATGTTTCGAAAGGGGGTGGATAAGAAAGAAGATCGGTGTTGTCTTCCAGGATCCGCACCTGTTTTCCGAAACTGTTCTCGAGAACATATCCTTTCCCCTGGAAGAGCCGAGTTTTGAGAGATCGGTGGAGTGCGCGCGGTTGGCTTCAGTAGACCGGGAAATAGATACCTTTCCCGGGCAATACCAGGCCGTAATCGGGGAGAGAGGGGTTACCCTCTCAGGCGGACAGAAACAGCGGTTGACGGTGGCCCGGACGATCTGCCATGAGAGTGAGGTGATCGTCCTCGACGACTCTTTCTCGTCAGTCGACGGGAAAACGGAGAAAAGTATTCTCCATAACCTCGCGAAATTAAAAGGGGAAAAAACGATCATCCTTATTACCCACCGCCTTTCGTCGCTCTCTGTGTGCGACCGAATCGTGGTTATGGATAGGGGAAGAGTGATCGAGGAAGGGACGGAAGAGGAACTGGTGAAGAGGCGGGGGCTCTTTTTTCGCTTTTCCGTGAGGCAGTCTCTCGAAGGACTGGAGGGAAGGTAACGAATATGCGAAGAGTGGATGTTCAAGATAAGGTCTCCGTGAAAGACATCGACCTGCGGATGACGTTGAGACTTCTCGCTTTCGTACAGCCTCACCGTTTTCTCGTATTCCTTGGTTTTGCTGCGATGACTCTGTCGACGGCATTCAATTTGCTCCAGCCCTATATCATAAAACTCGTGATAGATGAAAACCTTGTGAAGGGAAGCCTCGCCAACTTTTATTGGTATGTGCTCATATTTGCAATCGCGGTGATAGGAAGAATCGGCTTCGCCTATCTTCAGATGGTCATCGTGACGACACTTGGACAGCGCGTGATACTCGATATAAGGAAGAAGCTCTTCGGAAAAGTCGTGGAGCTCCCTCTGGCCTATTTCGACAGGACACCCACGGGAAGGATTATCACGCGCCACGTATCTGACATAGAAGCGGTGAACGAGATGATCTCATCGGGTCTGGTCTCCGTGATAGGCGATATTGTCATGATCCTTTCCATAGCCTTGATTCTGCTTCTTCTGGATACAACCCTATTTCTCTTCACCCTCATCTCCATTGCTATCCTCCTTTTCTTTGCCCAGCTCATGAAAGTCAGGTTGAGGGACACGAACAGGGCTTTGCGGCAGAACACGGCGAAGATCAACGCCTTCCTCAACGAATACATAGCCGGGATCGGGGTCGTCAAGGGCTTCGCCAGAGAAGACAAGATCCGCAGAAAGTTCCGGAGGCACAACGAAGAGTTCAAGCGGGTTGGGATGAGATTATCCACCCTCTATTCCATCTACTTTCCCGGCGTAGAATTTGTCTCGGCTCTTGCTCTGGTCATCGTGCTGTGGAGGGGAGGCATCGGTGTCATCGAGGGAACCGTGACTATCGGAACGGTGATCGCCTTCGCGGGATATCTCGAAAAATTCTTCGGCCCAGTGAAGGACATGAGCGACAAGTACAATATTCTCCAGTCTGCCCTCGCGTCGTGCGAGAGGATCTTTACCATCCTCGATATGAAATCCTCTCCCGAATATGATGTGGCCGCCATTTCTCCGCGATTCTTCCGGTTCGAAGCGCCTTCAGCTGCAAAGGCTGAAGCGCTGATCGAGTTTAAGAATGTGGAGTTCAATTATGGCGGTGAAGAGGTTCTCAAAAAATTTTCACTCGCCATAGCAGAAGGCGAGAAAGTTGCCATCGTCGGACCGACGGGGGCCGGGAAAACGACGATCGTAAACCTCTTGTTGCGTCTTTACAGTCCCCAGTCTGGCGAGATTCTCTATGACGGGCGTGATATTCGAACCCTTGATATCGGTGAATTGAGGCGAAAAATCGTACTGATTCCCCAGGAGCCATTTCTCTTTAACGGTTCCGTCCTCGATAATATCCTCGCTGGCGAGGATTTCGATAAAAAGTGGCTTGATTTTACATTGAAATGTTGTGGTATCGTTAATTTCATCGAGAATCTGCCGGAGGGTCTGAATTCTTCTGTGGGAGAGCGAGGAAGCAGGTTCTCTGCCGGACAGAGGCAGCTTGTTTCTTTTGCACGCGCCGTTTACCACCGCCCGGATGTGCTGATTCTCGATGAAGCGACTGCGAATATAGACCCGGAAACGGAACACGAGGTCACTTCGGCGCTCAGAAAAATGATGGAGGGAAAGACGTCCATCGTAATTGCCCATCGTCTTCAAACGGTCGTCGAATGTGATAGAATCGCTGTAGTTCTACACGGGCAGGTAGTGGAAGAGGGACCTCACGAGAAGTTGTTGAAGGAGAAGGGACTCTATAGCGCGCTGTATAATCTGCAGATAACCCCTTAAGGATAAAGAGAACTTTCATGGAGGGACCGCGTGTCCGCCGGGATGGTGTATCAAACCGATCTGACCGGGCTGAAACTGGTTAAGAGGGGAAAAGTAAGGGATATCTACGATCTGGGAGAAGAGCTCCTGATCGTGGCTACCGATAGGATTTCCGCATTTGATGTGGTTCTCCCGAGCGGGATTCCGGGAAAGGGGAAGGTCCTGACAAGCATTTCCCTGTTCTGGTTTGACTATCTGAAGGACATCGTCGACAATCATCTCATCACGGCCGATGTGAGCAGGTTTCCAGAGAAGGTGAGACGGCACGCTTATGAGATCGATGGCAGATCGATGGTGGTCAGGAAGGCGAAACCGTTCCCCGTCGAGTGCGTGGTGAGAGGATACCTCGCGGGATCGGGATGGGTTGAATATTCGGAATCGGGAAGTGTCTGCGGAGTAGGACTCCCCGGGGGACTGCAAAATTCAGACAAGCTGCCGGAACCGATATTTACGCCGGCTACCAAAGAAGAGGAGGGCAAACACGATATCAACATATCCTTCGATGAGATGGTGGGCATTACCGGTCTGAAGGTTGCTCATCAGCTGAGAAAATATGCGCTCGATCTCTACGAAAAAGCCGCCGAGCATGCCCTCTCGAAGGGGATAATAATCGCCGACACGAAATTTGAATTCGGTCTCCACCGTGAGGAGATCATACTCATCGACGAAGTCCTGACACCTGACTCTTCCCGGTTCTGGCCCGCTTCTCACTACGAGCCGGGCAGGGCTCAGGATAGTTT
>CAYFXN010000063.1:0-11460 GCA_964347065.1 uncultured bacterium | reverse complement strand
ACTCTGAACTCTGGACTGGGGTTATTCCGCATTACATTGTTTCATCAATAATCTATGCCCTTCTGCGGTTCAATTCCATCCCTGTAGGCGTGCTTGATCTCCTTCATCTCGGTCACGGTGTGTGCTTTTTCGATGACCTGCGGGTGGGCGTCCCTTCCGGTGAGGACAAGGTGGAGAAGGGGCGGCTTATTCTCTATCAAATCGATGACCTGAGGGAGGTCGACGAGGTTAAGGCTCAGGGCGTTGTTGATCTCATCCAGAATCACCACGTGATAGTTTCCTGACAGCATCTTCTCCTTGGCCAGCTTGATCGCATCCTGGGCATTGGCCCTGTGCTCCGAGAACGGGTAGGGATTTCCCAGTATCCCGCAGAACCCCTTCCCTGTCAGGTAACAGTCCACATTCGGCGCCAGCCTTTTAATTCCGTCCAGCTCCCCTGCGTATATGTCGCCCTTCATGAAATGGATCAGGCAGACATTCATGTCGTAACCGACGGACCTCACCGCTATGCCGAGGGCCGTGGTGGTCTTTCCCTTCCCGTGCCCCGTGATGACCACCACGAGGCCGACCATGTTTTCCGGTTCGAGGTACTGTAATTTTACGTCTCCCATACGGAATCCTCCGTCTCATATGAAAGATGATGCATTATCAAGAAAAGTTTTATAAAAGAGTACTCCTAAAATGAGACCGTTCCGAAAAAGTGCAGGGAGGGAAATTGCCCGCACCGCGTTGCAGGCAGGCGCGAGGAGAGGAATCAACCCACCGGGTTGGGTTTCCTCCCGCTCTATCTGATGTGGGTTATCGCATTTTCCTTTTTCACCCTGCTCGGCGGATAGGGCTCTTCCGCCGGATAGCCGACGGGCACCATTGCGATGGGCCGCAAATGAACCGGAAGATCGAGGATCGTATAGACGTCGCCCTCGCGAAAAGCGCCGACCCAGACGCTTCCCAGACCGAGGGAATGAGCGACGAGCATGAGGTTCTGGACGCTTGCAGCCACGTCCTGGAGAGAGTAGAGACTCGTGCCTCTCACGCCGTAGTGCAGTTCGATTCGCTGGTCGGCGCAGCACACCACAACCAGGGGGGCCGAAAGAATGCAATCCTGGTCATAGGCTGCTCTTGCCAGTTTCCCTTTCAGGTCGTCACGGTAGATAAAATAGAACCGCCTGCTCTGAAGATTGCCAGCACTGGGAGCCCAGATGAGGCTGTCCTCGAGGTGATGGATCAGATCTTCCGGGATCTCTTTTCTCTCAAACCTCCTGATGCTTCTTCTGTTTATCACCGCCTGAAGTACCTGCATACGCCCCCCCGTGGTTGCCCTCAAAAAACCCGGCTTTTTGACCGATATTATAAATAAAGACGAAAGGCAAATAAAGAGGCCCCCGGGATACGGCATGGGGCCAAGAGGGTGATTCTCCAGATGGTGAGAATAATAGAAAACAGGTCGATAAGAGAGTTCTTCGAGGAAAGGCTGGACGAGGTGGTCTCTGAAAACCCGGTGAGTATAAACGGCCTGACCAGATCGTATCTCGTTGGCCTTCTGACGGAGTATGTAAGGAGCGACGTCGCTTTCTCCCTGTCACGGGATGATCCCGAAATGCCCCTGTCGGTTAAATTTTTACATACCTCCGGCAAGGGCACCAGAGAAAAAGTCAGGGATTACAAGCTGATAGGAGATTTCTGTCTCTTTCTATCGGGTTTTTTCTCCGATTTCATCCAGCAGAAGTTAGCCGACCAGAACTTTTACATCACCATCGGCTCGAGAGCCTACTCGAATGTGGAATCATCCCTGAAAAGCGCCACCTCCCTCAGCGAAGAATCGTTTATCCCGGTGTTCAGGGAACTCTCCGAGAAATTTCCGGATCTCGTGGACCTGTGCATGGACATGAGCGAGAGGATGCAACCCTTGACGGGCCGAAATATCATCAGGATCTATGAAAAATACCTCCTCTACCGCTCAAAGAGGTATGAGAAGATCCTGAAAGAGGCCGGGATCGTCCAACCGCCCCTCTTTCCCTCCAGGCACTGAACGTGACACATCAGGTCCTCCGCCATCTGAAAAGAGCGGCGAAGATCAGGTAGGCCGCCGAGACCCCCAAAAATGCAGCGAAAAATCCAGAGCTCACCGTAATCACGGGAGTTATCAGGGATCCCAAAAGCGATGAGAAGTTGTTGACTCCCCAGAGCGCCACGAGCCCCTCCGCTCCCGCAACTTCCTGCATCAGCGCAAGAACGGGCGGAAGGTAGAGCCCGAGGAGGAACGACAGGATGCCGCACAGGGCTGAGAAGATGATAATCTCCGCCGTTCTACCGAAAAATCCCGGTACCGGGAAAGAAAACGGCAGCATCGCCGCCATAGAGAGTAGGGCTACCACGGCCGGCGAAATGAAGAGGTACATCCTCCTGTCCGCCCGGGAGAACTTTTCCCCGAAAACCGCCCCCAGCCCTGAAAAAGTGAGAAAGATTGCCAGGACGGCGAGAAAGCCCTCCGTGTAGGAGCGGAAAAAGAACGATGCCCTCCCCACGAGAATCATTTCAGCCATCGTGTAGCCGAACCCGCACAGCACGCCGAGGGCGAGCAGGCCGAACCCGGCAGCTCGCTTCCGGGAATAGGCGTTCAATACGAACAGGGAGGGCACCAGAATTGCGGCTGTGCCCCACAGGGTGACGACGGCGAGCGACAAAAGCAGCATGAGGTATCCCGACTCGAAAAAGACGAGGGATGTCCTTCCCAGTTCCCGGTAAATTTCTCCCGCCTCACCGAGGCGGAAAAAGCGGTAGAAGTAGGGCTTGTCGAAATCCGGCACCGCAAAAGAGAAGGGAAGCCGCCGCACCAATTCGTCGTCGCCCCGTAAAAACGCCAGCATGGCCTCCTCATATCGCCGGTCCCGGTAATCGCCATCGACCGGCAGACCTTTCACGATGGCGGGAAAACCGGTCTTTTGAAGGAAGAGGCCCACCCTGTCGATGAATGTGCCGTCGAAGGAATCGGGGGTTATCATGATGACGAACCGCGAGTAGCCGTACACGACGATGACCCGCTCGGCGAAAGTACTCCGCTGATCGGAAGGCAAAATTTCTCTGAAAAGATTCAGGATCTTTCCCTCCTCGCGGAGCGGGTTCTTACTCCATCCGGAAAGGGCGATGATGCCACCTTTTGTGAGCAGCCGCAGAGCTTTACGCATCAACTCCCGTGTAAAAAGGTAGTTTTCCGAAAGGGGCTTTCCGTACATCATCGAATAGGAGAGCGCACCCACCTCGGGGATGAAGATCAGATCGAAGCGATCGGAAGTTTCCCTGATATAGTGAAGGGGTGCCGTGGGAACGATCCTGCCCCTTTCATCGTCAAACCGCCCGGCCTGCCACATGAGGGAGAGAAACCCCTTTCTGCTCTCGGCTACGACAATGCTCCCGTAGCCATTTCCGGATGCTATCGCCTGCAGGACACCCGAGTCGTAGCCCGTTATGAGAACGCGGGAACCGCCCTTCACGAACGGGGCCGACTCCGGCATGAACCCGAGCAGATCCCGGTACTTCCCCGGACTGGGGATAAGAGACCAACCGCAGACGTTGCCGTCAAGGTATGCGAAGATCTGCTCCGGCACGTCACCTCCGTACCGGGGAGACAGGCCGGGAAGGGCGTGGAGGGAAGCCGTAGATCCCGCCAGGTACTCCCCATCGATATCGAATGTCTTCGCGAGGACCCGGCTGTCCCCGATTTTGAAAAACTGGGTGAGGGCCTTATACTCTGACAGAGGCTGGGGACTGAAGGAAACGAAAAGGACCCCGGCAAACGAGAAGAGGCATATAGCGAGCCTCGTCAGTGTCCGCCCCTTATCTTTTCCGGGTACCATAAAAATTAAGAGGGCCGAGACGATGACGATAACAGCGAGGATCGACTTCAGCGACAAAAATCTTGACAGGGGAAGCCAGAGAAGGACGCCCGTGCCGGCACCAACCATTGAGAGGGCGTAAACCCTGAACTTGCTCACCGGAAGCGACGAGAAAGCGCTCCCGACGATGGCTCCCGAAAGGGCAAAGGGGGCACCGAAAACCAGAAACAGGAAGAAAAGGAGGAGGGATTTTTCCGGGGAGACGAGAAGATGGGAGGGCTCAACCTTGATGAGAAAGAGGAAGATGATGGACGAGGTTATCGCCACGGGAAATGCAGAAATGTACGGGACGGGATCGTAGAAGCGTCTGTTTTTTCTGCCGAGCAGGAAGATGAGAATACCCGAAAAGCCATACCCCGCAAGCACTACTCCCACCGTAACCGAAGCGAACTGGTGGAAATGCTCTATGGAGAGAAACCGAAAAAGCGCCAGTTCGAGGAGAAGGGACAGGGCCTGAGAGAGAAACAGTGCAAGAGACATAATTGGATCTTTCCTCAGTGACCGAGGAGAGGGACAAAAATGACGGGGAGCACAGACTCGGTCGTAACCGTCCCGTCCTTCCCCTTTTTCACCAGCATCAGGTTCTGTGTCATGAAAGGAGCACCCACGGGAATGATCATCCTGCCCCCCTCCTTCAACTGCGCGGTGAGGGTCGGCGGAATATGCGGGGCCGCGCAGGTAACGATGATCCCGTCAAAGGGTGAGAGCAACTCGTACCCGAAATAGCCGTCACCATGGATGACCTTCACCTTCCCGAACCCGAGCCTCGCAAGCCTCTCACCTGCCGAATCGGCAAGCGTCTTGAAGATCTCGATGGTGACAACCTCACCGGCAAGCTCTGCGAGGACCGCCGCCTGATACCCCGACCCCGTGCCGACCTCGAGAACCCTGTTTCCCGGCTGTACCTCCAGCAGTTCCGTCATGAGCGCCACGATATAGGGTTGTGAGATGGTCTGTCCCTCTCCGATGGGAAGCGGATGATCGTTATACGCTTTGTGGCGGAGATCGGCAGGGACAAAAAGGTGCCTCGGCACCCGCCGCATGACTTCCAGCACCCGCCCATCCTTGACACCCCTTTTTTCGATCTGCTCTTTGACCATCTCGAGGCGCCTGGCAGCGTAAGGGTCCTGCCCACCGGCGCGGCCAGGGAGTTGCTCCGGGGGTATTATGAGTACAAAGGCAAGCGCCGAAATGAGAGAAAGCGCTGCGATGTTTCTTCTCATCATCTGAGACTCCTCATCTGTTCCTGGTAAACCCTCCGTATGTCCAGAAGGTCCCTGTCGTAAAGACCAGCTTTAAAATCCGGGAAGCTCCAGGGAAGGGGATCGACGCTTCCCTTCCGGAAAAAGAGCGTCATATCGGCCCACACGCCTCTTTCCAAGTAGATCTTGTTGCCCCGCTCTTTGAACGATGCCAGAACCATCTTGTGGTGGTCGAGATACCCCATATCGATGTTTACCCTTCTTTTTCCTTCCTTCCTCGACGTGTCCTCTATGTCTCTTGCCGCCAGCTTTGCCGGAACGAGAAATGCGGGGTCCACGAGCTTTTCAAATGAGAGTAGCGCCCGCAGGAGCCCGCTGCCCATCTCAGATTCGTAGTATCGCGTCCCTTCGAAGGAAACGGGCGCGCTCCGGTAATCGGTCCGGGAGAACCTCTCCTCGAGAGACCTGAGCGCTTCCTGGAGAGGCTCTTCATCCCGATAGAGTATCGCCGAGATGAGCTTTACCGGAGAGGCGAGACGTGTCATACACTCTCCCTACACAAAGCGCACAAAATCCTTTCCCTGAACCATCCCGGCTTCCTCGAGCCGCCGGGTGAAGGCTCTTTTTCCTCCATCATCGCCGATGCAGAGGATGCAATAGGAATCGCCGAGCTTACGGAAAAACTCCGCCGGCGCCTTCTCAGCGAATCCAAATGCCCGTATGCCCATGACCGTCCTGTTCTCCGGACCCCCGAGGTTGTCGACGAAACACTTGATCCGGATCCCCTCATCGAGGAACAATCGCGCCACCTCCCTCCCGGAGGGCCCCGTCCCGGCTATCACCACCGAACCTTTCCGCCACAAGAATCCCGCTCTCAGGAAATAATGGACCTTTGCCCGGAACATGGCACTTCTCTGGCACCTCCGATCATTCCTGATCAATCTTTCGCCCGAATCTCTCCAGAGAAGGAGCGGTTCCGGAACCTTGCCGAAGGTGGCATTTTTCAGGTAGGCACGGAGTATCAGATCGTAGTCCTCCGCCCAGGGGTGGTCCCGATATCCTCCCAGCTCTTCGTAGTACTCCTTCCTGAGGAAAAACGTGGGATGTACCAGGGGCGATTCCACGAACAGATCCTGCATCATGGCTTCGTGAGACAAGAGGGAATTCGTCCACGTTTCATAACGCATCACTCCCGGGGAGAGGACACCCGAATCGCTGATCATCCTCACCCTCGCACCGATCAAATCGAATCTTCCGCCATCTGAAAAATAGCGCAGCTGCTCCCGTATTCTCTCGGAATGCATGATATCATCGGCATCCATCCTGGCGATGAACTTCCCGGAGCAGGCCGTAAGGCCGAGATTGAGGGCGCCCACGATCCCGCGCCGTCCGCCGCGTATGAGTTTCACCCTCCTATCCCGCTTTCCCGCCTCCTGGATCATCCGGGCACTTCCGTCCGTCGACCCGTCATCGACACAGACGAGCTCGAGATCGGCGTAGGTCTGGCTGAGCACGCTCTCGATGCAATCGGAGAGCGTCGCCGAGGCGTTGTAAACGGGCATCAGAACCGAGACTGTAGGACTCATAGGTACGATCATGCAATATGCGGGTTCATATTCAAGGACCCGGGTGCGATACCGATGAGGAGAGGGGCCCTGTCCCCCTCACCCTCTTACTCTAACCGAAACAGGCTCTGATTGCATTATCAATGTCGGGAATGAGATCGGAGAGGTCTTCGATCCCCACGGATATCCTTACGAGATTGTCGGTTATACCGATCCTCAGCCTTTCCCCCTCGGGGATGTCGGCGTGCGTCATGGTGGCCGGATGGGTGGTGAGGGACTCAACACCCCCGAGACTCTCTGCCGGATTTACCACCTTCAGCGAATCGAAAAAGTGCGGCAGTATCGACCCCTCTTGGAGCTCGAAGGACAAAACCGCTCCCGGCCCCTCTGCCTGCGAAAAATGAACGTCATTTCCCGGGTGTCCCGGTAATCCGGGGAAATAGACCTTTCCCACCCCCCCTGAGCGATAGAGGTGCGCTGCGATCGCCTCGGCATTTTCCTGTGCCTTCGCGAGGCGCACGGCGAGGGTCTTCATGCCCCGAATGAGGAGCCAGCAGTCGAAGGGCCCCATGATGGCCCCTGCGGCTTTCTGTTTGAAGTAGAGCCGCTCCCCCAGTTCGGCGTCGGCGGTAACGAGCAGGCCCCCTATGAGGTCGTTGTGCCCTCCCAGGTACTTCGTCGCGCTGTGCACCACAACGTCGGCTCCCAGCTGAAGGGGTTTCATCAAGAGAGGCGTCGTCAACGTGCTGTCCACGATGGTAATTGCGTCCTGCGATTTCGCAAGGGCGACGAGCCTTCTGATATCGGCTATTTTCATGAGCGGGTTGGTGGGTGTTTCGATGAAAATCGCCCGAACTTTTTTCCCCTTCATGAACTCCTCCACGCCTTCGACGTCTGAGAGGTCCATGTAGTGAAAGGTTATGCCGTATTTCCTTATTATTTCCTGGAAAAAGCGGTAGGTACCCCCGTAGAGATCATCGCTCACGATCACAAGATCGCCCGGTTCGAAGAGAAATGAAAGGGAGGTAATTGCAGCCATCCCGGAGGAGAACGCGAGCCCCCGTGCACCCTCTTCGAGCTCCGCGATGGCACTCTCCAGGGCGGTCCTCGTGGGATTTTCCGATCGGGAATAGTCGTAGCCCAGATTCTCGCCGAACTTTTTTTTGTATATCGCCGTCTGGTATATGGGGACGCTTATGGCGCCGAAGCGATGGTCGAACCCGACGCCGATCTGGGCTATTTTCGTGTGAAGTGCCTTTTCCTTTTTCACCTCACCCCCGATACCATACAGAATACGTGGGCAATCCGGCGGGCATTCTCAACCCCGCCACATTCAGCTCCATGAATATCAAACATCACCGAAATCAAACAGTTCTGTCGTGAGATACCGCTCACCGGCGCTGGGGAGAACGACCACGATCAGTTTTCCTGAAAATTCCGGTCTTTTCGCCACCTGCAGTGCAGCCCAGGTGTTCGCTCCCGCGGATATCCCCACGAGCAGTCCTTCCTCCTTCGCCAGCCTTCTCGAAATCTGCATGGCGTCCTCGTTTTTGACGGTGATGATCTCGTCATAAATGTCCGTATTGAGCACGCCGGGAACGAACCCCGCGCCTATTCCCTGGATCTTGTGCGGCCCCGGGTTGCCTCCAGAGAGTACAGGCGAGTCGACTGGTTCAACGGCGACAAAGTGGACTCCCTTCTTCCTCGCCTTGACCACCTCTCCCACGCCTGTGATCGTTCCCCCCGTTCCTATTCCCGCCACGAAGACGTCGATTTCCCCGTCCGTATCACGCCACACCTCCTCTGCCGTCGTTCTCCTGTGGACCTCCGGATTCGCGGGATTCTCGAATTGCTGGGGAATAAAGGAATTCGGGATCTCCCCTGCCAGTTCCTCTGCCTTCTTAATTGCACCTTTCATCCCTTCCGGGCCGGGTGTCAGGATCAACTCTGCCCCGAGAGCGATCAGGACCTTCCTCCGCTCCACCGACATCGTCTCCGGCATGGTGAGAACCAACCGGTATCCCCTTGCGGCGCAGACGAAGGCGAGGGAAATCCCCGTGTTGCCGCTCGTCGGTT
Source organism: uncultured bacterium (assembly GCA_964347065.1). Classification (GTDB taxonomy): domain Bacteria; phylum Desulfobacterota; class Deferrimicrobia; order J040; family J040; genus WVXK01. The sequence goes on along the minus strand of CAYFXN010000063.1, from coordinate 2,724 downwards.
CGATGATGACCGAATTCTTATCGATCTTTCCATCGTACTCAGCAGCCTCGATCATCGACACGCCGATTCTGTCCTTCACACTCGCCAGGGGGTTTAAAAACTCGAGTTTCGCCAGGACCGTCGCCCCGGCGCCTTCGGTCACTCGATTGAGCTTCACAAGAGGAGTATTTCCCACAAGTTTCGTTATGTCAGACGCGAACTTCATGAAAGAACCTCCCTTCCCGATTCTCCTTCACTGGAATAGTCACAACCTGTACGGTTTATATGTGAAAAACCATGCTCTCAGCCGACTTCGACCGGAGCTCCCTCTCTAAGTCAGCCATCTTCTTGATGCTCCATTTTTTCATCTGATCTTCGAGGCGTACCTTGACATCCTCCATCAGGGCGCGAATGGCGCACCATTCGGGTTCCACGGCCGATTCGCAATCGGCATCAACCCTGCGAACGCACTCAGTGGGCTCAATCTCACCTTCGATCGCCCGGTAAACGTCGAGCACCGAAATCTGCGACGGAGGTGTGAAAAACCTATATCCCCCGGATACCCCCCGCTTGCTCGAAAGGATCCCTGCGTTTTTCAGCTCCAGGAGTATAAGCTCGAGAAACTTCTTCGGTATGCCATTTAACGACGCAATGTTCTTGATGAGGAAGATCTTCTCGTGTTCCCTGCTGGCCATGAAAATCAGAGCACGCAGTGCATACTCGAGTTTTTTCGATACCTTCATCGATCCCTCCCTGGCAGAATTGATAATCTATATTTCCAATAGTTTATATAGATTATGGTCATACGTCAAAGAATTTATTGCGAAATCAAAGAATAACTCCGGTTGAGCGGATAGTAGCTGTAAAGCCTGAGACTGTTGAGTATCACGAGAACCGTGACCCCCACATCGGCAAACACCGCCATGGCGAGGTTGCTCATCTGCGCCACAGCAAGGGCCAGAAAGAGGAACTTCACCCCTATCGCGAATCCAACGTTGACCTTGATCTTGGCGACGCACTTCCTCCCCACATTGGCCAAGTACGACACCAGGCTTATGTTATCGCTCATGAGGGCAATGTCGCAGTTCTCTATAGCCACGTCGGACCCGATCGCACCCATGGCGATACCGACGGATGACGCGGCCAGCGCGGGAGCGTCGTTTATTCCGTCTCCCACCATCGCCACATGCCCGTACTGCTCCGCGAGGCCCTCAAGCTCACGCACCTTATCTTCGGGCAGAAGCCCCCACCGCACGTCCTTAATCCCCAGTTGCGCGGCAACGTGCATTGCCGAAGAGCGGTTATCGCCCGAGAGCATAACGGGAACGATCCCCATCTGGCCAAGATGCGCTATGAGTGGATAGCTCTCTTCCCGGATCTCGTCCACCACGCTGATGATCCCCTTGACCCTCCTGTCATCCGTAATCACGATGGTGGTTTTCCCCTCCTTCTCCAGCTCCTCCACCATCCTCACCACCGCATCATCCACCTGATGCTCTTCCGCGACAAACCGCAGGCTTCCCATACAGTGGTGGCTGTCGTAACATACCGTGCACTCCCCGCTGACCCCTTTTCCGGGAACGGCCTGGAAGTTTTCGAACCGGTGACCCGAAACGCCCATCGTCTCTGCCCGCTGGAGGATGCTCTTCGCGATGGGATGTTCCGAGAACGCCCCCAGACCGCCGGCGCAGGCCAGGACCTCGGTAGCGCTGAAGCCGTTCATAGGTATGATATCGGCAACGACGGGTTCCCCCCTGGTGAGCGTCCTCGTCTTGTCGAAGGCGATGGCCCTCACCTTCCCCACTTCCTCCATGAACCTCCCCCCCTTGACGAGGGCTCCCTTCATGGTCACGTTGCCGATTGCGGAAAACATCGCAACGGGCGTCGCTATCACGAGCGCGCAGGGGCAGGAAATGATGAGGAGGGTCAGTGCCTGGACGAACCAGGGGGCGAAGGGCTCCCCGAAAAATATCACGGGGACGACGACCAGGGCAACGGACAAAATGAGCATCAGGGGGGTGTAGTACCGCGCAAACCGCTCGATGAAGCGCTGCGCTCTCGATTTTTTCTCCAGCGACTCGCCCGTTAGCTCTATGATGCGGGAGAGAGTCGACTCCTTCGCATTTTTATTCACCTCGATTTCGAGGTACCCCTGCCCGTTGAGAGTCCCGGCAAATACCGTATCGCCCTCGTACTTGTTTTTCGGCAGGGGCTCTCCCGTGATCACCGCCTCGTCGACCAGCGAACTCCCGGCGACGACGACGCCGTCAAGGGGTATCTGATCGCCGGGCCTGACCACAATGACCGCTCCCACAGGTACCTCTTCCACGGAAACGCTCTCCGTTTCCCCCTTGATCGTGGCTTTCAGGGGAACTTTTTCCAGGAGCATCTCTATGGCCCGCTGGCTCCTGCGCACGCCGAATTCCTCCAGCGTCTCCCCCAGCGAGAACAGAACGACGATTATCACCGCTTCCTCGAGATGACCGAGATATACTGCACCTGCAATCGCCACCGTCATCAGGAGGTTGATGTTGGAAAAATCGAACCGGGCTAGCCCCGAAATGCCGCTGCGGACAACACCCCTTCCGAAGATGAAGATCATGGCACCATAGAGGGGCACGGTCAATGCCATGGGGGGGCGGATGGCGAAAAAAGAGAGAATTTCGAGCGGAGCAACGACGGCAATGCTTGCCAGGAGCCACCTGAATTTTTTATTTTCCAGAAGTTCCGAATAGCCCATAGTAT
>CAYFXN010000062.1:0-11637 GCA_964347065.1 uncultured bacterium | reverse complement strand
GAAAAATTGATGCTATCACCGGTGCCGAACGCTTTTGTTTACCTCAGCCTTTCAAAGTGCACCGCTGTGGGGGTGATGTTTCAATCAACACATAAATATTCTAGCCATCGATGATTTGGGGGAACAGGAGGAGAAATCAGCTATTCTCGTACCATCCGTTATTTACAGGCTATGTTCTTTTCTACCATGGTTTTAATGAAAACCGCCAGAATCCGATGAGAGTAACGCATGCCAACTATCGAAGTTAATGGAGCAGAACTCTATTACGAAGAAGCCGGTTCCGGTTCGGACACGATCGTTTTTGCCCACGGGCTTCTCTTCAGCGGTCGCATGTTCGACGAACAGGTAGATGCTCTCAAGGACCGGTACCGCTGCGTGACTTTCGATTTTCGTGGCCAGGGAAGGAGCCAGGTGACAGAAGGCGGCTATGATATGGATACCTTGTGTGAGGACGCGGCCGGGATCATCGAAAGATTGGAGTTGGTTCCCTGTCACTTTGTGGGTTTTTCCATGGGGGGGTTCGTCGCCATTCGGCTGGCAATGAACCGCCCGGATCTTTTCACATCGCTGGTCCTTGTTGACACTTCCGCAGACGGTGAACCGAGGGAAAACCTGCGTAAATACAAGCTGTTGAATCTGGTAGCCCGTTGGATCGGGCCAGGGGCAGTTGCGAGGCATGTAATGCCTATAATGTTCAGCCAGAAGTTTCTCAGAAATCCCAAAGAGATGAAACGGCGAAGGAAATGGAGGAGACAGCTGGTCGCCAATGATCGCATCGGCGTTACACGGGCGGTGGCGGGAGTTATCTCGCGGAAGGGTGTGTATGATGAGATCGAGAAAATCAGCATGCCGACTCTCATCATCGTTGGCGAACATGATTCGGCCACACCACCTGAAAAATCAGAGCGTATGCACGAGCGCATATCAGAATCACGTCTGATTATTATCCCGGGTGCAGGTCACATGACGCCGGTGGAAGAACCGGAACGTGTAAACGCCGCTATGGAAGAGTTTTTAAGTAGCCTGCCTGGAAATAAGAAAAACTCATAAAAAAGGGCACTTAGCTATATTTACTGTTCGGATGTCTTACGTAGCATTGAAAGTTGCCCATGAGTGATTCCACCCTCGAATAAACCGGCACATTGTTTAGTGTCCATAGTCCATCGATACAATAACATCCCATATTTTGAAACACTGCGCAGTTTAGGGTTTTAACTCGGGACACGAGACTTTGGACTCTGGACAAAAAAAGCCGGCGTTTAGCCGGCTTCCAATCTTTTTGGCTCCCCGGGTAGGACTCGAACCTACAACCTAGTGGTTAACAGCCACCCGCTCTGCCGATTGAGCTACCGGGGAATATACGTTCCTTTGCAAGAATAGGATATTACCTCATGTCCATACGGGGGTCAATAACTATGTTTTTTCATGCATAGGAAAGGGCATGGGCTCTTCGATAAAAATGGTACATATGCTCTGTGGGTCCACAAATTATCGAATTTACCGGAAAACGCGACAGCTCGGATAAAGCGTGTCACGCACCAACGCATTCCCTTTTTCATTTACCCCTGCTTTTGCTAAGATGAGAAATTGATACAGTAATCGTCTATCTTGTCTCGAAAGGCACGGAAATGATGGGAACAGGAGCCTCGATAGAAAAACTATTGGTGAAGGCATCACCGTATGTGATCTTCCTTCTCGCCGTGCTGCTGGCTCTCTTCCTTCTCATCATAACCATTTTTCTTATCAGGAAGTTGCTCGAGAAGAAAAAGTCGGATGAGGAAGTTCTGACCCAGTTTCAACTGCTCCAGGGCATCCAGCGGGAGATGGGAGAATTCAGGCTTTCCCACGAGGAGGAAGCGAAAAAGGCCTACAGCGAAATGATCGATGCCTTCGTGAAAACTCAGGAAACGCTGAAAGGCGGCCTCGACAGCGGCATGAAAAGCATCATGGAGAATCTTTCGTCCCTATCCGGTGCGATGACCGAACAGCTTTCCCGGAGCCAGACCGTTCTCAACGAGCAGCTCGGAATCGCCCAGAAGAATATTTCCGAGCAGCTCACGGGAACCGTCAAGATTATCGGGGATGTGCGGACAACCCTCGGAGGCCTCTCGGAGTCGGCGAAGAGAATGCAGGAGCTGGGAGAAAACATCAGCGAACTGCAGAAGATCATGAAATCACCAAAACTCCGCGGCAATATCGGCGAAGTTTTGCTCGAAGACATGCTCAAGCAGGTGATACCCACGGAAAACTATCAGCTGCAGTATCAGTTCAGGGGGGGCGAAATGGTTGATGCAGTCATACGGGTGGGAGGAAGCCTTATTCCCGTTGACGCAAAATTTCCCCTCGAGAGCTTTTCGAGATTGATGGCTTCTCCTGATGAAGTGACGAAAAAAAGGGAGATGAGGGAGTTCATAACATCGGTTAGGAGGAAAATTGACGACATTGCGTCAAAATACATCAGGCCGGAGGAAGGGACGTATGATTTTGCCCTCATGTACATTCCCGCTGAAAACGTCTATTACGAGATCATAGTGAGCGATAGAGAATTTAGCGGAGGTATTGACCTCTACAATTACGCCCTCAAAAGGAAAGTTGTCCTCGTCTCGCCGAATAGTTTCTATGCCTACCTCGTGGCGATTGCATTCGGGCTGAAAGGTTTTACCATCGAGAAGGAGGCGTACGAGATCAGAGGGAGGCTCGAAGAGCTCTACAGGATCATCGAGAGGTTCGGCGATGCTTTCGAGGGCCTCGGAAAGAACCTCAACATTTCGGTTCGCAAATACGAGGAGGCCAGGAAGAACCTCGAAACCCTCGAGACGAGGCTCGATCTGATAACGGGGATCAAGGGTGAGATTGCGGGGAAGGAACAGGAGTAACCGGTCCCTCCTCGGTTGTACCGTATATGCAAAAGACGGGTTAATATCGCCAGGAACAAGGGGTTTAACCTGACATGTTTGAACCCCGGCGCAGAAAGAGGCATCAAAAAAAACAAAACAATGCGGAAAATTAAGCGAACGTTCAGGTGACGGAGGAGGTTTCCGTGGCCCTTTTGATCGTGCTGGATGTTGACGGTACGCTGACGAAGGTGAGAAGTTCCTGGCAGTATCTCCACGAAAGGTTGGGAATCTGGCAGGGAAAGGCCGAACACTACCAGGAGTCTTTCAAAAGAGGGGAGATATCCTACCGGGAGTTTTGCGTCCTCGATGGAAAGCTCTGGGAGGGCATACCGGTCGATGACGTGATGAGATTAACGGGTGAAATCGACTACAGAGAGGGTGTCGATGCTTTTTTTTCGGTGCTGAGAAACAGAAGCCGCAGGTTTGCCCTCGTATCGACAGGACTCAGTTTCGTCGTCAACAGGGTAAAGAGGGATTTCGACGCAGATTTTGCATTTTCGAATCACCTCGTAGACGACGGGAAATATTTGACCGGAGATGTGGAAGTGGGCGTTGACTGGGACGACAAGGTGAAGATCGTCCGGCGCCTCAAGAGGGAGCTTGGCATTGCAAGGGAGGAGGTTGCTGTTTTTGGTGATAGCGACGGGGACATCGGCATGTTTCAAGCGGGAGGTTTCTGCGTTGCAGTTGAGCCCACATCGGATCTCCTTCGTGAAAAAGCACACCTCGTGCTCGATGAAGGATCCCTCGAGGTTGGTGCAAGGCACATAATCGATCGGGAAGAGAAAAAATGTACCGGGATATAAAGCTTCTGGTAGACGAGAAGTATCACGAAAAGAGGGTAGATCAGTTCCTGAAGGCGAAATTTCCCGACGCCTCGCGCAACAACATCAAAGACGCTTTTTTGTCGAGGTGCATTTTCATCAACGGACGGGAGGCCAGGAAAGGCCAGATTCTTTGTGAGGGTGACAAGATTCTGATAAAGAAACTGGAGTCGAAAAGAGACATCAGGTACTGGCCAAACCTGATTTACGGACCCAGGGTGATTTTCAAGGATGAATATTATGCCGCGCTGTACAAACCGCCTTTTATGCACACGCTTCCGAAGAGTTTTGGAGAGAAGGACACCCTTGCGAACTACGCGGCCTATATGTTTACGAGCGACCTGGACGATGATTTCGCTCGGCCACCCCTTTTCCTCTCCCGTCTTGACTTCGCAACGAGCGGATTGGTGTTGTTGGCCAGAAGTGAAGGTGTATATCGCAGCCTGAAAAAGAGCCAGGAAAAGGGAGAGATCTTGAAGGTTTACTCCCTCCTCGTGGAGGGCGAAATAGACCGTGAGGTAATTGTGACGAAGGCAATCATTACGTCGGGCGGAGGGAAAGTGAGGGTAGATAAAAAAAAGGATTTTCCCGATGAAAAGTATCACACGAGGTTCATTCCGGAAAAAGTCTTCCCGGGCTATTCTCTGCTTCGGGCGGAGATACGGAAGGGCAGGATGCATCAGATCAGAGCCCACGCTGCATTCTCAGGTTTTCCCGTCGTTGGGGATGTTAAGTACGGGGGGAAAGTGTTTCCGCCGATGAGCGGGCTTCCCCTGCGGCCTCTCCTCCATTCAACAGTATTGGATTTTACCCACGTGATGAGTCACGTGCGCCTGAAGATCAACTGTCCCCATCCTGAAGACCTCTATCGGGTTCTCGTTCATCTTCAAGATTTTTCAGATAGTTCGAGATAACGGCGTCGATATCGTAGAGCTACTAACTGCCGCTCAATTCTGTTTATTTTATCCCTGGAGGTTTTTTCGGATTCGCCGATTCCGGTAACAGCATCGCCGCTTCCATCTGCGGACTGCCCGTTATTATCATCGGCAATGGTTCTCAAATTTAACCGGTATCAGCGTATTTTCGGCCCGTTACCTGTTCGGGATATCCCTGAGCGCCGATTCGAGCCGCTCCAGTTCTCGCTCGTCTTCGGGGATCTCCTGCAGATATCTGTCGTACAACTCGAGCTCGTTTTTCATTATAATTCTGTTTCGGTACGGGTTGACTGCCAGATTTTTCCTCTCATCGACGTACCGAATCAGGTCTCTCTTTGCTTTTATCTGGCTTTTCATCGTTCGTATGGACTCTTCCAGCGCTTCAGCGGAATCGGGCGGTCTTTCCCTGTTCGCACCCCGGGTGAATCCACTCTGGGGCACCGCACCGACACGCCGGTCCCTTTCTTCGGCATATGTCGTAATCGGTGGAGGAGTAAATTCCATGGCATTTTTTCGATATTGATCCGGGATGTTCTGGGGGTTGTCGGTGAAATGTACCACGCCACCCTGGTCTACCCATCGATACACCTGTCCAGAGGAAATAGTTGGAGCGCCTGATATAAGAAGAGCAACGAGCGCGATACCCGGAAGGGTAAGGTGTGATGGCTTCATATTCTCCTCCTACTTATAGATGAAGATGTTGAGAATAATCGCTGCCGCGCCTATGACGAGAATACCGAAGGGTATGACAAAAGTAAGTTCCATCAAGTATACACCCATGTTTACTTTTCTCTTCCCTTTACTATAATATCATAGGAAAATTTTTCAACTTTTATGGGTATTGTTGTATAAGAATAGGTAAGCTATTTCAGGGGGGAGAGGGAGGGCCTTTATCCTCGAATGTTCACGGTATTGGCCCGAATAATTTCTCTGGAAAAAAATCTTGAGAAATCGGAAGGGACGATGACAAAGCTGCAACTGACAAATATCAATCTGGCATTCGGAGGGGTAAAAGCCATTAGCGGGGTCAGTATAGACATTATCGAGGGAAAGATTCACGCGATTATCGGCCCGAACGGTGCGGGAAAGACGTCGATTTTCAATGTAATCAGCGGTGTATACAAGCCCCAGACGGGGAGTGTGTTCTTCGAGGGGCAAGAGATAACGGGCAGGAAACCGCACAAGATTGCCGCCATGGGAATTGCCCGGACATTCCAGAATATTGCTCTGTTCAAGGGAATGACGGTTCTCGATAACCTGATGATGGGCCGGCACGTCCACATGAAGAGGGGGTTTTTTTCAAACGGTTTGTACTGGGGTGTTTCCGATCGTGAGGAGATAGAAAACAGGATGATCGTGGAGGATATCATAGATTTCTTGGAGATAGAGAACATTCGAAAGAAGGTCGTTGGGACCCTGCCCTACGGTTTGCAGAAGAGAGTGGAACTCGGGAGGGCGCTTGCGCTCCGTCCGAAGGTGCTCCTTCTCGACGAGCCGATGGCGGGGATGAACCTGGAAGAGAAGGAGGATATGGCCAGATATATTATAGATATCAACGAGGAGCGGGGGGATACCATAATTCTAATCGAGCACGATATGGGAGTGGTTATGGATATAAGCCACACCATTTCAGTTCTCGATTTTGGAGTAAAAATCGCCGAGGGTGATCCGCGGGAAGTTTCGAACAACAAACACGTTATTCACGCTTACCTGGGTGAGGAGGACGATTTTATACGGGAGATGGAGGCGAAGATTCAATGAGCTCGACCGTTGAAGGGATTCTCTCGAAGCACGACAGCTTTCCGAAGCTCCTGAGGTATCAGGCCGAAAGGTTCGGAGACAACAAGGTGGCTTTGAGGGAGAAGGAGTTCGGGATCTGGCAGGAGTTCACCTGGAAGACCTACTTCGAACGCGTCAAGTTCTTTGCCCTTGGCATGGTGAGCCTGGGGCTCAAAAAGGGCGAAAAGGTTTCGATTATCGGAGATAACCGGCCGGAATGGGTGATGGCAGAACTGGCAGCCCAGTCTGCAGGGGCAATACCGCTGGGGATATACCAGGACTCGACACTGAAGGAAGTCTCATATGTGATAGACCATTCCGACTCAACCTTCGTCGTCGCAGAAGATCAGGAACAGGTGGACAAGATACTCGACATAAAAGATCAGCTTCCCAAGGTGAGATACGTGATTTTCTCCGACCCCAGGGGCATGAGGATCTACAGGGACTCACACCTCATCGACTTCAATGAGGTGGAAAATTTCGGAAGGGAGCTCGATGAAAGGGAGCCGGAGCTGTTCGAAAAGATGATCGAAGAGACATCCTGGGAAGACCTCGCACTGATCTGCTACACATCCGGGACGACGGGATTTCCGAAGGGATCGATGCTCTCCTACAAGAATCTCCTTTCGATGGCAAAAAACCTCCATCAGATCGACCCGAAACGAGAGAGCGATGACTACGTATCCTTTCTTCCGTTGGCCTGGATAGGAGAGCAGATGATGTCTCTATCGAGTGCCCTGCTCGTGGGGTTTACCGTGAACTTCCCCGAAGAGCCCGAGACGGTGCAGGAGAATATTCGCGAAATAGGCCCGAATGAGATGTTTTCTCCTCCGAGAATCTGGGAGAACATGACCTCCACCGTGCAGGTGAAAATTCTCGACGCTACCCGGCTGAAAAGGTTCCTCTATAACCTTTTCTTGCCCGTCGGCCACCGGTACGCCGACTGTAAATTTAAAAAAGTCCGTCCTTCTCTCATCCTCAGAGTTCTTTACGATATCGGCTACCTTGCAGTTTTCAGGGCGCTCAAGGACAGGCTCGGGCTGCTTCGAATCCGGACGGCATACACGGGAGGCGCGGCCCTTGGCCCGGACGTTTTCCGGTTTTTCCATGCCATCGGGGTCAATCTGAAGCAGATTTACGGTCAGACCGAGATATCCGGCATATCCTGTGTTCACAGAAACGATGATATTGATTTCGACTCCGTGGGCAAACCGATAGAGGAGACGGAGATAAAGCTCGCCCCCGACGGGGAGATACTTTCTAAGAGCACATCCGTATTTAGCGGGTATTACAAAGACCATGAATCGACCGTTAAAACCCTTGCAGATGGCTGGTTACACTCCGGTGATGCAGGGTATTTCACCGAAAGCGGCCACCTCGTGGTTATCGACAGGTTAAAGGACGTGATGACCCTCAACGATGGGACCATTTTTTCACCTCAGTTCATAGAGAACAAACTGAAGTTTTCCCCCTATATAAAAGAGGCGGTATGCATGGGACACGGGAAAGATTACATAGCGGCCATGATATGTATCGATTATCCGAACGTCGGGAAGTGGGCCGAGACGAGAAAAATATCCTACACGACATATACCGACCTTGCGGCGAAGAAGGATATCTACGAGATGCTGGAAAAAGAGGTGATAATAGTTAACGATACTCTTCCGAAAGAATCCCGAATACGGAAGTTTGTCCTTCTCTACAAAGAGCTGGACGCCGACGATGACGAACTCACCAGGACGAGAAAAGTGAGAAGGGGTTTCGTGGCGGAGCGGTACAGGGAGGTCATTGACGCCATGTACTCCGAAGCGGAAGATATCTACATCGAAGCGACGATCAAGTACCAGGACGGAAAAACATCCCACATAAAGACGACCATGGTAATAAAAGACCTTGAAAAGGAGGAGGATCGGTGTGGATTACTTCGTTCAGCTCATAATTAGCGGGCTCGTCATCGGTAGCATATATGCCCTCGTCGCTCTCGGTTTCACGGTAATATACAAAGCGACGAAGGTAGTGAATTTCGCCCAGGGCGAACTCTTGATGTTCGGGGCTTATATCTGCTATGGGTTCGTAGTTCAGTATAAAATCCCTTTTGTTCCGGCACTCTTGATAACGATGGTCTTCTCGGCGGTACTTGCTCTTTCGATAGAGAGACTCGTTTTGAGGCCCTTGATAGGGGAGCCGATCATCTCGATTATCATGGTTACTATCGGCCTCGCCCTCGTTCTCGCATCGATAGTCAAGGCCATTTGGAAGACCACGATACGGGTTTATTCTCCAAAGCTTTTTCCCCAGACGACGACGAATATCGGGAGCATACCCGTATCCCAGGAATTCATATGGTGTTTCATACTATCAGTCGTACTCCTCCTCATATTTTCCATATTTTTCAAATATTCCCGGGCTGGGATAGCGATGAGGGCTACAGCATTTTCAAACCAGGTTGCCCAATCAATGGGCATTTCGGTGAAAAAGATATTTGCCCTTTCGTGGGCAATCGCGAGCGTGGTTTCCGCTCTCGGCGGCATCCTCATCGGAAATATCAACGGTATCAATTCGCAGCTGTCACATTTTGGGCTCAAGGTCTTTCCCGCTGTCATCCTCGGGGGGCTCGACTCGATCCTCGGGGCGGCTCTCGGGGGCCTTATCATAGGCCTCCTTGAAAACCTGTGCGACGGGTTTTTCAAGATATACCTTGACGTGAGCGGTGTTAAAGAGGTAGCACCCTATATCATTCTCGTTATCATTTTGATGATCAAACCGTACGGGTTATTTGGAACCGAAGAGATAGAGAGGGTCTGAGAGGAGGATGTCCCGGTGCACTACTGTGGAGATTACAGAACGACCTATCGCGAAGACATAAAGATCTTCCAGACCAACTTCATCCGATTCTGGATGATCGCCTTGCTGCTCGTGATGGTCATTTTACCCCTCCTCGTCTCTAACTATCTCCTCTCCCTTATAATCCAGATACTCATCGCCGTTATCGGAGCTGTCGGCCTTAACATCCTGACCGGGTTCACAGGACAGATATCCCTCGGCCATGGGGCATTTATCGGGATTGGAGCGTATACGTCGGGGATTCTCACCCTGAAACTCGGATTACCCTTCTGGATAGCTCTTCCCTGCGCCGGACTCATGGCCGCATTTGTGGGGATGTTCGTAGGTATCCCGTCTCTTCTGCTCAAAGGTCTCTACCTGGCAATAGCGACTCTTGCTTCTCAATTCATCCTCGAGTGGATATTTTTGCGGTGGGAGCCCGTGACGGGTGGATCCTACGGGATGATACTCGATCGGCCAAAGATCGGCTCTTTCGCCTTCGATGGTGATAAATACTATTACTACATCGTATTCGCCATAACCGTTCTCTCCCTGCTATTCGCTACGAACTTGGTACGGACGAGGACGGGCAGGGCGTTCATGGCTGTGCGAGATCATTACATCTCTGCTGAGATCATGGGTATCGACATATTCAAGTATAAACTCCTCGCCTTCGGGATCTCGTCGTTTTATGCGGGTATCGCGGGGAGTTTGATGGGACATTACATGATGTTTATCTCCTCCGAGCAGTTCACCATCGGTGTTTCAATCCAGTATCTCGCAATGATTATCATCGGGGGCCTGGGAAGCATAATCGGGTCCATATACGGAGCGGTTTTTATGGTCCTCCTCCCGGAGGTCCTTACCCTTATTACGTCGAAGCTTTCCTGGCTCTACCCGAACATATCGGACTTCATACTCTCCATCCAAGATGGGGTCTTCGGATTGATCATTGTCATATTTTTAATTTTTGAGCCTGATGGAATTGCCCACAGGTGGCGTCTAATAAAAGCGTACTGGAAGTTGTATCCGTTTTCGTACTAAAGAATATCCCGTCAATGGGAGAGAAAGGGGGTGAAAGAGGGAGGAGACGGTAGGGAATCGGAAGAAAAAGACATTCAAAAAAATTAGGAGGGGGTTATGAAAAGACACGTAACGCTTTTAACAGCATTAATCGTAACATTGGTGATGATTTTCTGGGGACCTCGGTACGGTTTGGGACAAGACATCAAGATAGGCAATCTTAAAGATCTGACCGGCCCAACATCTGGTGTTGGGAATCCCTATGCAGAAGGAATTAAGGATGCTGCTGCATACATCAACGAGCACGGGGGCATCAATGGGAAAAAGATTGATCTTCTCAGCGTCGACTATGCCTACGACAAGAACAAGGCCATAACCCAGTACAAGAAGTTCGTCCAGGATGGGGTCGTGGCTGTTCAAGGATGGGGTACGGGAGACACGGAAGCCCTGAGGAGCTTCATTGCAAAGGACCAGATTCCCTACATGTCGGCATCCTATTCGGCGCATCTTACGAACCCGAAGGAGGCTTCGTACAACTTCTTCATCGCAGCAGATTATTCTACTCAGCTCAGGGCTGGACTGAAGTATATAAAGGACAACTGGAAGGAGAACCGGCCGCCGAAGATCGTTTTCATCTACCCGAACCACCCCTACGGGATCGCCCCGATAAAAGGGGGGAAAGAATACGCGAAGGAGATCGGCTTCGATATCGTTGGGGATGAGATAGTCGATCTCAAAGCCATCGAGGCCACATCCCAGTTGCTCTCCGTTAAGGAAAAGGGCGCTGATTTCGCGTGGATCGGCGGAACCACGCCTTCAACTGCGGTTATCCTCAAGGACGCGAGGAAGCTCGATCTCAAAACAAAATTCCTCATAAATCTCTGGGGGAACGATGAGAACCTGCTGAAACTCGCCGAGGGCGCTCAGGACGGAAGAGCTATCGGGATGCAGGCCGCTGCTGTTTACGGAGATGATGTTCCCGGGATGAAGACGATCATGGAAGTGACGAAGAACGAGCACAAGATGACTCACTATATCAGGGCATGGGTTTCCATGATGGTAATGAAAGAGGCGCTGATGAGGGCTGATAAGGCCGGGGAATTGACCGGTCCCGGAATAAAGAAGGCTCTCGAGTCATTGAAGGATTTTGATACGGAAGGATTGACCGCACCCATTACCTTCACATCCGATGACCACCGGCCTAATATGTCTGCAAAAGTATATGAGTTTGGAGACGGAAAAATGATCTACAAGACGACGATAGAGCTTCCCAGAAAGAAGGAGTGGCTCGGATTCTGAATCAATCGTGGGGGGGGCAACTGCCCCCCCCTTTTTACCACCTGCCATTGAGGTGAG
>CAYFXN010000061.1:0-11750 GCA_964347065.1 uncultured bacterium | reverse complement strand
ATAGCAGAGGCAGACGGTTTGCTCCTTGTTACCCCCGAGTACAACAGCTCCATTCCCGGTGTGCTCAAAAACGCCATGGACTGGCTCACGAGGCCCCCCGAGGACATTTCCCGGGTATTTCGCGGCAAGCCGATGGCTATCATGGGCGCTACGCCGGGGCAGGCGGGGACGCGCTTTTCGCAGACCGCGTGGCTGCCCGTATTGCGTGCGCTGGGGGTGAAGGCCTGGTTTGAAAAGCAGCTCTATGTCAACGGGGCGGCGAAGGTTTTCGACGAATCGGGAAAGCTCATCGATGAGGGCACACGAGGGCGCCTGGAAGCGTTCATGGCTGGCTTTGCCCGGTTCGTGAAAGGGTAACTCCGCCGGGTTTTTTTTACCTGTCAGTCAAAGCGCGAAACACGAAACTCGGGACTTTCTTTCAGGGAATCCAGAGATACATGAACTCCACTCCCGCAAGGGGGGCGAAGGTGCCCATTTCCCCGGCGAAAAGATCCAGAACCGGCGAGCTCTTGTCCGGATACGCGGAATATATCGAGCCCTTGTATTCCCCGGAGCGGTAATAGGTGACGACTCTAGCTTCTGTGATTCCGAGAGAGGCTTTCATGAAGCCGATAGCGTCGTCCAGGTACCCCACGGCATCGATGAGTCTTACGTCAAGAGCCTGATCCGCTGTGTACACGCGGCCGTCTGCGAGAGATTTCAGCTCTTCCATGGTCAAGACTCCCTTGCGCCGGGCGTATACGGTATCGAGAAACCGCCCGTAGAGGGTATCGATGATCCCCTGTATGATCTCCCGCTCCTCGGGTGTTCGGGGCCTGAAAGGCGAGAATATGTCTTTCTTGTCTCCCGATTTGTACGTTTCCTCTTCGACGCCGATCTTATCGAGTAGCCCTTCTATGTTGAACTTCAGGGAAATGACGCCGATGCTTCCCGTAATAGCCGTGGGATGCGCGATGATCATATCCGTTGCATTGGCCACATAGTATCCGCCCGATGCACCGATGCTCATGATGGAAGCGTAAAGGGGAATCTTCTTTTTTTCTTTGAACCTCATGAGTTCGTGATAGATGATGTCCGTGGCAGTAACGAGCCCCCCCGGGGAATTGATCTTTACGATAAGGCCGGCGATTTCATCGTCGCGCTCCGCCATTCTCAGGGCCTCTTTGACCTGTTCAACGAGTGAGGGCCTCCTGAATACGCCGAGGCGGTCACTTCGCTCTCTCTCGGAAATGAAACCCGAAATATCGAGCAAGAGAATTTTCGGCTTTCCCTTTCCCTCTATGACTTTCTCTTTCAGTCCTTTCTGCTGCGGGACGAGGGACATGTTCACGAAAGCGCAACCGGGAAAGAGGAAGAACAAGAGGATAAAAATGAGATACCGGTGTTTTATCACCATCGATTTCCTCCTGTTTGAATTATCCTTACCGGTCCCCGGCGCCGCGATCCGGAAACGGCAGGGACTTTCTCATAGAGCCCCGGGTCCCGGGATATCGTGTGAATATCTTACCACGATACCCCGCTCCTGGCGTCGGAACAAATTTGCTGACTATACGGTCGAATTGATTTTCGTATAAAATATTGAAATAAAAGGTAAATATATTTTTAAACAAATTATTTAAATTTATGATTGACTGTTCAGTCATTATCTGTAGAATATGAAATATGGACGTGAGAAAGAGGCAGCGACAGGAGAAGGAACGGCATATCATCGAGGCTGCTGCACAGGTATTCGCCCGGAAGGGGTTCACCGGGGCGGTCATATCTGAGGTGGCGGAGCTGGCCGGGGTCGGGAAAGGGACGATTTACGAGTATTTCGCAAGCAAGGAGGACCTCTTCTTTGCCGTTTTCGAATGGTTCTCCCAAAAAATAGGCACGGCAGGTACCGTGCGCATTTCCGCCCTGGGTGGGTCTGCTTCTTCGCGGCTCATGGTCCTTTCGGAATCGATCATCGGCTCCTGGGTGGAGATGCGGGACATGTTCTCCCTCGTATTTGAATTCTGGGCCGCATCTGCATCGTCAGATATACGAGAGCGGTTCAAAGAGGCATTCAGGGATGCCTACGGGGATTTTCGCTCAATCGTTTCGTCCCTGATCCACGATGGGATCGACCGTGGCGAGTTCAGGCGGGATGTGGATCCGGAAGCCATCGCCGCCTCCCTCGTTGGGACCTGGGATGCCCTGTTTCTGCAGGCCTGGTTCGACGAGGCGTTCGACCTCCCGTCAACGAACGAGCAGTACATGAACGTCCTGATCAGTGGCCTTTCCGAAGGAAAAGGCTATGATCCGAAGCGTTGAGCAGAACACGATACGCCTGAGCAGGTTACGAGGGGGTGTTCAATGAGGAAAAAGGCGCCTTTGGCTGTATTTTTTCTTCTGTTGTTTTTCGGTTCACGGGGAGCAGGAGCAACCGGGCAGGACGCTCAGGCCCTCGTTGAGGCTTCCGTTAAATATTACCGGGGTAACGCGTCGATCGCCACGGTGGATATGGTCATCCACCGCCCGAAGTGGGAGCGGGTCATGACCATCAGGGGGTGGACCAAAGGCCGGAAAGACAGCCTTTTTACGATTATCGCCCCTCCCAAGGATGAAGGGAACGGGACCCTCAAGCGGGGGCGTGAAATGTGGACCTACAACCCGAAGGTCAACCGTGTCATCAAGCTCCCTCCCTCGATGATGTCCCAGGCCTGGATGGGATCCGATTTTTCCAACAACGACCTGGCGAAGTCCGACACCATCATCGATGATTACACCCATAGAGTGGTGGGGGCGGAGACCCACGAGGGGAAGCAGGTGTTTATCATCGAGTCGATGCCGAAACCCGGTGCTCCCGTAGTGTGGGGTATGCAGAAATTGAAAATCCGGGAAGACCATATCCTGCTCAGCCAGGAGTTTTACGACGAGGACTTCAAGCTCGTCAAGGCCATGACAGGCGAGCAGATCCAGATGCTGGGCGGCAAACTCTTCCCCAAGGTGTGGAAGATGCGGAAGGCGGATGCAAAGGACGAGTACACCCGCCTGGATTACAAAGAACTTTCCTTTGAAGAGGATCTTCCCGATAGCCTCTTCACGCTGTCGGCGTTACGGAAGCCCCGGAGGTAGGATATCGTGCTTTCCATAGATACGAGAATGGCATGGCGCAATATCTGGCGGAATCCCAGGAGGTCTCTCCTGACCATCATGGCAATCGTCTTTGCTACCCTCCTCCTGGTCTTCATGCTCTCCTGGCAGTTCGGATCTTACGAGACCATGATAAATGCCTCGGTGAAGATGTCCACGGGGCACCTGCAGGTCCAGGAAAAGGGATACAAGGATAAAAAGGAGATCCGCCTCGTGGTTTCCGATCCGGATGCGGTGAACCGCATTCTGGATGAAACTCCGGGAGTTTCCACCTACACCAATCGTGCCAGCGCCTTCTCTCTCGTGTCTTCAAAGGAACGGACGAGCGGAATCCTCGTTATCGGTATTGACCCCGCGAGGGAAGCCACGGTCTCGACCATTGCAAAGCTCATCAGGGAGGGGAGTTTCCTTTCCCGGAGCGACAGCGATCAGGCCCTGGTTGGCAGTCTTCTGTCGAAAAACATGCAGGTGGGGCCGGGAGACGAACTGGTCCTGCTCGGTCAGGGAAGGGACGGCTCGATCGCGGCAACCGTGGTCAGCGTAAAGGGGGTTTTCAGCTCCGGTCAGGATGCCTTCGACCGGAACACGGTCCTGATTCCCCTCCGGTATTTTCAGGAGGTGTATTCCATGTATGGTGCAGTCCACGAGGTGGTGGCCATCGGGAAGACACTGGATGACGTGGCGGAGATGAAAGAATCGGTGGCCGCCGGTATAGAAAGGGTGGGGAAAGGAGACGAATTGGTCGTTCTGGACTGGATGGAGCTCATGCCCGGGCTGATAGAGGTCATAAAGATGGACCTGGTCAGCGGGTTTATCTTCTATATCATTCTCATTGTCGTGGTTGCCTTCAGCATTTTAAATACCTTCCTCATGGCCATCTTCGAACGGAAGAAGGAGTTCGGCGTCCTCTCGGCCATAGGGGCAACGCCGGGGCGCCTCACAAAACTGCTCCTTCTGGAATCGGCGAGCATGACCCTGGTGGGGATATTTTTCGGGATCGTGGGCGGCAGCATCGTTACCTGGTATTTTCAGAGACACGGGATTGTCCTTCCCGGTGCTTCCGATTGGCTCAGGCAGTATGGGTTGCCCGAGCGGATGTTTCCCCGGCTCTCACTCCTCTCCGTCTCGATCGGGTCGGGCATCGTGCTGATCATCACCCTTTTGACCGCCCTGTATCCGGCCCTCGCCGTACGGCGGCTCAAGCCGGTAAAAGCGCTCAAAGCGGCATAGCAATTGAGTGAGCAGAAAATATGCAGGAATGTGAGTGCGGAGTTTGAAATGCGGAATGAAAACGGGAGCAACAGAACCGCAGAAGCTCAGAACATCAGAGAGCAGAAAGCAGAGAAACCGAACAGACGAAACACCGATGATTTAATTGGAAGCAATAAATTATGAACTTTGAACTATGAACCAAAATGCAGTTAGGAGTCTCATTTGTACTTCCAGGTAGGGTGGCGAAATATCTGGCGAAACCCGAGACGGACCATGGTCATCATGACCGCCGTCATCATCGGGGTCTGGAGCATGGTTTTCCTGGGGGGAATATTACGGGGGTTCGCCGATCAGCTGATCCGCAACGGCATCTCCACGCTCACCGGGCACATCCAGGTGCACGGAAAAAGATACCGTGACGACCCGGTCATCGAGCACAGCATTGGAGATCCGGAGGTGGTGAGAGCGGCACTGGATAAGGTGCTGCCGCCCGGGACAAGATGGTCAGAAAGGGTGCGGGTTGGCGCTGTGGTAAGCAACGCCAGGCACTCGAGCGGCGTTACCCTGGTGGGGATCGAGCCAAAGGAGGAAGCGGCCGTATCATTCATCGGAGATGCGGTCTCTGAGGGAAACTACCTCTCCGCGGGGGACGAATTCGGAATCGTCGTAGGAGCGGCGCTGGTGGAGAAGTTCGAGACCGGCCTTGGGAGAAAGCTGGTTCTCATGTCGCAGGATACGGGGAAGGAGATCGCCTCCCGGGCCTTTCGCATCGTCGGGGTCTTCAAGGCGGAGCTTGAGGCGACGGAGAAGCAGTACGTGTTCGTGACCATGCCCGTTGCGCAGCGGATGCTGAAGCTGGGAAGTGCCATTTCCGAAGTTGCGGTAATCCTTCCTGGCCGGCAGGATGCGGAAATGGTTGCGGAGTCGTTGCGGAGGGAACTGCCGGGGGCGGACTACGAAGTGCACACCTGGCTGGACCTGCTTCCCCTGGTCACGGCCATTTTGAAGATGTACGACGGGTTCATCCTCTGGTGGTTCTTTGTTGTTTTCATCGCCATGGGCTTCGGTATCGTAAACACAACGTTGATGGCCGTGTTCGAGAGGATACGGGAATTCGGCCTCCAAAAGGCGCTGGGCATGAAGCCGCTGTGGATCGTGAGGCAGGTCCTTACGGAAACTTCCTTCCTCCTGGTTCTCGGCATGATCGTTGGAAACGTCCTGGGCTTTTTGACCCTGTTCGCCCTGTCGAAGAAAGGGATCGACCTCTCTTCACTCTCGGCCGGAATGGAATACTTCGGTTACTCGCGGGTGATCTATCCCGTTTTAAACGGCAGGGACGTGCTTTTGGCGAACGGTGTCGTGCTTGTCCTGGGGCTTCTGGTGAGCATGTATCCGGCAGTGAAGGCCGCCAGGATCAGCCCGGTGGAGGCGATGGCACAGGTGTGAGTGCTCGTGAGGTGGAAGTATATAAAATTGGATCAGAACAGGTGACAGGAGAGAGGATATGGGTATCGTTGAGCTCACAGATGTCAAGAAGACCTATCAGGAGGGTAAAGTCGAGGTGCCGGCCCTGCGTGGCGTGAACCTCACGATCGAGGAGGGAGGTTTCTTGGCCCTGGCCGGACCTTCCGGGTCGGGCAAGACGACGCTCTTAAATATCATCGGCGGCCTGGACACGGCTGATTCGGGAGGCGTGATGGTGAATGGCAACAACCTGAATGAGTTGAGCCAGTCACAGCTGGCAGAGATGCGACTGCACCGGATCGGGTTCGTATTCCAGGCGTACAACCTTATTCCCGTTCTGTCCGCTGTGGAAAATGTAGAGTACGTCATGCTTCTCCAGGGAGTTCCGCAGGCAAAGCGGCGTGAGCGGGCGAGGGCTGTTCTGGATGATGTAAGCCTCGGGGGCCTCTATGACAGGCGTCCGGCAGAACTGTCCGGCGGTCAGCAGCAGCGGGTGGCCGTGGCACGGGCCATCGTTTCCAATCCCGCCATCGTGCTGGCCGACGAGCCCACGGCGAACCTCGATTCCGACACGGGGAGAGGCCTGCTGGAGATGATGCGGGAGATGAACGAGAAGAAAAACGTCACCTTCATCTTCTCCACTCACGATACCATGGTCATGGATTTTGCCCGGCGGCTGGTCAACATTCGGGACGGGATGGTGGATGATGACCGGGTCAAGTAGCTTTCGGACCTGTTGCTGCACATTGCTCGCCCCGATCTGAAACGGCATGAATTCTCGAGATAAAAAAAGTGTCCCGGCTGTTGTTTGCTTCCTGCTGGCGCTTTCCCTCCTCTTCCGTTACCCGTTGGATGCCGGGGCGGGTGAAAAGGTAGAGTCGGAATGGGGCGGACAGATAAAGGCCCAGGGATTCGTTTCCCGGGAGGAAAAAAGCTCACTTTTCGCGCCTGTGGGAACGGGCACCTTCCTCGACGGGAACGTGCAGTTCCGTATCAATAATGACCTCTTCTTTTCAGAAAACACTTATTTTACAACTCACTACGAAGCCGTTATTTCCGGTGGGGACAGGAGAAGGAGAGCAAACGCCCTCGATAGGCTTTTCCCGGGCCTTCTCAATATTGGTTTTCTTGCCGGCGCCCCCGTTGAAGACGACCGGAGATTTTTCGATTTTACGAAAGCCGTTAGCGAAGATGACCGGTATGTCCTCTATCACCGGCTCGACCGCTTCTTTCTCGGCCTCCAGCGGCAGTGGGGTGCCCTGCGAGTCGGGCGCCAGGCCGTGACATGGGGGAACGGGCTTCTCTTCAACCCCATGGATCTCGTAAATCCCTTTTCTCCCACCGATATCGAGCGTGATTACAAGATTGGCGACGACATGGTGAACGTGAGCATTGCCACCGACAGCCTCGGAGAGCTGCAGTTTCTCTATCTTCCCAGAAGAGACCCTGCGACGAGAGACCTCACATGGAATGAGAGCTCTCTGGCCGGAAAGCTTCACCTCTTGCGGGGGACGAATGAGCTTGATGTCATGGCTGCAAAGCACTTCAGGGACGCCGTGGTCGGTGCCGGGTCGACGGGGTATCTCGGGGATGCTGCCTGGCGCCTCGACGCCACCCTGACTTTTCCGGGTGAGGGTACCAGGAGGAGCCACTACCTTTCTCTCGTGGCCAACATCGATTACTCCTGGGACTTTTGGGGAAAAAATTGGTACGGCTTCATCGAGCTGTATTACAACGGACTGGGCAATGACCGCTACGCCCTGGCTCTTGCCGACCCCGCAATCGCCGGGCGCCTGGACCGGGGAGATCTGTTTGTCCTGGGGAGGACGTACTTGAGCGGCCACGTGCGTGTCGAACTTCATCCCCTGTTCAACCTCTTTTTAACTGCCATAAATAACATTGAGGATCCCTCGGGGATCCTCCAGCCCAGGGCCATGTGGGATGTGGCCGAAGATGTGCAGGTCACCGTGGGGGGGAACGTGGCCTACGGGGAAAAAGGAACAGAATTCGGGGGATTCGAGGTGGCGGGGACGGGCCTTTTCACCGGGCCACCCGACAGCGCTTTTCTGTGGTTGACCTACTTTTTTTGACTATGTCATCTCTCAGAGCTGAGTGAGAGCGCGCGATGATGGCCTGCCGAGGAACATCCCGGCGCATTTTCAAGGTCGCCTATACCCCTTCGACAACCCTTTTCAGGCGGGTCTGGACCTCGACGGCGATCTCTTCCAGTGCCGGATTATCGACAGCCTGCATGGAGGCGATCGGGTCGATTGCGGCCACTTCGGTGGCCCCCTCGGGTGTCTCCTGGACGATTACGTTGCAGGGCAGCATGGTACCTATCTTGTCCTCCGTTGTCAGTGCCTTGAATGCGAACGGAGGGTTGCAGGCACCCAGTATCCGGTACTTGCGAAAGTCGGCCCCCAGTTTTTTCTTGACCGTTTCCTTCACGTCGATCTCGGTAAGAATACCAAAGCCTTCCTTTTTGAGCTCTTCCGTGACTCTTTCAATAGCCTCTTCAAAGGACATGTGGACAATGCGTGCCATGTAATAACTCATGCTCGTTGCCTCCATTCTATTCAGGTTTGCGATATTCGTTTCTCTTCCGCCACGTGAACCTTTGCGCAGCGGCAATCCGATCCATTCAGGCGCTGATTTTACCGTTGCCTGCTTTTATTATACTCTCCACCGGACCGAAGCCGATGTCTTTCAGAGAGACGGGAGTTTTTAGCCCGGCCCCTGCTTATCAACTGCCTTCCCCCTCCGGAAGCCCCATATGATCCAGACCAGTGCCACCGCCATCAACAAAGCTGAGAAATACTGGCCGGGGGTGAGCCCGAAGTAGGTGGCATCGGCCACACGCAGCGTATCGAGGAAGAATCTGGCCGGAGTGTAGATGAGCATGACCAACGCGGGGTGAAAACCGTCGAAGGGACGCTTGTCCCTGATGGAGTAAAGGGTAACGGTGAGCAAAACGGCCAGGAGCATCTCGTACAAGCCGAGGTTGTGGCGAACAACTCCCGAGGGGTCGGCCATACCAAGGATAAAGTCAGTCGGCCTGCCCGGGTGGTCGAAGACGATGGTGCAGCCGACGCGGCCGATGACCCAGCCGGGCACGAGCCCAAAGATAATAGCCTCCCCGTATCTGAGTACGGACACTTTTTTCCACCTGAAATAGAGCAGGGCGCCCAGGGCACCGCCGATGAAGCCGCCAAACGACGAGAGCCCCCTCCAGATTGCGAGCAGGGTCAGCGGGTTCTTTCTGACCTCATCGGGGTAGTAGAGGATATCCGATACCAGGTGGGCCATGACGAAGGCCGCGACGACGACCCAGAACATCCCGTCGGCAATGATGTCTGGATCCAGGCCGATGTGGGTGGCCCGCCTTCTTCCCAGGTGGAATCCGACGATCACGGCGATAGCCACCAGCACCCCGAAGGGGTGGATCGGAATGTAACCGAAAAGCTTATAGGGAGGGATGTAAACGCTCGGTAACATTTTTATCCGGTCAACGTGGTATCAGGATCGGCGACAATCAGCGATTCGATGCACAAATCCTTCTTAACCTATTATTTCATTTTTGTACAGAGCCTTCCGCTTTTCCTCTGGGTCTGTCTTTACGTGTTTCCCGGGCCCACGGCATCATGCGGCGAGGCACATGGCATCTGAAGATATCCCCTTTTCCCATCGAGTTTTCAAATCGTTCTGTGCGCCCCTTTTCCTTCTCACCCGTTGGTATGGCTAAAGAGTTTCCTTCAATTTTCGATAATATATAGAGGAAATTCTGCGTTTATCGAAGGAGGATTTCATAATGGAGCCGGTCAAAGACAGGGTGTGGGCCGTGGGTGAAGGAAAAGGCAGGAATCGGAAGAACTTTATCGCATCGAAAATCGGTTGTGGCCTGGCACTGCGGGGATACGAAGTGGTCCTGGTGGACGCAGACTCTGAAGGGGGGAACATGCATACCCAGTTCGGTATACCCGCCCCGGAGGTGTCGCTCGAGGATTTTTTGAGCAAAAGAGTTTTGCAGTTGAACGATGTGCTCTATCCTACTTCTATAAACAAATTGCGCTTGATATGCGGGGGTTCCAATTTTCATGAAATGGCAAGCCCCGTAGGTTCCCACGTGAAGAAGCTTATGCAGCGATTTTGCAGCCTCGAAGCGGATTATATCGTCATCGATGTGGGAGCCAAGGGAAACTCTCATCCCATCGATTTTTTTCATTTCGCGGACGTGGGCGTTGTCACCACGGACCCTTCACGGGCTGCGCTGCAGGACGCTTACCTGTTTCTCAAGACCGCAGTACAGAGGAAGTTGCTTCATCGATTCGCTTCAGGATCACCTCTTCGAAAAGAGGTAGAGTCGGCACTGAACGGCGGCGGGACACACAGTAACATAAGCGAGGTCCTCGTCCTTATCGGGATGATCGATGAGGGTGAAGGGGAAAAAGCTGTGAAAGCGCTTCAGGAAAGCAGCTTTAAGCTTATCGTGAATGTGGCATCTGACAGTGAAGGGGAAAAAGTATCAAAAGCGTTTGCCGCTGCTGCCCGCCAGTTTCTCAAGGTAGGTTTGCCCTATCTCGGGAGAATTTATGATGACAGGAGAGGTGAGGATATTCCCGATCAGAATCAGCCCCTCCTGCTTTCTGAGGACACACACGTCGATGATTCCATTTACAGAATCATCGACAAAATAGTTGCGATGCGTCCCCCGCCAATCTCCGTGTCATCTCCGAAAAAGCGTTCCAAGGCCGAAGCGTCCCCATCCGTGGATATTCCGCCCCCCCCTAATCTGCAGTTGGGCCTCAACGAGGAAGCAGTCGTTTGCGGCGTGAAGCTGCACGTGCAGACGGAGGACCTTGGTGCCAAGAAGTGCAAGATACTGACCATCGTTTTTCGCGGCGGTGAGGTGCTCTATTCGAAGACATCTGAATATGGGGACCTAAAGAGGGATGATACCTTCTGGGAGGCCGTCATGGAGAGGGTTAAGGCCCAGCACGGAAATGTCATAACAGATATTAAAAGCGGTATGCTCGATAGTAAAATTTCGGAACAATGGGAGGTGAGACGATGACTCTCGGAAAAATTGCCCTTCTGGGATCGACCCCCTTCTTTGAAGGGATGTTGCCCGGTATCCTGAAAGATAGCGGGTATGAGGTGGATCTTTTCGAGGGGGCGACCATCGACGAGGAAGATATATCCCGTTTTTACAACTACAGCTTGCTGATCCTGAGTGCCGATCTTGTAGAAAAGTTAGCGGAAGAGGACTTTTTTTCCTGCGTCCTCGCAACGAGAGGGTTCCTGGTCGCTGAGAGCGGAGACCGCATCTCGGGGTCTTTCCCCGGCGGGGCGGAGCATATCAGCCATACAATGAGCCCGGAGGAGATAATCTTCAAGGTAAACAACATCGTTTATCGCTCGCATAATGTGAGAAAATCACACAGAGTGACCGTCAACATCGACGTGGAGTATGAATGTCAGGAAAGATGGTACAAGAGTAAAATAACGACCATCAGCCTGTTTGGGCTCTTCCTAAGTACCCTCAACCCCCTGCAGAATAATGCTCGAATAAAACTTGCATTTTTCCTGCCCCCGGAAGGAAAGAAGATAGAAGCGACGGGACGCGTGCTTTACAGCATTGGCTACAACCTGCTGAAAGGCATTATCTCTCATCCCGAAAGCAGTGACAAAAAAATAATTGCCCATCCCGGTATGGGTGTCTTTTTCGAGGATTTGTCGAAGGCCGACCGGGAGACCCTGAAAGCATTTATCGAAGCCCGCTCCGGCGAATAGCGGGGGTCTAAGACCGACGATTACACCATTTTTTTTCCGACCGGCGCCGCCGGACCGGAGAACATTTATTTTCCACGAAAGTGCGTTTCCTTGTGGTATTTTTAAAAGTGAAACGCTCGATCTTTGTCCTTGACGTGTCAATAACCGAGGACGTGATTATCTTGCCC
>CAYFXN010000060.1:0-11758 GCA_964347065.1 uncultured bacterium | reverse complement strand
GTTGATTATTCGGAAAACGACCGGGTGTTCAACAGGGAACTGAAAGAAATGGTCTGTCCGTTATGAAGAGCGACGGGAAACTGATAGGGGCAACGCTGGACGGCGAGATCCTCAAAGGGTATACGCTGCACGTGGGTGAAGTAAAACAGCTCAGGCTCAGCGGGTGGAGAGGAATAAAGCTGTTTCTCCGTGATGCCAAGGGAAACCAGACGGAGGAGCCGGTTATCGAGGGGATCTACAGCAAAGGCAATGGAGGCACCATTAAACCGTGGATGGACCTGAGCTACACAGAATCACTACGCCTGCGAACAAGCGCGGGAGAATATGGAGACAAGGTTCTGCTCGATGAAGCGGGCCTCGACGGAGCACTGTTCGTCCATCTTGGTAAGGTCATACCGGCCGGCGGACACCTTATGGTCTCCTACGAAGGCAACGATGATGTTCACAGGGAAACCATGAAGGCCCTTTATGCGGGCGTTCCCCCTGCCGCAACGCCACTCGGATTTCTCATATTCAACTCCGGTTTTCGCTACGTAAAAGACTGGTACCTTGCAGAAGGGGGACACGAAGGCCCGAGAAAACTCTGGGGAGAAAAGGCACCCGATGGGAAATGGGAAAGAATATACACAAAAAAAACTGAAGAAGCGCTCGTAAAATTCCTCCAGCGAGAGGGCGAAAGCGATCGCCCGAATATATTCGCCCCAGCCAGAAGTAGGGCAGAAGTAATACTGCAAAAAATTGAAAAATACGATAAGCGAGAAAGGCCGGACACCATCTGAAAGCTTTTGCCGCGTCTCTTATATGAAAAATCAGAGGTTTTCGTGGCCAATTACGAAAAGCTCCCTGCAGCAATTCGTTCCCTGCTCCTTTCAGTCATTTCCGATTATGCCCCTCACGGTTGAAACAACGGCTCGTACCATCTGGTTTCGGTTGTGACGGTCCAATTCGAAGAGGTCCACGTCGGGCCGCACCTTTACCTCTGCTATGAGGCCCCCTCCTCTTCTGGCAACCGTTGCTACGATTACTTTCTCTTCGTCATCGAAGAGCCGGGGAACCATTTCCCTGAACTTTTTTGAATAACACTCCATTTTCCCGATTTCATCAAGGATGATGAGCCCCGAAGAAGAATCGAAGAAGCAAATGTCATCGAGAAATTTTTCGAAGCCGGAAACGTCGACCCCGTATTTCCCGACTCTGAAGCCACCCCCCTGATCCACGTGAGCGAGTATACCCGACCTTCCGTCAAAACTGTGAAGCGAAAACCCCTTTCTCGTTCCCATTTCCCGTATCTCCTCCGTGATGAAGCCTACCGGCCCGAGGTCGCTCAGCTCCTGCCCCACTCTCAGCGCAAGGGTGGTCTTCCCGATCCCGGGAGAACCTGTTATGAGGATATTCTTTTTTGTCACCTTTAACGACCGGGACAACCGGGGAATCGAACGGCCTCCTCTATCATCTAAAGAGAAACAGTTTCTGTAAAACAGTGTATCACCGGTTCAGGAAGTGTCTTATGGAAATGGGTGAAAAAAGCGGCGGGAAACCGAATCACCTCATACATGAAAAAAGCCCCTACCTCTTGAAACACGCTTACAACCCCGTCGACTGGTATCCCTGGGGCGAAGAGGCGATAGAGAAAGCCCGGAGGGAAGACAAGCCGATCCTCCTTTCGATCGGTTATTCAACCTGCCACTGGTGCAACGTGATGGAAAAGGAGTCCTTCGCGAACCCGGAAGTTGCCAGGGTAATGAACGAGAACCTCGTTAGCATCAAGCTGGACAGGGAGGAGCGACCCGATATCGATAAGATTTACATCACAGCCGTCAGTGCTCTGACCGGGTCGGCAGGATGGCCGTTGAACGTCTTTCTCACCACGGACCTGTTGCCCTTTTTCGGAGGGACCTACTTTCCGCCAAACGCCCGGATGGGCATATCGGGGTGGGTCGACATCGTTTCGGAAATTGGGAGGGCCTGGAAAAATCCAGACAGGAAGAAACAGATACTCTCCTCATCTGAGGAGATAGCATCGTCACTTCGCCAGTTTCTATCGGGATCCGGGAAAGAAGGGGATATCGCGGAACAGTGGATACACAGGAGCTTTGAAGCGATAAACGCCTCCTTCGATTTTCGTTACGGCGGTTTCAGCAAGGCGCCGAAATTTCCCGTCCCGGTAATACATAACTTTCTCCTCAGATACAATGCACACACAAGATCGGACCGCCGGCACGGGGAAAGCGGGAAAACGGCACTTGAGATCTCCCTGTTCACCCTGAGAAAAATGGCCGACGGGGGTCTTTTCGACCACCTCGGCGGAGGATTTCACAGATATTCGACGGACGACAGGTGGCACCTCCCCCACTTTGAGAAAATGCTCTACGACAACAGCCAGCTTGCGAGGGCCTACCTGGAAGCATACCAGCTTTCCGGAGATGGCTATTTCGCAGACGTGGCCGAAAAGACCCTCGGGTACATAACGAGAGACCTGACCCGCGGGGAAGGGGGATTTTACTCGGCGGAAGACGCCGACAGCCTTCCCCCCGAACTTGCCGGGCAGTATCCTCCCGATGACATGGAGCGCATAAAAGAAGGAGCCTACTACGTCTGGACCAAGAGAGAGATCCTGGCGATTCTCGGAGATGAAAAGGGCGAGATATTGTGCTCCCGTTTCGGCGTGGAAGAGGACGGGAACGTCCGATACGATCCCACGGATGAATTTTCCGGGAGGAATGTTCTCTTCGCCGCCCTGAATGAAGGCCAGCTGGCACGTGAATTTAAACGGCCCGATGAAGAGATATCCGAAATTGTGCGGAGCGCAAGAGTGAAGCTCTATGAGCACCGCCGGGAAAGACCGAAGCCGCTCCTGGATGACAAGATCATAACATCGTGGAACGGCCTGACGATTTCAGCGCTCTCCGTGGCAAGCCAGGTGCTCGGGGAAGAAAAATACCGGGTGGCAGCCGAAAAGGGAGCGGAATTCATACGAAGAAACCTCTACGACGAGCAGACCGGCCAGCTGTGGAGGCGCTGGCGCGACGGGTTCAGAGAAATCAAGGGGATGGCCGACGACTACGCATTTTTAACCGAGGGCCTCATCGACCTTTACGAGGCCTCCCTGGAAGTGGATTACCTCCATTGGGCCATCAGGCTCAGCGAAGAGATGATTTCGCGGTTCCTGGACGAGCCAGGCGGCGGCTTTTTCATGACCGAGGCGGGGCACGACCCGAACCTCATCATCAGGGCCAAGGATGAGTTCGACAGTGTCGAGCCTGCTCCCGGTTCCGTGGCGATAATGAACCTGATCCGCCTTTTCCGGTACACGGAAAAACAGCGCTTCCTCGACGTGGCAGAGAAGGTACTCCGATACTCCGGCCCCATTGCGAAGAAAAATCCGGGATCTGTGCCCTATCTGCTCTCCGCCGTCATCTGCTACTACTCCCCTCCCCTGCACGTGGTCGTTGTGGGCTCCCCGGAGGAAGAAGCGAAGACGGCGCAACTGCTCGGACCGGTGCGCTCCACCTTCTTCCCCTCCAAAACCGTATTACTGAGAAATGACAAAGCAGAAGGGGGAAGGGGAAAAGACCTTCCCTTCACCGCCGATATGGTGAGAGTGAGCGGAAAGCCCACCGTATACGTTTGCACGAATTACTCCTGCCAACCCCCGGCAACCGATCCACAGGAAGTTTCGGCGTCAATAAAAAGTATCCTGGCGGAATAGCAGACGCCGGGTATCCCCCTCATCCCGGGAACTCTATCCCCTGTTCTCTCAACGAACCGATGAGTGCCGGCCGTGATGTGAAATGGATTCCCCACATCCCGATTGCCGTGGCGGCATCGGCGTATTTTTTCACATCATCGATGTATATGCACCTCGCGGCGGGAAGGCTCAATTTCGAGAGGGCATCACGATATATCTTTTCTCCCGGTTTCATCTCACCCACGCGGTAAGAAAGGGTGACAGAATCGAACAGGTCAAACACCTCCGCCCTTCGTATGGTGTGTTCGAAGTGCAATTCGTTCGTGTTGGACAGAAGACCGAGGCGATACCGTTTTTTCAGATCTCTCAACAAATCGTTCATCCCGGGTACCGGCTGGAAGATGGAGTTGAAGGCCCTTATAAATTCGTTCTTCGGTATCTGCACAGGAATCGCGGAACAGACCAGCTGGTAAAATTCATCAGAGGTTATCTCGCCCGATTCATACCTTTTGGGAATATCGGAGTCGTATATCTCTGTGAAGAGATTATCCAAGGGCCTGCCCGCCTGGAAAGCGAGCTCTGCGAGAAAAATCTTTCTGTCGAACCGGTAAATGACGTTGCCGAAATCGAAAATAATCGCTTCAATCATGGAGCGCCACCTCCCTTTCGGTTCAAATCATGGTTCAATGTGTGCGGTACATCCTTTCCCGTTTCCTGTTACCGCAATCTGTCATTATCACCGTCCATTTCATGAGTTCCTCTTGATCCAGTTTTTTATCACCACCGCTGCGTCTCCCAGGGGCCGATTATATATGTAAACCCAGGCGAACGTTCCCGGCCGCACCTCTACCCTCTCTCTCCTGTAGAGCCGCTGCCCGGGAGAAACGTGCTCATCTGCCCCCTCTATTCGATCGATCCTTCGCAACATACTGCCGTCTGGGTCTTTTAAAACGAAGAGCTCACCCTCGACAGCGTCACCGCTCGCTCCTTCTACCAGGAGGGGATATCCCCTCCCATCGTCATACATGACGTATCCTTCAAGAATCAGGTTTTCCTTGAAAACAACGCTGCCTTGAACGACGTGATGGCGGCCTTCCCCGCTCCGCAGCGTCCCGTAGACGAAGAGAACCGTGTAGTCGTCAGAGGTGAAATCGGTCATTTTGCCCCATCCCTTTTCTGTTTTCGAGCTTTCCCGGAACCGCCATCTGGTTACCCTGCCTCCCCGGGACATACACCCAAGTATATACCGATTAACCCGCCGGTTCTTGGATGATACCATAGCCCCGTTTCTCCTTTGTATGAACGTACCGGTAAATCCAAGCGCATCGGGTTCGCCGTACTCCATGCCAAAGGGGGCGGTGACATTACGTTTGACAACGGCTGTATTTTATAGTAAGTAGATACTTACATTATGAGCAGAGCAGACACGAAAGAGAAACTTATAAACGCCACCTTACGGCTCATTTCGGAAAAAGGTTACCTCGGCGCGACGACGCGGGAGATATCGCGCCGGGCAGGCGTTACGGAACTTACCCTGTTTCGCCACTTCGGCTCGAAGAAAAAGCTTTTCGAGGAGATGTTAAAGAAACACACCTTCCTCCCGAGATTGAAGGAGCTGAAACCCGCTCTTGAAACAATGCCCCCCGCAGATGCCCTTAAAATAGTAGGGATCCAGTTTCTCCAAACGCTGAAGGAGAGAAAGTCTCTGGTTAAAATCGTGCTGTCCGAGCTCAACAGCTACCCGGAAAAAGTGCGGAAGGTCCACACCACGTTTGTGGACGAGATGGTTCGGATCCTGGCGGAGTATCTGGGAAAGCTCCAGCAGGAGAAAAAGCTCCGCATATTTCCACCGGAAGACGGCGCGAGGATCTTTTTCCGGGGCATATTCTCCCACTTTCTGAGCGAAGAGATTTTCCGGGGAAAGGACCTCAATAAGCGAGCAATGGAAAGAAACATAAGCCTCTATGTCGACATCTTTATTAACGGTACAGCGAAAAAACGTGACACAGGAGCAACCAAAGATATGGTTCGGAGGGTTTAAATGTCCATGAGAGCAAACCCTGGCCTGCTGATACCCCTTCTTTCGGCCACCATTATCTCCCTTTTTTCCGGAATTGGGCACACACAATCCGAGGGGGAGAAGAATAAGGCGCAGTTTCCACCCGCCATGGTAGTCATTTCACCGGTCAAAAGAGGACTGCTCGCTCCCCACGGCGATTATACCGGCAGCGTATATTTCAGTGAAGTGTCGGACGTCTCCGGTGAGGTGAGTGGTATCGTGGAGAAGATCTCCTTCGACGAAGGTCAGCTGGTGAAGAAGGGCCACGTCCTGCTGAAATTGAATTCCGAGATTCTGCAAAAAAGATTGGAGGCTAATTCCGCTACCTACGAAGAGTCGCAAACAGAGCTCGAGAAAACAAAAATAGACTTCACGAGGATAGAAAATCTGTTCAAACTGGAATCGGTGGCGGAACAGACCTACGATGACTATCGCTTCAAAGTGAGAAGCCTGGAGAGGAGAACCGCATCTCTCGAGAAACAGGTGGAGCGGCTGCGGGTGGAGCTTGAAAAGACCATCATTCGAGCCCCCTTCGACGGCATCGTCTTAAAAAAGCTCACCGACAGGGGGGAATGGATCGATCCCGGCGTGAAAGTTGCGACCATCGCCAGAAGAAACGAATACGATGTCATCGTGGATGTGCCGGAGAGTATTGCCGCCCTGCTCGAAACGGGAATGAAGCTGAATGTTACAGCGGGAAGGATGGAGCTTCCCGGCAAGGTCTCTGCGGTCATCCCGAGAGGAGATATTGCAACCAGGACATTCCCCGTTAAAATCCGGGTGAACACCGATGCTCCCCTCATGGAGGGCATGCAAGCGCGCGTCAGCCTGCCCGAGGGAAAAAAGAGGGAATCCTTCATCGTGCCGCGAGATGCCATCGTCTCCCCCTTCGGACAAACTATCGTTTTCGCCGTCGTGGAATCGAAGGCTCAGGTGGTCCCGGTCAGCGTTATCGGCTACAGAGGGCTGGAGGCAGGAGTGGAATCGGAGGATTTGCGGGAAGGCATGCAGGTCGTCGTCAAAGGAAATGAGCGACTTCGAAACGGACAGGAAGTCAGCGCCGGCGGGGGGAAACAGTAAGAAGTGCCCTGTGCGGGGGGACAACCCTATGATGAACGAAGCCCGTCCCGTTTCACTCGGAGATAAAGAAAGTCAATGGATGTCATAAGGTACTCGATACTCAAACCGGTCACCGTAATCGTCGGTGTCATCTTCATCGTTCTTTTCGGTGAGATCGGGCTCTTAAATATGCCCTATCAGCTGACCCCGACCGTCACCGAACCCGAAATTACCGTCACCACGGTCTGGACAGGGGCCACTCCCTACGAGATAGAACGGGAGATCATCGAGGAGCAGGAAAAGGTTCTGAAGGGCATTCCCGGCGTGGTGGAAATGGAAAGCTCTTCCGTGAACAGCAGGGGTACGGTTACCCTGAGGTTTCAGATCGGCACGGACGTGGACGATGCACTTTTGCGGGTCTCGAACAAACTCAACGAAGTCCCCTCCTATCCCGAGAATGTGGAAAAACCGGTAATCAACGCAACCGGGGCCGCCACCTCTCCCGTTATCTGGATGATCTTGAAAACACAGGATGGTAACCCGAGACCAATCGCCACGTACAAGACGTTTTTCGAGAACGAGATTCGCCAGTTTCTCGAACGGGTGGAAGGGGTGGCCGACCTCTTCATCGCTGGGGGAACGGAAACGGAGATGCATGTAACATTCCTCCCGGAACGCCTGGCTGCATACGGTCTGACGATCAATGACCTGATAGAAGTCCTGAGAGGGGAGAACATAAACGTTTCGGCAGGAACCATGGGAGTGGGCAGGCGGGACTTCCGCATCCGGACCGTGGGAGAACTTCGAACGGCCGCGGAAATCGAGAACATCGTCGTTAAATCCACGGGTCAGAACCGGATTGTGCTTTCGGACGTTGCACAAGTGAGCTTCGGAACGGAAAAACAAACCGTCGCGATGATTCACAACGGAAGCGAGGGTATAGCCATCGGGGTCAAGCCGGAACCGGGAACGAACGTGCTCGAGATGACAGACAGGGCTGACGAAGTGGTAAAGTGGCTCAACGAAAACAAGCTGAATCCAGAGAACATCTACCTCGACTGGGTGTACGACCAGCGTCCCTACATCCGGGGCGCGATCAACCTGGTGAAGACAAATATCGCAATCGGGGGAATTCTCGCAATTACGGTCCTCCTCATATTCTTAAGGAGCATTTCTTCCACCGTCGTGGTGGCCACGGCTATTCCCATAAGCATCTTCGGAGCGTTCATATTCATGAACGCCTTCGGAAGAAACCTGAACGTAATCAGCCTCGCAGGGATAGCCTTCGCCGTCGGCATGCTCGTCGACAATGCCATCGTTGTCCTCGAGAACATCGACCGCCACAGGAAGATGGGAAAGGAACCCTTCGCCGCGTCCTACGATGGGACGAAGGAAGTGTGGGGAGCGGTGCTCGCATCGACCCTCACGACGGTGGCTGTATTTCTACCGGTAGTATTTATCAAAGAGGAAGCGGGCCAGCTTTTCCGGGATATCGCCATAGCGGTGAGCTGTGCGGTGAGCTTAAGCCTCATCACTTCCATCACCGTCATCCCCATGTTCTCGAACCAGCTCTTTTCACTCACCGGGAACAAAATGCCTGTCCGGGGAAAAAACCTGGTAAAACTGGGGAACTGGATGGTGGACCGGGTATTGGGATTATTGCGCTTATCGATGAAAAACACCGTAACACGCCTCGTTACAATCCTATCGCTCACGGCCTTCTCTTTCTTTACCGCCTTTTTGCTCTTTCCGAAGATGGAATACCTTCCCCAGGGAAACCGGAATCTCGTCATCAGCATCCTCATCCCCCCGCCCGGGCTCTCCTACGAGGAGAGAAAAGAAATCGGTGACCATATTTTCGGCAAGTTAAAACCCCACATCGGTGAGGATATCGAAGGGATTCCCGCCATAAAAAACCTGTTCTACGTCGGCACCGAGTCGATAATGCTCTTCGGGGCAACGAGCGAACATATCCAGAGGGCTGGCGAGCTGGTCCCCGTCTTTTCCGGGGTGATCAATACCATTCCGGGTATGTTCGGCGTGAGCAACCAGGCAGGGATATTTCAGACCAGGCTCGGCAGGGCCAGGACCATCGACGTGGATGTGAGCGGTGGTGATATCAATCGTGTGGTCCAGGCCTCCGGGGCTCTGTTCGGAGCGATCAGAAAGGAGATCCCCCAATCCCAGGTTCGTCCCATCCCCTCCCTCGAACTCTCCTATCCGGAGATACAGCTGGTGCCAAACCGGGACAGGCTCCGGGCATCGGGGATGACCGCAGCGGACCTTGGCATCGCCCTCGACGTGCTCATGGATGGAAGGAAAGTGGGTGAGTTCAAAAGAGAAGGTGATAAAAAGGTGGATCTCATTCTGATGGGACCCAACGATGAGATATCAACTCCTGAGCAACTCTATCAATCACAGATAGCAATGCCCGGTGGGAGGGTCGTTCCCGTAAGCTCCCTGGCGAAACTCATCAGGACGGCGGGAATGACTGAGCTCAGGCATCTGGAGAGGGACAGAACGGTGAGCCTCCAGGTAACTCCACCGCCGAATCTCCCGCTTCAGGAGGGGATGGAAATAATAAACGGTAAGATTATCGATGCGCTGAAAAACCAGGGAGTCCTTGCGGGCATCGACGTTGATATGAGCGGAGCAGCCGACAAGCTCACGGAAACGAGAAATGCCCTCAAATGGAACTTTATCCTTGCGGCGGTTATCACCTACCTGCTCATGTCCTCGCTTTTCGCAAACTTCGTCTATCCGTTCGTCATCATGTTCACCGTCCCCCTGGCCGGCGCAGGCGGGTTTATCGGGCTCAAGCTCGTCAATATCCTCATTCGCCCGGTTGCCCTCGATATCTTGACCATGCTCGGCTTCGTCATACTCATTGGTGTCGTCGTGAACAACGCCATATTGATCGTCCATCAGGCACTGAACAATGTGAGAAACGATAATATGGACTTCAACGACGCCATCGTTGAATCGGTGAGAACGAGGCTCAGACCTATTTACATGAGCGCCACAACGAGCATCTTCGGCATGTTACCACTCGTTGTGGCGCCGGGACCCGGATCAGAGCTCTACAGCGGTCTGGGAAGCGTGATCCTGGGCGGGCTCGCCATCTCAAC
Organism: uncultured bacterium; assembly: GCA_964347065.1. Lineage (GTDB taxonomy): Bacteria > Desulfobacterota > Deferrimicrobia > J040 > J040 > WVXK01. The sequence goes on along the minus strand of CAYFXN010000060.1, from coordinate 1,824 downwards.
GGTATTCACCGTGTTCGTGATCCCGAACCTGCTCACCTTCATTATCGGCATGGAGAAAAAAAGGGGGAGAGCACTTCCAAATAATTCTCTTCCAGGAGATCCGGATGAAAAAAATTAGCCTTATCGTATTTTCCCTGCTCTATTTCAGCACGACCGCCCTTGGCCTGACCATCGAAGAAGCGGCGGAAATCGCCGTCGAGAACAACAACAAAGTCAGACAATTTCGCTTCCTCACCGGGTCTCAGGGTGAAAAGGTAAAATCTCAAAAATCGGAATTTCTCCCCTCCCTGGACCTTTTCTATTCATTCATTCGGCAGGAAAGAGACCTGTTCTTCGGGACAAAGAACACGTCCGCCTTCACGGCTGAGGGCACGTACAACCTCTTCAACGGCTTCATCGACAAAAACACCCTGAAACAGGAGAAAAACAGCTTGAAAGCGGATTTTTACCAGGAAAAAGCCGTCGTTGCAGACATTGTCTTCGGGGCGAAAAGGGCATTCATCGGCATCCTCAAGTTTGACAGCAATTTAGAAGTGGCGAAAGAGGGTGTGGAGCTTCTCGAAAGACAGAAGAGAGATTCCGCGCTGAGGTTCCGTGAAGGCCTGATAGCGAAAAACGATCTCTTGAAAGTGGAGGTGGAGCTTGCATCGACCCGTCAGAGACTTCTCCAGGCCGAAAGTGACCTAATTATCGCGCGGAAAAACCTGGAGAGGCTGATGGGAACGACTCTAGATCCGGGGGAACCGATTGAGGAACCGCCGCCCCCGGGTAAAATTACCATCACCAAAGATGCACTCAGAGAAGCGATGTACCAGCAGAGAAGCGAAATCATGTTCCTGAAATCGCTCATCGAGTCGAACAGGTCGGAAATAGCGGCGATCAAGGGCGAGTATCTGCCTTCTGTCGACCTCGCCCTCACATACAGCAAACTGGGGGATTCGCTGCTTCCCGATGGAAGAGAGGGGCAGTTTGTCATCGATGAGGAACTAAGCGGCAGGGTCACGGCGACATGGAACATCTTCAATGGATTCAGAACGAAGCACGACATGGCGGCAAAAGAAAGGGAGATGCGTGCCCGGGAAGAAGAGCTGAAGGACCTAGTTAAGGAGCTCGATCTCCAGCTCGAAGAGGCCATCGAAAAACACCGAATCTCGTTGGGGAAAATCGACGTTTCGAAGGACTCGATCAAACAGGCTGAGGAAAACTACCGCATCACCGACAATCAGTACCGGGAAAAGATCGCGACGGTTACCGACCTTTTGGATGCAAGGGTGTTTCTCACGCGAGCAAGAACGGAATTCAACACGGCATTTTACGACCTCCTGCTTGCCGTGGCGGATCTGAACCGGGTAATAGAGGGTGAACTGCCCTTAGGCGGGAAAGAACCGGGATCTGAGTGATAGCCCAGCCAAACCCGGTCAATCTCGCATCTCCACTTTAAGGGTTCCTTTTTCTCGACTCACCGAACCCCGATTACAAAAACCAATTTTCGGGGATTTTTCAAACAATACTTTTCTCGCTGTGGAACGTGTGGGGCCGATAAAGTATTTTGCTCATTTGCCGATGAAAAATGATGAAAGAAGAATTTTTATGATTAAGATGGAGCGCTCTTTTTGGGAAAAAAAGGTTTGAAATTTCGGCCGTTTACCCTTGTCATACTCCTCGTCGTCATCCTGGCGGTTTTCATCGACCGTTTCATCGCGTCCAAAGAGGACAAGGAAACCCAGATCCTTCTGGAAAACAAGATCCTCGACACCTATAGCGGACTCGACGTCGAAACCTACCTCAAAGCGAACTTTCAGAACGTCTTCGCCCTGAAAGCGC
>CAYFXN010000059.1:0-11909 GCA_964347065.1 uncultured bacterium | reverse complement strand
CCCGGGTCGGGCTCGGTATAATCCGGGAAGTTCCCGTTCGCCCAGTTAAAATTGCCCGAATCGACGATGATTCCGCCGATGGAAGTCCCGTGGCCACCTATGAACTTTGTAGTGGAATGGATTACGATATCTGCCCCGTGTTCGAAGGGTCTGCATATGACAGGTGTGGGCACCGTGTTGTCTACTACAAAGGGTATGCCCGCCTCGTGGGCAATGGAGGCAATGGCTTCAAAGTCTGGTGTGTCCAGTTTCGGATTTCCGATCGACTCGGCAAATATGAGCCGCATTTTCGGTGTGAGTGCTTTTCTGAAATTCTCCGGATTGGAGGGATCCACGAAGATCGTCTCGATCCCCATCTTTTTGAGCGTAGAGTTAAAGAGCGAAACCGTACCCCCGTAAAGGGATGCGGATGATAATATCTGGTCCCCGGACTTCGCTATGTTCAGTATGGTGATCGTTTCCGCGGCCTGGCCAGATGACAGGGCGAGAGCACCCACGCCTCCCTCCAAAGCGGACAACCTCCTCTCGAGAACGTCAGTCGTGGGATTCATAATTCTCGTGTAGATGTTCCCAAACTCTTTCAACGCGAAGAGGTTCGCAGCATGCTGGGAATTATTGAAAATGTATGACGTAGTCTGATAGATCGGGACCGCTCTCGCGAGAGTTGATGCCTCCGCTTCCTCCTGTCCTCCATGCACACATAGCGTGTCAAACCTGTGTTTCACATCCATGAGAAAATGTCCTCCTTTTGTTTTAAAATGTTTTTGTCCCATCAAAGCATAAAATCACACTTAGATCGCATTTTAAGTTTTCAATTATGGCTTTATGGCTCTTTGGCTTATTTCGTCAAGAAACGTATGATGAAAGGGAATTCAACCTGCTCGTAGATAGTTCTCCATCACACATCTCCACGACTCTATGGGCCATTTGAGCATACTCCCGGGAATGGGTAATCATGACAACAGTCTTTCCCTCTCCGTTCAAATGAGCAAAGAGTTCGAGAATGGCGGCGCTATTTTTCGAGTCGAGGTTCCCTGTCGGTTCATCGGCGAGGATTATCAGTGGATTATTGAAAAGAGCCCTGGCAATTGCCACTCTTTGTGCTTCTCCGCCTGAAAGCTGGGACGGGAACCTCTTCTCCAACCCGGATAGTCCGATTTCCCTGATTATGGTAGCTGCAATATCTTCTTTTTCCCCCCTCGGAATATCGTCTTTTACCCTGGGCAATAAAACATTCTCGATAACCGTTAGGTATGGGAAGAGATGAAATGATTGAAATACGAAACCCATATACACTCTTCTGAAGTCTGCCCTTTTCTCTGAATCGAGGGCGTAGAGATCGAAACCATCTATAGCAACTTTTCCGGAAGTGGGTGTAAGGAGGCCTCCTATGACATTCATCAGGGAACTTTTCCCTGCGCCCGATGGCCCCATGAAGGACACGAACTCTCCCTTTTCAATGTCGAGAGAGATATCTCTCAATATCTCCGTCTTTCCTTCGCCTTCTCCTATCATAAGCCCCACATTCTCAGCAGAAATCAGGTGCTCGCTCATCATTCCTCCTAGTTATTTCGTAGTGCTTCCACAGGGTCCAAAGTAGCGGCCTTTTTCGAAGGACGAAAAGAGGCGGAAAGCCCCATCAATATGCCCGTTGAAATCGCTATGATCAACGAACTCTGGGGGATAACCACTTTTTCCAGGTCAAATATCGGAGCAATCAGAAATATTCCGAATAGACCCCCTAAAACTCCTAAAACAGAGCCAATAATACTCAGGATACCTGCTTCTAACATTATTATTTTCAGTATCCACGATTTTCTGAAACCGATGGCCCTCATTATCCCGATCTCTCTGGCCCTCTCAGCAACCGTTGCCGATACGGTAATCGAGATGACCATAGCCCCAATGATTGCTATGATCACCGCTATTGAATCGGCAAACTTTTTCAGCTGGTTTACCGTTCTCTCCCTCGTCTCGACAACCCTCCTAATTGAAGTTACCCGTGCTTTTGGAAGTACCTGCGATATTTGCGCAACTATATCGGACACCGGACAGTCCTTGCAGAGGGCGCTCACCTCAAATGCCGATACGATCCCTCCGGTTCCCGTCCATTTCCACAGATCCTTTATATCTGCTACAGCCATATAATCTTCTTTGTCTCCCGTTGATGGTATTGTCCCACTAATTTTTACAGGGGATTCATTGATGAAAACCTCATCGCCTTCATCTTTCTCCATTATTCGTGATATCTCAGACCCGAGCCATATGACATTTTTTCCCACGCTATCACCCTGAAAGGACCACCATGGCTTCATTCTTCCCAGCTCCTGCAAATCCGTCCCCATGAACGTGATTTCCCTCCCATCGACTTCGACCGAAGCATAGAAAACGGGAAGAACCGACGATATCCTGTCTTTAAACGGTATGGACCTGATTTTCCCTTTATCGTCGTAGCTGATAGACTTGTTCGATACGCTGGTTGAGCCGAGGACCATATCACCGTATGTGATCGCTAGCGCGTCTGTCCCCGGGACGACCAGAATGTTTGCACCGTATCTGTCGAGCTTATCGGCTACATCCTTTTCAAGAGATGTGGATATCGAGTTGAATGTGACGATCGACCCTGTTATCAAAAAAACCACGAACAGAATGAAGAAAGATTTAACCTTTCTCCTCGCAAGATTTTTCAGTGAGATACTACCTATCCCCATATTGGCAGTTACCTCCTGAAGTTGAAATAACGCGCACCAAGCTGGATATCAGTTACTTTGATATTCAACACATCACCATCTACACTATTGTTCAACGGGACAGGGTTGCATCCACCCCGAAGGACGTTAATCTTGGTTGATGGGAATCTTTGGTCACAATTGTTACACACCATGAAATCTCCCTGCTGCCTGTACCCTTTCAGTTTAGAGGCACAGGTGTCACACGAATCCAATGCGCTCCTTATGACTCCATCGCTGCTCCTCATGACGAAAAATCTCACTGGTGTGCCTCCAACCTTGGCCTGGAAAAATTTCGCTTCACGGGTTATTTCGGACAGGGGGATCGTCATTACATCAGAACTCAGGCTCTCCCGGGTCATTTTGTTCTCAGACACAATTGCAGTTGCTTTCCTCGTGCTTTTCTCGTTGTATGCCTTCCATACAAGAGCTATTGTTGCTCCGACAAAAATCAGAAAAGCTATCTTTTTCCAGCCGTCTTTCTTCCTTCCCGAGTTCTCGAATAGCTCTCTTTTATCTTCGTGGTCAACCGCTCGCTTCTTGCTCATGATTTACTCCAGGTGATTTTCGCACCATTATATTTTACGCTATGTAAAACTGTCAACCATTAATTTTTACCAAGCGTAGAGCAATTATGTTTCAGGATTTCGAAAAAAAAATCGAAACGGCCCGCAAGGGGCCGCTTAGTGATAATAGATACTTTTGTTACGATTTCAGAGATCGTCCAGATTGCATGCCAAAGGGAGTGGGATTTCGCAGATCATACCGAATGGTTTATCGCTGCTCTTTCCATATCAGTATCTTCTGCGAATACTGCTTTTTCCCGCCACCTCTATTTTCCAGTACAACCTCATCTAATATTTCTCCGCAGATAACGCATCTCCAGGCATCAAAGACTCCCATAATGTCCTGATATCTCTCATATATCATCAAACCGTTGCATCTCGGGCATTTCATGGCATTCTCCTTTTCCTCGCAATTGAAATTTCCTGTTCAATTAGCTTTCCTGACGCCGATCCTCCCGCTGAAGAGGTTATACAGGGGAACAACGATAAGCGCAAGGTAAATACCATAGAGGAATGCTTCCACCAATCCGAGCAGGAACGTCCACAGGGTCAACCATTTGAACCCGGGCAGGAGCCTCTCCCAGACCGGATACATCGCCAGTCCTGGGAAGATAAGATCAAAAACCACACAAATCACATAGGTGATACTCAGAAACAGCCCGGCAGTTAATCCAACAGACTTTATACTCAGATTACGCATTAAAAACACCTCCTCTTAAAAAATTGGTGGACAGTTTAACGTCATGTCCAGGACTGACGAGAGTGTCCCTCACCGCAGTGGGCTACTCTCGGTATCATGAACCTCGCCACGAAAATCACCTCCTTTTCCTGTCTAAATATCATCTATCTGAACAGCGGAGAAAATGGATCAGCACTCCTCCGGTCGTCGTTATCCCGTAATCAGTGATGTCCATGAGAGGATCTATTGTGATCTCCGCTGTTATTCTTATCTTTCCCGTGACCTCCGCAGCAGCCACCTCCGCGAAACATGAGGAAAAGCAGCCCTCCTGCAAGCAAGACCCAAATCCATCCGCCAACCATGTTCTCACCTCCTGTGATTTTCACCCTTTGCATTGCATAGGTCGTGCCAGATAACCAAAGCCAAAGAATTCAGTTCGTAATATATTGAAAATATTGATTTTTATCATAATCGTCGGGAATTTGCGTAATCGAAAAGATCTCACTTGCTGGAAAATTTTTGAGCAATCGTCAAGGAGAACTGCGAAAAAAATTTACACGTTCAACCGTGAACTGACGGGTCCTGCACCGTGAAAATATTCGGTAAGTTAGTTTCGGTTCGTGACCAGTAGACGTATTAACGTTTACCAGGTAGGTTCGCCAGTGAAACGTTACCCCTATCAGACAACGACCACTGACTGTTAAAACCGTCATGACACTGGGCTAAACCACCCCAAGATTGTAAGTGCACTTGTAACAATCCAGAAGATAATTCGTGGAATCCTTGTTACCGTTTCATAGGATTCGCGGTAAAATCGAGAGTCTCTGGTAACTGTGTATAGCTCCGTTATAATTTCCCAGAAAGCGTGCGAACCGATTAAGACGAGGATCATTCCAGACAGACAGGCCTGGCCCGACCCGACTGTTATGGCAAGAAACACCCCCGTGTAAAGAAGCATGAGGGGCAAAGTTTGTAAATGGCCAAATTCATGCGTTAAAGTCAGAGCATGTCTGGAACTTTCGGGCAACCCCATCCGCAGCAACCAGTTAAATACGGGGGGATGGGGAATTTCAACACCTCCCAAACCGGCCTTGTGCATGAAGCCGGGCCCCATGGTTACGGTCCCGTAGATGCCAAACCAAGTCCGTTTCTGAATGGTTTTCACATTGCCCACACTCATTTTCTGCCATTCATGCCTTCTTGCGACACAGGAAACATTATCTCCTCGCGCAGATGAATTTTCATTCTCCTTATATTCCACCGGATATCTGACACGACAATTAAGTATATCGCAGGTAAGCTGAAATTCGTCATCGTTCCTCTCTTTTAGCGCAACCGTGAACAATTAATGGATGCGAAATGCCGTTCGATCGAATTGAAGGTGTCTATTTCAATGCCCAACATATGGTCCAGCGGCACGTCACATTTGTCTATTTATCCTTTAGGGTATACCACTGGTAACCGCATAGCAGCATCGGTTGGAGGGCACCTCTTTTTTATCTTCCATTATACGTTCCATCGTAGGAGAAAGCTCTCAACCACGGTTTATCAATCCTCTCTTCCCTGCTTCCGTAGAGGGGAAAATAATCCCTCTCGATAAGGATACCTCCCGAGCTGTCATCGCCTGTTTGTGCCGGTTCCCTGATTAATCGGTAGTTATCCACCCTTTTGGAAGATGTGCCTGTCGCAACCTCACCGTATTCGAACCCGGAAGCAGGCGAGCTAGCTATTGCCACGGCAAACACAAGTACCAGCGCCATCCACAATCGGCTTTTCCAGGGGCCAGCTGAGAGGTGGCCACCTATCCTTTTCATTTTTTTCACCCCGTCACTTGTCATCATCCTCACATATCTGCACGGTCTATGCCAGAAAACGGATATGAGGTTGAAAAAACTTAACCTGCTGAAAATAAACTGTTATTTCGTTACCATGGAAAACGGTGATATAGGAATGGTTTCTGTAATTGAATAAAATTTATCCTGTTGCGTGGAACGAACGTAAAATTATTTCACACATATTATGAATGGTGGCCGTTCTTCGCCACGGATTGAAGCCAAGATGGAATACTATTGTTTTATGCCGGGTAACGTAAAAATAGGAAAGGCCCTCTCAGAGGGCCTTTCTGGGTTTGAAGAAGGGATGTTGGGAGAAAAATGATGGAGATAGTTTCTCAGAAGGATGTCTCCATGTAAAGCCGGGCCGTATAATCGTCCATTTCGAACGAGGGAGAGCTCATTTGTTCTGACTTATCCGGAGCCCCTCTCCTGCAGCATACCGGGTTCATTTCCTTCTCAGCTTTGCAGATGACAGGTTTCCCGATATCTTCTCCCGCCATTCCGATTCCGGGGATCGCGGTGACTGAGAAGACCATCGTTAACGCGACCAGTAATATGGCCAGTCTTTTCATTTCTAACCTCCTATTTTATAGTTTTTCAATGACCTGGCCATCCGCTCGCCAATTAATTTGCCAGGCCGGGAATGTATCCGTGCCCTACTTCCACACCCTTAAAAAATTGAGCAATCAACGTACACACGACAGCTACCCCCTATACTGTTCTCTCCTTTTGAAGCCAGAGTGACTTCAGATCATCCAGCCTCGGAACGAACATGGGAACATGCTCCATATACCTGTGGTACCCGTGCCCGAAAATTGCCAGCATATCCCGTTCTTCTTTCCGGGCAAGGCGATAGTAGACAAAAAATATCATCGGCGCCAGGATGAGCGTTATGAGAGTCGGCCAGTGAATGAGCTGTCCCATGACAACGAGAAAAATTCCTGTATACTGGGGATGCCTGATTACAGAGTAAGGACCATCGGTAACCAGCCTCTTCTCCCTTGAGGCGGTGTAAACCTCTCGCCAAGCTACCGCAATTAAATAGATACCGGAAAATATCACCGCAAATCCCAGAAACATCTCGATCATCGCGGCCGTTGTCCCCTCCTTGACGAAGAATGACCAGAGATGCCCGTTCGAGTGGACCCACGGAATGTCTATCTTAAAGACCGAACTGAGAAGATATATGGTGAGTGGGAATCCATACATTTCCGCATAGAGGGCTATGATGAACGCCTGAACCAGTCCCGCTCCCTTCCATTCTCTCCACGACTTCGGTGAGAGATACCGGTATAAGATCCATGAAGCGAGAGCGATCATGATCAATGCTAATCCCCATGTCCCACCGAGGGATTCTTTTTCCATTCCACTTCCCTCCTTTAACGAGTTGCCTTCTCTAACAGCACATAACGAGCCACCTCTCTGATATTCCCTGGATATGGAAGGAAATTGTTGATTTATCTGCAGATATTCGTGATCATTCTGTGCAGCAGGCTTTAACTCCTTCCTCCCTGGAAACAGCTATGGTGATTATTTTTTTCCCAGGTTATTCGATTACCGGGCAATAATTTTACATACCGACTTTTTCACACCTGCCGATTAGTATCTAACGGATTTGCATAACAATCCCCCCGAGCGACAGAACATCCTCTCAGATATCCAGCGTTTTCATGCTGCCCCTCCGGGGAGGGAAGCTATCAATGATCTCTCATCAATAAGAAATGGATCAGGGGGCAGAGAATGAGGAGCGCCAGAACATAGAGTTCACCTATGTATCCAAGGAGGTATAGAGTGAGGACCCCGGCAATTATCAGGAAGCAGCCGTATCCGGCAAGGCTCAGTATCCAGTGACGCATGCTGTTTTTTTTGTTTACTCCCATCATTATGCCTTTTCTCATAATTGATCGCGGCAGTAATACGGAGGATGAGTCGATAACATATTTCTGAGTCCACGACCCTATGCATTGCAAAAAAGATGCCGGGAAAGGTGATATTAAACCGTTTTGAGGAGTATCTTCTGAAAACACGCGAGTGAGGTTGCAGGTTTTATCGCCCTACATCAACGAGTCTCTCAATTTTGAACAGACATAATTTTTCTCTTTGTACCGTCGTGTCCGCATTCCGGACACATCTCTCAAATATCGATCTCATACTCTTTTATCTTGTTTTGAAGTGTTCTTCTCGTTATACCAAGGATCTCGGCAGCCCGGGTCCGGTTTCCGCCCGTTATCTTCAGTGTCTCATGAATCAGCTGTTTTTCCGCATCGCTCAAGGTTATTCCGGGATTGATTCCGAATTTTGCCTCAGCATCGTGGTGGCCCTCCTGGATCTTTTCGGGGAGATCTCCCACCGCAATAACCTCCCCTTTGCACATGATGACCGCTCGCTCGACCACATTTTCGAGTTCCCTCACATTTCCAGGCCAATCGTGCCTGACTAACACAGCCATGGCCAAAGCCTCAAAACCTTTGATTTCCTTTCTGTTTTTAGCACGATACGCGGCAAGAAAATGGTTTGAGAGTTCGGAAATATCCTCCTTCCTCTCTCTGAGCGGGGGGACGGTCACCGGTACGACATTCAGGCGGTAGTACAAGTCCTCCCTGAAGTTCCCCTCCTCCATCTCTTTTTCGAGTTCACGGTTTGTCGCAGCGATTATCCTCACATCAACTTTAAGGGTCGTATTGCTGCCGAGTGGTTCAAACTCCGTTTCCTGGAGAACCCGTAATATTTTTGCCTGAGTTGACTTTCCGAGTTCAGCGATCTCGTCGAGGAAAATGGTGCCGTTATGAGCTACGCTGAACCTTCCCTCTTTTCGGGCAACGGCCCCCGTAAACGCCCCCTTCTCATGGCCGAAAAGTTCACTCTCGAGAAGAGTCTCCGGCAGTGCTGCGCAGTTTACCTTGACGAACGGGCCCTCCTTCCTCGAACTGTTTTGATGAATCGCATTGGCCACAAGTTCTTTCCCGACACCGCTTTCTCCGAGAATAAGCACGGTCGCATCGGTGGGAGATACCATCTGGAGGGTTTCGAAAAGATTTTGCATGGCCATGCTTTTCCCGATCATCTTTGAAAAATCGAACCGCTCGCCAAGTCTCTCTTTGAAAATCACGTTCTCTTCTCTCAAGGAACTCACCTCGAGAACCCTTTTGATCTTCAGGTTCATCTCGTCGATGTTCACGGGCTTCATGAGGTAATCTTCCGCCCCCCCCTTCATCGACTCTACAGCTGTTCCCACTGACCCATAAGCAGTCATCATGATAACGGGCAACGATAAATCCAATTTTTTTATCTCCTTGAGCGCATCTATCCCGTCCTTTACAGGCATGCGGATGTCCATGAGCACGCAATCGAAGCCCCGACCCGATACCATCTTGACGGCAACCTCCCCGTTTTCGGCTTCGAATACCTCATATCCCTCATCTTCGAGGTTCGCCCGAAGCATTATCCTGTGGCTTTTTTCGTCATCAACGATGAGGACCTTCTTCTTTCCCATACTGTCTCTCTCCTTCAATCTTTTCCATCCGGGGAACCCGTATATATAATGAAAATGTTGTACCCTTTCCGGCAATGGAATCAACGCCTATATTCCACCCGTGGGCCTCGACGATCTGGTTCACGATGGCAAGACCAAGCCCCGTCCCTCCTTCTTTCGTGGTGAAAAAGGGGTCGAAAATTTTTGACAGATCTCCCTCGCTGATTCCTGGACCGGAATCGGATACCTCGACGACACACCTCCCTCCCCTCTTCTCTCTGCCGGCTTTCACGTCTATCTTACCACCGTCACCGGCGGCATCGATGGCGTTGAGCAAAAGGTTCAAATAAACCTGATGGACCTGATCCTGGTCGAATTCAATTTCGGGAAGGTTCTCATCGATAAACAGGTTAATCGGCACCCCGACGTCATCTGCCTTATCGCTCACCACGGTTATCGCTCTCCGTATCGCACCGGCAATATCTCCTCTTTTGATGTCAGGCTCCTTCGGCCTTGCCAGGTTCAACAGGTCGTTTATCGTCCTGTTCAAGCGGTCTATTTCCCCGATCATCAGATCGAAATATTCCTTCTCCCGCGTTCCATCGTCAAATGCTTTCTTGAAATAGTGTGCAAAGCCCCGGATGGAACTCAGTGGATTGCGAATTTCATGGGCGATGCCGGAAGCAAGAGTCCCGGCGACGGCGAGCTTTTCAGACCTCACGACCCGTTCCTGTAACGTTTTTAGTTCCCGCAGGTCCCTCATGATGAACACGGTTCCCAGATCGTCCCCCTGGCTGTCCCTGACTCTCGACGCGGAGACAGATATCGGCACCTGATTCTCCTCCCCTTCGACCTTTACCCTCCCTTCAACCATCAGGGCATACCCCCTGTCTTCGAGTTCCCCAAAAACGTCACACTGTTCAGGAGACACTATTTCACTGATGTGCTTCCCCTTCAACGAGCCGCTTTCCGGGGCGAGGAGCGCCTTCGCTGCGCTGTTGACCGTCACGATCTCCCCCTCAGAATCCACCGATATCAGGACGTCTGGCATGCTCTCCACCACGTTTTCCATGTAGGACGTCGTCTCCTCAAGAGCACGGTTGGCGATGTAGTAGTTCTGAACAACGAAAACAAAATATATGGACGCCGTCCCGAGGGCGAGGAGGATGATTCCCATAAAGAGGGCATGTTTCAGATCGCTCTTCCTCGCCCTGTTAAGCCGCTTCATATCCAACTCTACAATGATCCCGTAGCTGGATATAACTCTCCCGAGTTTGATGATTCCATGTTCTCTGTCAACTTGAACCAGCTCTCCTTCCATCTTTGCGGCCTGGAATCTCTTTTCGTAACCAGGGGGAGCCTCTGTACCTTTGGGGTCTGTGGATGTGAGAAGAATCCCAGCAGGGTCTATTACGTATATGCGAAATATATCTTCATCTTCTGCTAAGTTCTCAAGAACATTTGATATTTCTGCCCTCAAGAGTTCCCCCGTTATTAGTTTGTCTCTGAGCAATACATCAACCGCCTCGAAAGCAAACCATCCTTTATCCATAAGAGCCTGCTCCATGTTATCTCTCTGACGGTTCAGGTTCTTATTCGTGGAAACAACGAGGATGATGAAAAGGGTGAGAACGACGGTAATTATGGTAACAGCAGGAATGTACAAGCTTTTGAAAAACTTTCGTATCATAATTAAAAAGTAAAACAAATTGAGAGGCTTTTCAATGCTTTCCAGTTGGCACTGCGATTTAATAGAACGTCAGAAACCTGCGACTCTCCTATCGTTAAGATTTCAGAATTGATTTAGTAAATCTCAAGCAATTTCAGTTTCTTGGACGAATAAAAAAAATAATAACGGGAAGAGAATTTTACGACCCTCTTCCCGTAAATATCGTTTACGAATGAACAGGATCAGGGACCATTCCACCGGAAAGGGTTATGGTGAAATTTCCGTTTGAATCAGATGTGCCTGTCCCGATCTGATTTTGCATGAACAGGTCATCGTATATCGATACCGTTGCACCACTTACGTAACCATCAACGGCAGGACCTGAAATCGTTAGGTATCTGTACTGGTGCTACCCTCCAGATTTTTTACAATATGTAAAAATTATACCACCAAAATTAATTGCACGTGTTTTTTCCATTCATAAAATTTATTCTCAAGGACGTGCCGCTTAGCTCTGCTTGAATAAAAAAGAGGGGATAGAGCTTTTTCGCGGGAAAATGACCGGGAAGGAGAGCAATTTTACAAAACAAAGCGGCTTCGCGAGTCTAAATGTGGTTTCGCCCGGCCGAGTATTCCCGGTATGGAAATTTACTCTCTGGTAAGATTTTTTTTCGGTGGTTCAGCGGGAGAGGGACAAACGAAAGATACTATCCCCCTTTTCCACACCCAGGACCTCGTACCCTTCCGTCTTCACAGATTCCATCACATTTTTTATCTCATCCTCTCGCAAAACAACTTCCAGTGTTTCCCCCTCTTTGACGTTCTCCATCTCCATCTTTACCCGCACGAACGTCATGGGGCACACATCACCGGTTATGTCGAGCAGCCTTTTCATCTTTTCCATCCTCTATCGCATCGAGCACATATTTCTCAAATTCCTCGAATCCAACCCTTTGAAT
>CAYFXN010000058.1:0-11967 GCA_964347065.1 uncultured bacterium | reverse complement strand
GTACCCCTTGCCATTCTCGGGGTGATAAACATCATTTACGGGGCGCTGTGCGCCATGGCCCAGAGCGACCTGAAGAAGCTCGTGGCATACTCGTCGGTCAGCCACATGGGCTTCGTCCTGCTCGGCATGGCCGCCATGACACCGGCAAGTATAAACGGGGCCGTCTTGCAGATGTTCAACCACGGGACGATCACGGCCATGCTCTTTTTCCTGGTGGGAGTCGTTTACGACAGGGCCCATCACAGGGAGATAGACGGCTTCGGGGGGCTCGGCGCTGTCGTTCCCGTTTACACGGGCTTTGTGAGCCTGGCGTTTTTCGCCTCTCTGGGGCTTCCGGGACTCTCCGGATTTATCTCTGAGGCCCTCGTATTCATCGGCTCATTCCCTGTTTTTCAGACTATGGTCATCATTTCCGCCTGCGGAATCGTCATAACGGCAGCCTATCATCTCTGGGCGCTTCAGCGGGTGTTTCTCGGGCCGCTCAACCCCAAATACGTCGATCTTCCCGAGATAAGCGGGAGGGAGATCTTCTGCCTGGCCCCCCTCGGGGTCATCGTTCTCATACTCGGCGTATTCCCCATGCCCGTTTTGAAGATGATCGACACAAGCCTGCTGTACCTGATAGATTTTGTTAAAACCACACTCGTTTGACCTGTTGGAGGGGCAGATTGATTCTGAACAACATAGAGAGCGTTAAACTTTTCATCCCCGAGCTGATCCTCACCTGCGGCATTTTGGTGGTCATCATCTACCACGTCGCCGGCAGAAAGAAGCGGTCTCAGTTCCCCGCTTTTTTGACCCTCGCAGCCGTTTCGGCCGCCATGATCATTGCGGGAGGTCTCGGCGCGGGCGGGTCGAAGGACCTCTTTTTCGGGATGGTGAGGATTGATGAGTTTTCCACCTTTTTCAAGATCATCCTCTCTCTCGCAACGCTGTTTGCAACCATCATGTCGATCCTGTCGGCAGAGGTTGCCGACAAGAGGCAGACGGAGTACTACGTATTTCTTTTGAGCATTACCCTCGGCATGTTCCTCCTCGCCTCTTCGACGGACATCGTGATGATCCTGCTGGCGCTGGAGCTCGTCTCGATACCCTCCTATCTTCTCGCCGGCTATCTGAAGAGGGTCGAGCGCTCCGTCGAGGGGGCGGTCAAGTACGTCGTATACGGGGCAACTGCCTCCGGTGTCATGATATACGGGTTTTCCCTTCTCTACGGCCTGGCCGGCTCGACCAACATCGGCGAGATCGGGAAGGCGGTTCTCACCGTCAACAACCCGATCATACTCTACTTGGCGGTTTCGATGATCGCCGTCGGTTTCGGGTTCAAAATCGCCGCCGTGCCCTTCCACATGTGGAGCCCCGATGTGTACGAGGGCGCTCCCACTCCCATCACGGCTTTTTTGAGCGTGGGGCCGAAAGCCGCGGGCTTTGCGATTCTCATACGGTTCTTCTACGAGGTCTTCGCCAGCCGGATGGATGCCTCCACATGGAGCGCCGTCGGGGGAGTGGACTGGATGACGATCTTCGCAATCCTGTCGGCGATCACCATGACGGTGGGGAACCTCGTCGCCATCGTCCAAAAGAACGTGAAGAGGCTCCTCGCATACTCGAGCATTGCTCACGCGGGCTACATGCTCATGGGGTTTGTCCTTCTGAACGTGGAGGGACTCCGCGCTATTCTCTTTTACCTGGTCGTGTACCTCTTCATGAACACGGGGGCATTTCTCGTCGTTATCCTCCTGGCAAACGCCATCGGGAGCGAGGAACTATCCGAGTATTCGGGGATGGGGGTGAGGACGCCTTTCCTCTCCGTCTGCATGGGGGTGTTCCTCTTCGCCCTGACGGGCATACCCCCCTTCTCGGGCTTCATCGGGAAGGTCTATCTCTTTGCCGGTGTAATAAATAAGGGAATGTACTGGCTCGCCGTTTGCGCCGCAATAAACAGCGTATTCTCCCTCTATTATTATGCGAGAATACTCAAGGTCATGTTTCTCGAGTCTCCCCTGTCCACGGAGCCCGTGGCCGTACCCGCCGTTTCGCGGGCATTTCTCGGCCTTCTCGCTTTTCCGACGCTCCTTCTGGGCATTTACTGGGAGCCCATTATCAACGTGGCGGAGGCATCGGCGAGGTTTATCGCGGGATGAGTGCGCTCCCGCACATACCATATTGATGGAGACAGGTGATGGAACAGTACACACCCATACTGATGCTTCTTTTCATCGCGATCTTTCTGGCCCTCGCATTCATGATTCTCTCGAGCATCCTGGGCCCGAAGCGGTACGACAAGGGTAAATTTTCCACCTTCGAGTGCGGCATGCCGCTTTTTTCCGACGCGAAGAGGAGAATTTCAGTAAAATTCTATCTGGTCGCTATTCTCTTCCTCATTTTTGATCTCGAGACGGCCTTTCTCTACCCGTGGGCCGTCCTGTTCAGAAAACTGGGGCTTTTCGGGTTCATTGAAATGCTCGTATTCATCCTCATCCTCGTGGTGGGGCTCGTATACGCGTGGAAATCAGGAGCGCTGGAATGGCAGTAGAAGATGCCGTGAAAGAGCTGGAAGACCGGAGTTTTCTCACGGGTTTCGACAAGGTCCTGGCATGGGCGAGGAAGTACTCTCTCTGGCCCCTGCCCTTCGGGACCGCATGCTGCGCCATCGAGTTCATGGCGGCAGTGGGGACCCATTACGACATTTCACGGTACGGCTGGGAGGTGGTGCGGTTTTCCCCCCGGCAGGCCGACCTCATGATCGTGGCCGGAACGGTCAACTACAAGATCGCGCCGGCGCTCCGAACGGTATACGATCAGATGCTCGAACCCAAGTGGGTCATCGCCATGGGGGCCTGTGCCACCTGCGGCGGTTTTTACAATAATTACAGCGTCGTCCAGGGAGTCGACAGGATCATCCCCGTGGACGTCTACGTGCCCGGTTGTCCCCCGAAGCCGGAAGCACTCATCGATGGTATTTTTCTCATCATGGAGATGATCGAGAAGGGCACGGAGAGGGCGAGGGACTCTTGGGAGGAGGCGGTGAGGTGATGGCGGTGGAATCGGCGGTCATCGAAAAGCTGAAAGAGGAATTTGGGAACGTAATTGTGGAAACGCACCGTTTTCGGGGTGACGACACGGCCGTCGTTTCCCGGGAGAAGGTGATCGATGTCCTGACCTTTCTCAAGCAGGACACCGGCATGGCCTTCGAGTTTCTCATGGATGTTACGGCCGTCGACTATCTCGGCCAGGAGCCCCGGTTCGAGGTGGTGTATCACCTCTACTCCTTCGCAAGGAACAGAAGGGTGAGGATCAAGACGAAGGTCCCCGAAGAGGACGCGGTGGTCGACACGGCCAGCTCAGTCTGGAAGGGTGCGGACTGGTTCGAGCGGGAGATCTACGACATGTACGGCATCAGCTTCAAGGGGCACCCCGACCTCCGAAGGATCCTCCTGTATGAGGAGTTCGAGGGGCACCCGCTGAGAAAGGACTATCCCCTGGATCTGCGGCAGCCCACGGTGCCCACGCGGGAGTTTCCCGACCCCGAGAAGCAGGTCAGGAGAGACATAGATGAATGGAGAGTTCGAAAATAAAGGAGACCGCATGGAGGTCCGGGAGCTGGCCACCGACAGGGTGATGCTCAATATGGGCCCCATCCATCCGGCGACTCACGGGACGCTGCGGGTCATCGTCGAGCTCGACGGGGAGACGATCGTTTCCTGCGACAACCAGATGGGATATCTCCACCGGTGCTTCGAGAAACAGTCAGAAAACGCAACCTGGACCCAGGTTCTTCCCTACACCGACAGGCTGAACTACGTCTCCCCCCTCATGAATAACGTGGGCTACGTCATGGCTGTGGAAAAGCTGCTCGGCATCGAGGTTCCCGAGAGGGCTCAGTACATCCGGGTGATCATCAGCGAGTTTTCCCGGATCATAGACCATCTGGTCTGCATCGGCGCGAATCTCGTCGATCTTGGCGCCCTCACCAACTTCTGGTACTTCTGGAGGCCCCGGGAGGAGGTGTACGACCTCATCGAGGAGCTGACGGGGACGCGCATGACGACGGCCTACACCCGCATCGGCGGACTGAAGGACGATCTCCCCGAGGGGTGGGTGGAAAAGGCGAAGAAGGTCATGAGAGAGTCTATCCCTGCGGGCCTGAGGGATGTGGATGCCCTCATCACGAAGAACCGGATATTTCTGGAGCGGGCCGTCGGCGTGGGAGCAATGACGGCTGAGCAGGCCATGGATTACGGGCTCACGGGGCCGTGTCTGCGCGCCTGCGGTGTGCCCTATGACCTGCGCAAGGATCAGTCCTACCTCGTCTACGATCGGTTCACTTTCGATATCCCCGTGGGGGAAAATGGCGACACCTACGACCGGTATATCGTGCGCATGGAGGAGATGTGGCAGTCTCTGAGGATCCTGGAACAGGCCTTCGAGCAGATCCCCGATGGACCCATAAACGTCGATGACCCCAGGGTGACGCTGCCGCCGAAAGATTCCGTCTACGGAAGCATCGAAGCCCTCATGAACCATTTCAAGATAATCATGGAGGGCATCCAGGTGCCCCCCGGGGAAGTGTACCACGCCACGGAGGCGGCAAACGGCGAGCTCGGGTTTTACATCGTGAGCAGGGGAGGGGGCAAACCCTACAAGATCAAGGTGCGGCCTCCCTGTTTCGCCATTTACAGCGCTTTTCCCGAGATGATCAAAGGGCACATGATAGCCGATGCCATCGCCATACTCGGGAGCATTAACATAATCGCGGGAGAGCTCGACCGGTAGCGGGAGAGAAGACATGACGGTTGCATTCACACAGGAGGCACTCAGGGAATACAACGAGATACTATCGCGGTATCCCGAGAGGGAGGCGGCGATTCTGCCTACTCTTCACCTGGCCCAGAGGGAGTTCGGGCACCTGTCGTCGGAAGTGGTGGAGTACGTGTCGGGTCTTCTCGGCTTCAGCGAGGCCAGACTCTACGGGGTGGCCACCTTCTACACCATGTACAACAAGAAGCCCGTGGGGAAATACCACATCCAGGTCTGTAAGAACATCGCATGCTCGCTGCTGGGTGCGGCTCACATCATCGGCTACATCTCGGAGAAACTGGGGATAGCCCCGGGGGAGACCACCCCCGACGGGAAGTACACCCTGTCGCTGGTTGAGTGCCTGGGGTCCTGCGGGACGGCCCCCATGATGCAGGTAAACGACGATTATTACGAGAACCTGGCGGTCGATGGGATCGACGGGGTCTTCGATAGCCTCGGGTGAGGCAGGGACAGACAATGGAACTGGTGCTCACGAAATATTTCCACATCGATGGATACCGGCACATCGACACGTACGTGGAGCACGGCGGGTACGCCGGGCTGAAAAAGGCCCTTCAGATGAAACCCCACGAGGTGATCGAGGAAGTGAAGAAGGCGAACCTCCGGGGGAGGGGAGGAGCGGGATTTCCTGCCGGCGTCAAATGGGGGTTCGTGCCGAAAGAGTCCGATAGGCCCAAGTACCTCGTGGTCAACGCCGATGAGGGGGAGCCGGGCACGTTCAAGGACAGGCTGATCATGGAGAAAGGCCCCCACATGCTGATGGAGGGGATCGCCATCGCCTCCTATGCCATCTCGGCGAACATCTCCTACATCTATATCCGCGGAGAGTTCATCAGGCAGGCTCAGATCCTGGATGAGGCGATAGCCGAGGCCTACGAGAGGGGGTACCTGGGGAAAAACATACTCGGGTCGGGATTTGACATCGACGTCTACGTGCACAGGGGAGCGGGTTCATACATCTGCGGTGAGGAGACGGCGCTGATCGAGTCGCTGGAGGGAAAAAAGGGCCAGCCCAGGCTCAAACCGCCTTTCCCCGCACAGGTGGGAGTTTTCGCAGGGCCCACCATCGTAAACAACGTGGAGACCATTGCCGACGTCCCCTACATAATCGTCAACGGCGGAGAAAAGTTCGCCTCTCTCGGGGTGGAAAAGGACGGCGGCACGCGGCTCTTCGGGGTCTCGGGGTACGTGAAGAAGCCGGGGATCTACGAGCTCCCCGTGGGAACGAACCTGAAGGAAATTATATACGAGCACGCCGGCGGGATTAAAGATGACAGGGAAGTGAAGGCCGTGATTCCCGGCGGGTCGTCGACGCCGGTTTTAAAGCCGGAGGAGATCGACGTTCCCTTCGGGTTCGATAGTCTTGCGGGTATCGGCACCATGGCGGGGTCCGCGGGAATCATCGTCATACCGGAGGGGGTCTGCATGGTGAAGGCCCTGCTGATCCTTGCCGAGTTCTACGCCCACGAGTCCTGCGGTCAGTGCACCCCCTGCCGGGAAGGAACGGAATGGTTACGAAAGATCCTGCACCGTATGGAAAACGGAAAGGGACGGGCGGGAGACCTGGACCTCATCCTCGAGCTCTGCGACAACATGATGGGGAAGACGATATGCCCCCTCGCGGAAGCGGCGGGTATGCCCGCCGTATCCTTCATCAACAAGTTTAGGGAAGAGTTCGAGTACCACATTCAAGAGGGAACGTGTCTCGATAAAGAGATCCGGATATAGAGAAATAACGGTCAGTGTAGGTTAGCGATGCCGAAGGTTACGATTAACGAGAAACAGATCGAAGTGGAAGCGGGGACAACAGTGCTTCAGGCGGCGCAGAGGCTGGGGATCGAGATCCCCCATTTCTGCTATCATCCGAAGCTGTCCATCGCGGGAAACTGCAGGATGTGCCTGGTGGAGCTGGAAAATATGCCGAAACTTCAGACGGCCTGCTCCACCGTCGCCTCTGACGGTATGGTCGTTCGGACCGATACCGAAAGGGTGAAAAAAGCCGTCACCGGGGTCTTTGAGTTCCTCCTCATCAATCACCCCATCGATTGTCCCGTCTGCGATCAGGCAGGTGAATGCAGCCTCCAGGATTACTACATGAAGTTCGGCCTCCACGGGAGCCGCTTCACCCTCGAGGATAAGATACGCAAGTCGAAGGCGAAGGACATCGGCGGCCTTATCATGCTCGACTCCGAGCGGTGCGTCCTCTGCACGCGGTGCATCCGGTTTTTGCGGGAGGTGGTGGGGACCGATGAGCTGAACATCTTTCACCGCGGCTCTCATTCGTCCATCGATATCTACCCGGGAAGGCCCCTGGAAAACCGGTACACCTGCAACCTCGCAGAGGTCTGCCCGGTGGGCGCGCTCACCGACAGGGATTTCCGGTTCCAGTGCAGGGTCTGGTTTATGCGTGCCACGAGGACCATCTGCACCGGCTGCGCAACGGGGTGCAATCTCCAGGTGGACTATAAAAACGACAGAGTTTACCGCCTCAAGGCGGTCCTGAACGAAGACGTGAACGGCATGTGGATGTGTGACATCGGAAGGGTCTCCTACAAGATCGTCAACGAGGGCAGGATCCTGGGGCCCTTCAGGCGCTCGGGGGATGAGGAGATATTCGGGGAATGGGATGCGCTCCTCTACTCGGGAGCCATGGCGTTGCGGGAGATCATTCAGGGGGAGGGCCCCGGCAGCGTGGCGGTCGTCGCTTCACCCAGGTCCTCCAACGAAGAGCTCTATTTGACGAAGAAGCTCGCCTTCGACGTGATCGGCACGCCCCATCTCGCGTTCACCTCCGCCGTAGGGGGGGACCCCTACCATGACGACTTCCTGGTTCGTCAGGACAAGAATCCCAACGCGCGCGGCGCAAAGGAGATGAATATCGGGCCCCGCGATGGAGGACTCGATTTCGAAGGCATAATGCAGCAGGCGAGAGAGGGGAAGCTGAAAGGGCTCGTCATCGTGGGGTCCTGCCTCGGGGATATTGGGGACGCCGAGGTGGGAGAGATCCTTCGCGGTCCCGAATACGTGATCAACATCGCTTCGAACGAAAGCGCCGTTTCCCGGAGCAGCTCGCTGGTGCTGGCCTCCGGGACCTTCGCCGAGAAGGGCGGGACCTTCACGAACCACCGCGGGAGGGTGCAGCGCTTTTTCAGGGCGTTTCCTCCCAGAGCGAAGGCAAAGGAGGACATCTGGATCATGAACAAGTTTGCGAGGAAGCTCGGTGCCGGCTGGGACCACCGGGGCGAGGAGGACGTTTTTGACGAGCTGGCCAAGCGGGAGCAGTTCTTTCTGGGGCTGAGCTACAAGCTCATCGGGCACAGCGGAATCCAGGTGGGAGAGAAGGTGTAGGGTATGCTCCT
This sequence comes from uncultured bacterium, assembly GCA_964347065.1. Lineage (GTDB taxonomy): Bacteria > Desulfobacterota > Deferrimicrobia > J040 > J040 > WVXK01. The sequence goes on along the minus strand of CAYFXN010000058.1, from coordinate 3,787 downwards.
GGATATCACCATATATTTCGTCAAGATCGCGATAATGCTCGCCTTTGTCCTCGGCCTCGTGCCTGTTCTCGTTTGGGGCGAGAGGAAGGGGGCGGCCTTCATCCAGGACAGGATGGGGCCGGCGAAGGCGGACATCTTCGGCTTCACCCTTGCCGGTCTTTTCCACCCCCTCGCCGATGCCATAAAGCTCCTCTTCAAAGAGGATTTTACGCCTGATGCGGCGAGCCCCGTCTATTACAGGTTGGCACCGGTATTTGCCCTTGCGCCCGTCCTTCTCACCTTTGCCGTCGTGCCCTTCGGCGATACGGTGACGCTTTTCGGGAGGCAGATCCCCCTGCAGGTGGCAGACCTGAACGTGGGCATTCTCTTCGTGTTCGCCTTCTCATCACTCACCGTCTACGGGGTGATTCTCGCCGGCTGGTCCTCGAACAACAAATATTCGCTCCTGGGGGGGCTCAGGAGTTCGGCTCAGATGATCAGCTACGAGATCTCCCTCGGCCTCTCCATAATCGGTGTGGCGATGGTCTTTGAGTCGCTCAAGCTCTCGGAAATCTCCCGTGCTCAGGGAGAGCTCATATTCGGGTTCATCCCGAAGTGGGGCGTGGTCGTTCAGCCCCTCGGCTTCATACTCTTTCTCGTTGCCGCTTTCGCCGAGTCTGCCAGGATTCCCTTCGATCTGCCCGAGGGAGAATCGGAGCTCGTAGCCGGCTTTCACACCGAGTACGGATCGTTTAAATTTTCCATGTTCTTCATGGCCGAGTACGTGCACCTGGTTGTTGCCAGCGGCCTGATCACGACGCTTTTCTTCGGGGGCTGGCAGGTTCCCTATCTTCACGCAGACGGCTTCCACCTTTTCAGGAGCGTGATCCACCTTCCCTCGTTCCTGGTGGTGCTTATGCAGGTGGGCGCCTTCGTCGTGAAGGTGCTCTTCTTCTGCTGGTTATTCATATGGGTGCGGTGGACGATCCCCCGGTTCCGGTACGACCAGGTCATGAGGCTCGGGTGGAAGGTGCTCTTGCCTCTTTCCCTGGCAAATATCTTTATCACAGGAGGCGTGATACTCCTCCTGGATAATTCGAGGATCCTATGATCGGCGTCAAGAAGATGAAGAGACCGAAGAGCATGCCCCTCGGCGAGCGGGTCTACCTCAGGGAGATTCTGAAGGGTCTCTCCGTGACGATAAACCATTTCGTGAAAAACCTGGCGAATCCGCGGAAGATCCCCACCATCGACTACCCGGAGGTGAGAAGGCCCGTTCCCCCGCGGTTCAGGGGACGGCACCGCCTGATGAAGCGCGATGACGGGACGCCCCGGTGCGTGGCCTGCTACTGCTGCGCGACGGCATGCCCGGCACTCTGCATTACCATCGAGGCGGGTGAGCACCCCGAGCCGCAAATCGAGAAGTACCCCGTCCGGTTCGACATCGACATGCTCAGGTGCATTTATTGCGGCATGTGCGTCGAGGCCTGTCCCTGCGATGCGATACGTATGGATACGGGGTGGTACACCCTTCCCGAGCGGGAGAGGGAAAAGCTGGTGTACACGATAGACGCGCTGCTTTCTGATTGACAGGGGAGAGGATGATGGAACTCATACTGTTTTTTCTGTTCGGGCTTGTGGCCGCATTCGGCTCGATCATGGTGGTTACGCGGCGGAATCCCATATCGAGCGCCATGTACCTCATCCTGACCCTCTTTGCCGTCGCCGCGCTCTTCGTTCTCAGACAGTCACACTTCATCGCTGTCATTCAGGTGATCGTCTATGCCGGTGCCGTGGTGGTGCTCTTCGTCTTCGTCATCATGCTCCTAAATGTTGCCGAGTCCCAGCTTCCCTTAGAGAAGCCCACGATCATACGGGGACTTGGCGTGGTCGCCGCGGGCCTCCTGATGCTCGAGGGGGCCATCGCGGGGAGCAAGAACGGGCTGCAACCGGTGGCAGCCGTCGACGTTGGCAGCGTGGAGGCTGTCGGAGAGGCGCTCTTCACGAAGTTCCTGCTGCCCTTTGAGCTCACCTCGGTGCTGTTGCTGGCGGCGATCGTGGGGGCTATCGTCCTGGCGCGGAAAAAATTCTAGGGGAAGGGAAATGGTTCCCGCTTCATACTATTTCATATTGAGCGGCATACTCTTCGGCATCGGGGTGATTGGCGTCGTGGCGAGGAAAAACGTCCTCATCATCCTCATGAGCATCGAAATCATGCTGAATGCCGTAAACATAGCCTTCGTGGCAGCAGGTTCCTACCTCGGCGACACGACGGGGAACGTCTTCGCCTTCATGGTGATGACCGTCGCCGCTGCGGAAGCCGCCGTGGGGCTCGCGATAATCATCGCCATCTTCCGGCACAAAGAGACGGTGGATATAACTGAACTGAACATCTTGAAATATTAACCGGAGGCAGGTTACTTTTCATGCTCGATCTTTTATGGCTCGTTCCCGTTTTACCGCTCATCGGGGTATTTTTAAACGGCGCCATTGCGCTCGCAAGTGAGCGCAGGGTGCTCCTTCAGCGGTACTACGACGAGCTGGAAGGGGGACAAGACGGGGGCCCCGATCACGGCCACGGCAATCACCACGACCCCCTCTTCAATGCGCCCTACCGGAAGATGGTGAGCCTCATCGGTCCTGGCGTCGTGGGCCTGTCATTCCTGGTGGCACTTCTCTGTGTGTTGACGCTTCTGCGGATGCCGGCTGAGAACCGGGTTTTCCAGCAGGACATGTTTACCTGGATTCAGGCCGGCAGCTTCAAGGCCGCATTCTCCCTCTACCTTGATCCACTCTCCTCGGTGATGATCCTGGTGGTGACGGGCGTCGGGTTTGTGATCCACGTCTACTCCACCGGCTACATGTCCCACGAAAAAGCCTACGCACGGTATTTCGTCTACCTGAACCTCTTCACCTTCACCATGCTCATACTGGTCCTGGCCGCCAACTACCTTCTGCTCTTCGTGGGCTGGGAGGGCGTCGGCCTCTGCTCCTACCTCCTCATCGGCTACTGGTACGAGAAGAAGTCGGCGGCGGACGCGGGGAAGAAGGCGTTCATCGTGAACAGGGTGGGAGACTTCGCCTTTATCATCGGCCTCTTCCTCATGTTCTGGACCTTCGGCACGGTAAATTTTACCGGCGTCTTCGAAAATGCAGCCGGGCTCTCCCGCAGCGGCGTGCTCACCACGGGCCTGGCAACTGGCATCACCCTTCTTCTCTTCGGGGGAGCTATTGGAAAATCTGCGCAGATACCTCTGTACGTGTGGCTCCCCGATGCCATGGAGGGCCCCACGCCCGTTTCGGCGCTCATTCACGCCGCCACCATGGTCACCGCCGGCGTCTACGTCGTCGCGCGCTCGAGCACCCTTTTCCTCCTTGCTCCCACCTCCATGATGGCGGTGGCGGTCATCGGCGCGGCGACGGCCATCTTCGCCGCCACGATCGGCATCGCCCAGAACGACATCAAACGGGTTCTCGCCTATTCCACCGTTTCCCAGCTCGGGTATATGTTTTTGGCCTGCGGCGTCGGCGCCTTTGCGGCGGGAATCTTTCACCTCATGACCCACGCCTTCTTCAAGGCCCTCCTCTTTCTCGGATCCGGCTCGGTCATCCACGCCCTGGCCGGTGAGCAGGACATGAGGAAGATGGGCGGGGTCAAAAAATACATGCCCGTGACCTTCTGGACCATGTTCATCGCTACGCTGGCCATCGCCGGCATACCGGGATTCTCGGGATTTTTCTCCAAGGACGAGATTCTCTGGAAGACCTTCTCTGCCGACCACGGCAGCAGGGCTCTCTGGCTCCTCGG
>CAYFXN010000057.1:4579-11982 GCA_964347065.1 uncultured bacterium | reverse complement strand
TCAAAATCCCGTGGGGGCAACCCCGTGCGGGTTCGAAGCCCGCCTCCGGCACCAAAATCCATAGGAAAGCCGCCTGTCGGCGGCTTTTTCGGTTTGCTCAGAATCCAGGGTCCAGAGTCCGGTGGTTCGACCGAAAATCCCGGTTGACAGGGAATTTGTAATTTACTACCGTATTTCTCAAGCTCGCTTTTAAAAAGTTGTTTGTTTTTGGTGAGATAACGTTTTCAGTGAGGGGGGATTATTCGCTCGAAAAATGAGATAAACCCGGGACAACAACCGCGATCTCCTGCGCTCTTTTTCAGACAATACCAAACTGCCAGACATCGATATCAGCTCCCATACGGCGAAATTTTTCGTCCGGTTGTGCAGTAAAATGGTGTTTCATAAATCTGGCTTTTAGCGACACTGGGTACGCCTTCCATCGCTCCCTATAAACAGGTTCCCTCTCAACCCCTCATCCTGATCCTTTCCCTCACTCTCAACCTTTGGAACCTCCAACAGGTGATGTACATAGCTATCAAGGCTGTAAGACGAAACGAAGAGCCGTCATCGGCCCCACTGTGGGTGCAGTAATCCAGATCTTCTCCTTACAGGCAAACGGGAGAAAGATAACGCGCAGTCGCAGGAGGGGACGGATACCGGGGATATAACCCGGGCAAAAGTGCACGCAAACGGAAAACGCGTGATAGAGATAGAAAACGATGATCAAACAAAAGATGCCTCCACATATCAAAGGCGATCTCATGGGTTCGATTGCGGCTGCGATAACCACGATTCCACTCTCGATCGGTTACGGCATCATCGCATTCGCCCCCCTCGGATCGGAGTTCATTCCCATAGCGTCCTTGATTGGTATTTACGCTGCGATTTTTGCCGGATTCCTGGCTCCCCTCTTCGGGGGCACGCACATACAGATCACCTGCCCCAATGCCCCGCTTACACTCATCCTGGCATCATTTATCGCGACTATGGCCGCAAAACTGGAAATCATCGATGTCCCGACCCGCTTCACGCTCATCGTCGGCCTGGCGTCTCTGTGTGTCTTGATTGCCGGCACGGTCCAGATCCTTTTCGGAGCGCTCCGCCTGGGCAACCTGGTCAAATACGTCCCCTACCCGATCGAATCTGGATTCATGAACGGGATCGCGTTCATCCTCATCTCCACGCAGATCAAGCCTTTTCTCGGATTGAGCGGGAAAACGTCCCTCCTCGCGCTCGTAAACGATCCCTCCCTGATACAGCCCCTGACGGTTCTGGTCGGCGTCGCCACCCTGGCCGCCCTGTTTCTTTCCAGCCGATTCATCAAGTCGATCCCTGCCCCGTTTATCGGGCTCGCGGCAGGAACCGCGGTGTACTACCTCCTCAAATCCGCAGCCGGCATAGGGACACTGGGACCGGTCATCGGGGACATAAGCTTCAGGTGGCCGAAACCGGACACTCCCCTGGAGTTCATGCGGATGGTGAGGGACGCCGATCTGCCGGCTTTCCTCCCCCACGTCCTCGCTACGGGCTTTGCACTCGGCTTTATCGGCTCTATGGAGTCCCTGTTCAGCGCCATGGTCTCGGACAACATGATGGGAACCCGGCACAACAGTAACCGGGAGCTCCTCGGGCAGGGCATCGGAAATATCGCAAACTCCCTATTCGGGGCACTTCCCGCGGGGGGGACCCTGTCCCGCTCGATGACAAATTTCCGGGCTGGCGGAAGGACGAGGGTTTCCGGCATAACTTCCGGCATCCTCGTTTTCCTGCTCATTTTTACGCTCGGTGGCGCCATCGGCGGGATCCCCCTGGTCGTTTTCTCCAGCCTGTTCATCTCGGTTGGATTCGGTCTCGTCGACCGGTGGACGCTGAACCTTCTTAAGGAACTTTCTCGCCCCTCCAAACAGCGCAAAAACATTTTGCTCAATCTCCTCATCAGCCTCTCCGTAACCATCATCACCGTCAGCCTGAACCTCGTCGTCGCCGTAGGGATAGGAATGGCGATCGCATCGGCTCTGTTCGTGACGAAGATGGGAAAATCGATCATACGGAGGAAATATTTCGGAGATCAGATCCGCTCGAAGAAGGTGCGGAGCCTGGAGTGCAACAAGCTACTCGATGTGAAGGGAGGAGAGATCGTCATCTTCGAGCTTCAGGGGCCCCTCTTTTTCGGCTCCAGCGAGAACCTGGCGAAAAGGATCGAAAGCGTGATGAGACGATCGACCTACTGCATCCTCGACATGAAACGGGTGAACGAGATCGACAGCACGGGTGCCAACATCCTGGGGAAGATCAGCACGAAACTGGTGGAAGAGGGGAAACACGTGTTGATCAGTTACCTGAAAAACAACCCCTCCCTGTCCGATTTCATTGAGGTGATGGGAATTTATAATATCCTACCCGATGAGAGTTTCTTTCCCGATACCGACCAGGCCCTGGAATGGGCAGAGGATAACCTTTTAGGCCATGACCGGAGCCTCTCCGGTTATCTGACCGGCATACCCCTGGAAGAAACCGATATCTTCAATGATTTCACCGAAAAAGAGATGGTCCCGGTCCGGGAGAAGCTGGTGAGGAAGACTTACGGAAAGGGTGATCTCGTCATACGGGAAGGTGAGGCAGACAGGAATTTATTCATCCTCACGAAGGGGTCGGTGAGCGTCAAGGTGCGCCTCCGGGAGAGCGACCGCTACACACGCCTGGTAACCTATTCATCAGGGGTCATATTCGGGGAGATGGCCTTTTTGGACGGAAGCCCGCGCTCCGCAGACGTATGGTCCGAGACCGACTCCGAGGCGTTCATCCTCTCACCCGATAAATTCGATGATCTGCGCGGGGAAAACCCGGAGATTGCCGTCAAGTTGATTCGCAACATCGCCCTCGAGGTGAGCAGGCGATTGCGCGCCACCTCGAACGAGGTGAGGGTGCTGGAAGAAGGGTAACAGGATGGCAAACACCTCCGGGGAACATATCCTCTTTTCTTATGCGGGTAACGAAACCGCTTCTCCGAGGATCGGTCCGCTCGTTATGGATTTGATCATGCCCGTCTCATGGGAAAGCGGATTTTGAAAGGAACAGGCCGAAGGCCTGACCATGGGTCTTTTACCCTAAAACCCTTTTTCCGCTCCCTCTTTGACTTTTTTGCGCAAATAATCGTACTGTTCGGTGATCATCTCTTGCGAGTTCAGCCAGATTATCGTTTCCCCCCATTTGTAATAACTTAAGCTGATATGAATGTTCTTTCCTACCCATTGATAGGTATACTGGGGTCTCGCTTTATCGGAACCTGTCTTTCCCTTGTGCTTTCCCTGCCCGAATTTTTCGAAACAAACGTCCTTTAAAAAGTTATAAACTGATTCCCCCCCCGATGCCTCAATCGTTACCTTGCCTAACCTGCCCTGCCAGAACCAGTAATTAATTTCGTCGAGCTTCACCAAACCGAGCACCAGTTTCTCATTTTTTTTCTTGTATAAATCGTACTTGATATGTTCCAGGTTGCTGTCATCACGGGTTTCGTTGTATATCATCCCGTTTAATTCCTTAATTCGCGTTCCCCATTTGATTCCCCTGAATCCATCGAGATCATCTTTTGGGGCAGGAGCCGGTGCATCAAAAACATTCGAACAACCAACAATTATGATGGCTGACACGAAGCCGATAAGGAAGATCTTCACGATTCCCCGCATTTTGCCCCCTCTGTATTCTTCACAGTTTCTTATTCTTTCCCGCTTATTTTACCAATCAAATCTATCCCCTCGAATACTATCAGTCATTTTCACCATGGTAATTGAAAAAATAAGCCTTGAACGCCTCAATCTGATGCTCATTGCAGTATACGCTCCTTCCTCCCTTTTCGTCTTCTCTTATTCAGGTAGAGGTGACGTTACACCATCATAAGATAGAAACCTCCCATTATGCTTCCATTTTTTAGCGAAAATAGACTTCGCGTGGAGAGCCGGAATGGATTTCTTATCGGCGTTTAAAAGGGTCATTCCACACACCTTTCACAATCCGGATGACCGATAGTTTATTTTTCGGGACCACAGAAAAAAGATGTGTGGTGAAAGATATATTTATTCGATGGGCTCCCCATCTATCCCCAGACGTTGCGCAAGATTTATTTTGTTCCGCCCCGTTTGCTTCGCTTTGTACAGCGCTTGATCCGCCATATTAACAATATCAGTCGTCGATTGCCCATCTTTGGGAAATGAGGCTACCCCTCCACTAATTGTCACACTTATCGGTAAATCATGGCCTGGTATCGCTATTTTTGTTGCTGCGATTTTTTCTCTCAAGTTGTTGGCATATATGTGTGCCTGCTCTTTATCCGATGAGGGCATCACTACAACGAATTCCTCACCGCCATATCGTGCCACAAGGTCGGAGCTGCGCGTCTGCTCCTGAATAATTTCAGCAATCTTCCTCAGGACCTGGTCCCCGGCATGATGTCCGTGGTTATCGTTGACCACCTTAAAATGGTCAATATCGAAGAGGAAGATGGTGAGGGGCAGCTGGTAGTCTTTTGCCCGTCGAATTTCGGCCTCGGTCCAATAGGTGAAATACCGACGGTTAAAAAGTCTGGTAAGCTCATCGGTAGAAGCGGCAAACTCAATTAGTTCACCGGCCTTGGCTATCTGCAAAGCGTTTGAAATAAGGTCCGCGAGCATCGTCACATACTTTTTCTCCTGGGCGATGTCAATTTTTGACCCTGCGATCACAATTGCCCCGACAATTTCCTCGTTCACCATTACCGGGGCCACGAAATCAATTTCCATATCATCAATCCCTGTCGCGATGAACCCCGGATTCCCACCAACGAGCGCGAAGGGATCTTCCTTTGAAACAACGATCCTCCCTTGAATCGCCATGCTCAAAATTCCTTCACCAGCTGATAACCTGACCTTTTCTGCCATATTCTGTAAAAATCCTGCGCCCTCAACGAGGGAAAATTCGTCCGGCCTGTTTAGTGGCTCGAAATAACCTACCATCGAAGCTTTAAAGAAATCCTTTGCAAAACGCACGGCAATCGATGGAATAGCTTTCGGTGGCAGCTTCTGATTCAGCATTTTTATGAAAATGGGTATTTTTTCCGCAATTTGCCTTTTTCTCACCATATCTTGCCTGGTCATTCTATGTTTCCGGGAAATTTCCCGGAGCACAAATTTCAGCCGTTCGAACCTGTCGTCACGCTTGTTATTTATTTTCTGGTAAATAATCCAAATAGATAAGATCCACGAATAAATGAAAATGAGAACGACAGATACAAGCAGAATTATAACCGGGTTCATACGAGGGTCCGCCGAAAAGAAATATTATTTTGAAAAATCTAATCTATCCCCATAAAAAGACAGTCTCTGTCTTTGTTTAACTATAATAGTTATCGGTGGGGCCAATGATCATCTTTAATGGATGTGCGATATAAAGGGAGTGTTAAAAAAACCTGGGGCAGCACTTGTGGAACAGAACGGGATATTGACACAAATACTGTATTATTTCAACCATAAATAAAGAAGTGAAACGATGTTCTATTTTCTTGGAAGCAGGAGTACTCCCCTGTAATAACAGATCACAGCTCTATGACCTGCCCATCCTTCAATATCTCGATATTGTTAAATCCGAGCCTCTTTATCTCCTTTTTTATCTCCGCCTTGTACCGGGGTTTGCAGTGGGTGATAAAAATCCTCTCCGGCGGTGTACCCAGTTTTTTCAGTTCAGCCTTCAGGAGCCTTGGCGTTAAGTGGCCCGATTTTATCGCCAGCTCTTTCATCTTGTTGGGAAAGGAGGCTTCGATGATGAGGCCGTGAATCTTCGTGCCGCGAAGGGCCTTCCAGATCGCATCGGTCGGCCCCGTATCGCCCGTATATAGCAGCCTCTTCCCCTTACTGTCTTCCACGAGAAACCCCACCGAGTGCATGCCGTGGCTCACGCTGTAAGCGGTGACAGTGTAGCCGTTGATATCTGTAGGTATACCCGTCCCGATCAGTTTGAAACGGATGATGGGGTTTTCCGGGTCCGGTATCTTGGTGAAATCGGGCCAGACGATGTTGTTTAAGAGGCTCCTCCTCAGGGTGTGCAAAATCCTCAGCTTGCTCACCAAAGTGATGTGGTGGTTCTTTTCATTGATGATGATGTTGTCTGCGAGAAAGGGTATTCCTTTTATGTGGTCGAGGTGGGCATGGGTTAACAGGATATGCCGGATTTTCCACTGCTGGTTTTTTCTCAGAACAGCACCGATTGTCCCGGCATCGAGAAGTATCTTGCCGTCGATGAGGTAGCTGGGGAGATTCTCCTTCGGAACTTCAGCTCCCGAACAGCCGAGGACGCGTATCTTCAAATCAGGACCTCCTGTCCGTCTCAATTGTCCCCAACAGAGATTTGTTAACAGCGACCGGAACAGGTTTCTCCGGTTCGGGCTCCTTCAGCGGACCATTATACCCCATATTATTTTCAAACCGTCACGCTATTATCCGGGAAACCTTTTCCCTAAAAAAACCCTCGTCGGTAGCGTAACAAGAAGATCCAAAGAACATCCCGCCCTTATACAAATGAAGCTATTTCACCTCCTTAAATCGATATCGTAAGGCGAACGAAAAAGAGCCTCTCCGGCTGTATCGCCGGGTTATCCGGATCAGTGTCGAAATACTGGAACGATTCGTCGAAAAGGTTCTTCGCCCCGACGGTTATGAACCCGTAGCGCTTCGGTAACCGGTAACCGACCGCCGCGTCCACAAGCCAGAAATCATCATCGCCGGGCTCGAGAAGTCCAGGAACCGATGCCCTCTCGAAAACACCCTCTTGGTCGAAATAGGTCGCTTTCAGCTTCACATTCAATCCAGATGAATGGAATAAACTGACTCCTAAGGGAACACGGTGAGTCTTTACATCCTCGGCCCCTTCAACAAATGGAAATTCCCGCTCAAATTTCTCGTACAGATATTCACCGGTTAGGGAAAGCCATTCGTGTGGCGCATAGTACAAGTATGCCCGGGCAAAATATTCTTTCCAGTCAGAATGATCGAGCTGACCGACAAATGTAGGTGGAGGGAAGTCGAGAAAAGGCACCTCAAGGTCTCTCTTGGAAAACTCAGCTCCACCAAATACCTTCCCAGAAAACTTCTGATCGACGGCTATGCCGTAACGCCACGTCTCCGTCGCGTTAAAATCGTCGAAGAACTGGTTGAATCCGGCAACCTGAGTCGGCTCGAGGGTCTGATCCGTAATCAGTAATCTCTTTAAGGTCCTAAAAACGGCCCCTCGCACGGTAGTAGCAGCAAAGGGAGTCCAAGTCACCCCAAATTTTGGGTTAAACTGATCCTCCTTAGGGAAGGGGAGACCGTCGTTGCGACCGGAATCAAAAAAGTCCACGCTTCCCCCCACCGTGAAGGTAACGTTCTTTGAATAGTTGATGTAAGAATAGAAGT
>CAYFXN010000057.1:2033-4569 GCA_964347065.1 uncultured bacterium | reverse complement strand
ATTCTTGTGAATGGTATGTATATCCAGAGGTGGTAAGGGAAATGAGCCGATAAAGAGAGGTGGGGTCACGGACGGATCAAAAATATTATCGATAAACCGGAATTCCGTTTCATCATCAAAAAATCCCGCACCGGTGGTGAATTTCACGCGTTCTGAGGCGAACAGGTACTGGAGCTCAACCCCAATAGCATCTGCCTCGATCCTGTCATCGGTTCTTATCAAATCGGGGGGGAAAAAGAATTCGTCTTCCCGATCCTCATCAAGTGTTTGATACGAAACGTTGCCGATAAGGTCGGAACCCGGCGAGAAGGCATGATGAAAGCCGAATCGCACCGTATCAACATCCTCTTCTGAACGAAGGGCTGGGAGGAGGTCATCGGGGAAGAACCTGAGCTGGAGGTCTCCCTGTTCGAGTTCCCTGTGCCGATACTCAGCCTGAACGCTCGTTTTGTGTGATAGTTCAAATTGAACGAAGGCGTTGTAGATATCGTCGTCGGAATCGCTGTTCACCTTGAAACCGTCCTTCTCGAAGTGATACTGGCCCACGCTGATGGAAGCTCTCTTGTAGAGGCCCGCCACCACGACCTCGTCACCCCACGTGCTGCTCTCCCCCACGATGCCGCTCGCCTGAAGCGCGATACGGTTTCTGAGAAAGAGGGGATTGAACTCGTTAAAGGAGAGTTCCCCGGGGCCCCCTCCCTCAATTGCAAAGAGGTTGCTCTCGGCGAGGCGCGGCTGAACGGGGGTAATGTTGATAGGTTGGAGCAGCTGGGACTGCAGAAGTTCGCTTACCCTGGCGATCTCGTGGCGGGGCAGAACGGAATAGCTGTCGGCCAGGAACCTGTGTGCCGAATAGTTGGACGGATCGGTGTTCACCGACTTCCACCCCTCGACGAGTGCGAGCTGGCGGAAGCCCAGATCAGAGTATATTCGGGCGAGGCTGGCGCTGCGCGCCGCTAGATCTGCATCCAGGAGAAGGCGCGAGCGATAGACTGCCCGGTTGTCATTTAGTTCTATAGCCCTTTCCATGTCGCGCAGGGCCTCAACGGGCCGGTTTACCGTCTGCTTCCGAATTGCGTCGTAAAAATATGGAGTTGGGTCGTTTGGATCGAACTCCTTCGCCGTAGCAAATTGCTGCCCGTCCAACTTTTCCCTTTTCTCCTCGAAGTAGGCCTTCCCCAGATAGCTGCGCATCAAGGAGTTGTCGGGGTCCAGCGCCACGGCGATCTCGATTTCTCTCCTCCCCTCTTCAAGTGCGCCGTCCCTTATCTTTCCAAGCCCGAGGCCGAGCCGGGAAAGCGGGTCGGCCGGATCGAGCACTATGGCCCCATCAAAAGTGCTCCTGGCCTCCCCCGTCTTCACCTGCGTGAGATACGCGTATCCAAGCACCGTCTGGGTCCGCGAAAGATGAGGATTCAGGTCGACCCCTTTCTCCGCCGCATCCAGGGCATCGTCCAGCTCGCCGAAGGAGAGACGCAGTTCGGCGAGCCTCGCCCAGGCAAGGGCGTTGTCCGGGGCCATTTTCACCACCTCTTCGACGCTCTCGAGCGCTCCCGTAAGATCGAAGCGGGCCTGCCGGGCGTATGAGAGGGCTATCCTCGCCGCTGCGGAGTTCGGTGCGGTCTCAACAGCTTTCTGCGCGAGATCGAGACCCTTCTCCCTATCGTTCTGAACCACGGCGACGATCGAGCGAAGCGCGATGGCGTCGCCGTTCTCAGGGGCAAGCACGAGCGCCTGCTCGATGTCTTTCGCCGCCTCGTCGACGCGGCCGACGGTAAGCAGGAGCCCCGCCCGGTAGGTGAAGAAGCGCGAATCTGATAGATCTTCGGGAATATTTTCGATGGCAGTGAAGGCGCCTGAAATGTTTCCCTTCCAGTAGGAATCGAGGGACTTCTCCATCATCCCGCGCCAGTCCGTCTCCGAAAAACCCTGAAAGTCGGACGGGGAATAGTATATTACGGGCGGGTAGTAGAGCGCCCACTGGACGGCGTCCCGGGGCCGCACCATGACGCGGGAAACAGGCGCCTTTCCCGCCTCGGCTACGGCCGTCTGACCGCTTGTAACCGCCAGGCTACCCGCCTCGTTTACGGCGAGGACCTTCCCTTCGAATATTGATATGGAGGTTTCGTTTTCCTCAACTCTTATCAAACCCTCGGTCCCCTCAACACCGGCGTTTACGAAGGCTGTCCGCACCTCCAGGTTCCGGGAGACCCTGCTGAAGAAGTGGGCCGCACCGCTCAAAAGATCTATCATAGAGGTCTTCTCCTCCTTCAGGCCGGAGAGAGTGATGGTGCTGTTCTGATCCAGGCGGAGGACGGGCTGGTTGACCAGGGCAATGGCCGCCCGGCTCCTCCTCTCCACCCGTATGGTGTCGCCGGGGCAGTAGGTTCCGTTCAGCTCAACGGGCTCCCACTGCACCTCACCGGCGCGGCGCACCTCCACGGTCCCCTGGGCCGATACCACCTTCGCAACCCATTTCTCGCACGTCTCGGCGCGAACAAACCGGAGGCTCGGCGAGACCGTCGAGAAGATTATG
>CAYFXN010000057.1:423-2023 GCA_964347065.1 uncultured bacterium | reverse complement strand
TTTCTCGCACGTCTTGGCAGGCGCAGCACGAGGGTGCAGAAACAGGGCCAAAAAACTTACGCATATGATCACTCCAAAATAATACGTGTATATTCTTTTCATATCCCCCCCTCCTTTCTTCTCACTTTTGCTCCATGTGAACCACTCCGTCCCTGGGTTCCTCGGGCGGATTTTCGCGGTAGCGCCGGCAGAGCCCCACGTAAAATGACGAGGGTCCGTCCTCGCCGAGGATCTCCCTGGACCGCTGAAATTTATCCATCGCCTCGTCCCAGGATCCTTTCCTGAAAGCATCGAGCGCCTTAGCAAAGATGTCACAGACGCTTTTTACTTTTTCGTCTGCCTCCTCGATAGGGCACACGAGCTCATAGACACCGATGGGGTTCGCCTTCCCCTTCAACTTGAACCTCCCCAGGTCCCTGCTTAGAAAACCATTTGCCTGCTCCACTACCTCATCGGATACCAGAACGCTCGTTCCGAGATGTTTGTTCAGCGTCTCTATCCTGGAGGCCGTGTTGACGATGTCACCCATGGGGGTGTACTCGTAGTGATCGAGTGCCCCCACGTGGCCGAGGAGAATCTCACCGCAGTGAAGGCCTATGCGCGTCTTGAGGTTTCCCGCCCCGGGAACCCCCTCGAAGAGATCGAGCTCCCTGTTTATGTCGACCGCCGCCATGCAGGCGTTGTTTTTCAGCTTCGCCTCGGATCGCGCTGCCACCCAGAGGGCCAGCATGGAATCGCCGATCACCCCGGAGACGAAGCCCCCGTGGCGCTTCACCGGCCTGAACATCGTCTCATAATAGCGGTTCATGAACTTGCCCAGCTCGTGGGGGTCCATGGTCTCGGAGAGGGCCGTGTAGTGCTGCGCGTCGGTGAAAAGGCAGACGCCGTAGACGACCTGGCCTCCCGTCCTTATGTGGGCCACGTCTCTCGCCAGCTGTGCCACCACGTCTTTGGGGAGGTAGTGCTCGAAGGCCTTCTGGATGTTCACACGCTCCTTCTTCGCATCCACGTAGTTCCACACGACTGCGCCGAAAAACGCCAGCGGTGACTGGAGAAAAAGGGGCACGGCGATGGGGTACCAGACGTAATGCGCCGTGAACTGATATTTTGCCCCGACTATATAGATGGCACAGAGCCCGATGGAACCCAGCGCAGCCACCCCAATGTGGGAGAGGCGGCAAAAAATCCCCGTTATCAAACCCCAGAGAAGGATAACGAGGACGTAATAACTCAGGCCAATCGGTTTTACGGGAGTATCTGCAAGCAAGTTGGAAAAAGCCGTTGCCGCGATCTCCACCCCGCTGATGAACACCCCGTTCGCCTGGGAGAAGACGGTGTAGAAGCTGTCCTTCCGCTCGGCGAGCAGGACTTCTGAGAGCCCCACGAAGATGGCTTTCCCTGCGAGATCGATCTTTTCGTCACCGATCTTGCCGTCTTCGAGCTTCAGCGCTTTGTGATACGGTATGGTGGTTATGCTCCCGGGTGGGCCATAGTAGTTGATGTACCGGCTGTTCCCTCCCCGGTACATCCTTATTAAGGATTCGGTCAGACTTCGAATCTCCCCATTACCTACAACAGCTTTGGTGCGGTTCAGTTCGAA
>CAYFXN010000057.1:0-301 GCA_964347065.1 uncultured bacterium | reverse complement strand
TCAAAAGGGCTAATAAATCACCGTACGCATCTGCGGCAAAGAGCTGAAGGGCCACCACCGGGACGGCGGGGGCGTTCCCGGCCCCGATCTCGAAGGTGTTGTAGCGGTTCACCTTGAAGGGAATTCTTGGAAGGGTAAAGGGCGCTGTCGCTGCAGCCGCTTCGGAGAACAGGTCGATCGGCGGGACCACCCGCACGATGTTGTGGCCTCCCCCACGCGGGCCGCCGGGAAGAGCTACCTCCTTGGTCTTCAAGGGTTCGACGAGGACCACGTTGCCGGCTTTTTGCATGGCACCTGGAAA
>CAYFXN010000056.1:0-12051 GCA_964347065.1 uncultured bacterium | reverse complement strand
CTCAGCGGTTTTCGCACCCGCGCCTTTTGGATTCCTTTCCTTTTTTCCTGCCTTCTTTTTTGCCATCTCGAACTCCTTTTTATAGAGGGTGACATGCCTCCTAAAATGGTGAGAAATTACTCGACGAACCTGCCGTATTTCTTGCGCTGTTTTTTCATCCGGCCCAGCTCCTTGTCGCCCGGAATGACGATATTCGGATCGGGGGTCAGATCGAGATCACGGCTTCTCCCCTTGTAGGGCACCAGATTGAGAATCAGCTTCATGGTTTCCCGCCGGGCCAGATGCTTGTTGTCCGATCGGATAACCCACCAGGGAGATGTTTTCGTGTGGGTCCGCTTCAGCAGCTGGAATTTTTTTTCCGTAAAGTCGTCCCACAGCTCCTGGGCCTGCAGATCGACTTCTGAAAGTTTCCATTGTCGCAGCGGATCGGTCTTTCTCCGTTCGAATCGCCTCTTCTGCTCCTTCTTGCTCACCGAGAAATAGAGCTTGATCAGTATGGTCCTGCCGGCATCTTCCAGGAAGTTTTTCTCGTAGGACACCACCTTCTTCATGAATCGCCTGTACTGATCCTCGGTGCAAAATCCCATCACCGGTTCTACCAGGGCCCGGTTGTACCAGCTCCTGTCGAAGAGAACGATCTCACCCGCGCGGGGGAAGTGCTCGATATACCGCTTCATGTGGAGTTCCGTTTTCTGGTCTTCCGTCGGTTTTCCCAGTGCAACAGCCCGGTATCTCTTCTCGTTCAGGTACCGGGTGATCCGGCGGATCGTCCCGCCCTTTCCGGAAGCATCCCGACCATCGAAAAGGATGACCATCTTTTTATTCGTATTTTCAAGGTGGCGCTGCAGCTTGAGAAGTTCCACCTGGTAGGGTTTCAACTCCTCCGCCTCATATAAGCTCTTCAATGCCCCCTCGATGATCTCTTCTTTGTCTTTCTTTTTGAGGTGTTTCTGGATCTTTCTGATATGTTTCTCGCGATCGTCGATTTTTATCTTCGGTTCGACTTTCTGTACCACCTCCCTGATCGGCTTCGGCTGGCCGCTCACCCCTTTTTCCCTTTTCTTTTTCTTCCTTTTCTGTTTTTCCCGAAGGTCAGGTCTCATTTCCACTTCGGACTTCTTCTCCCCCACCTTGATCTGAACAACCTTGGGATTTTCCACGTTTTTCGGCTTATTTTCTTTTTCCTTTGTGCTGTGTCCCTTTTTCATTGCCACTCCGGTTTTATCAGTTTAATTTCATGCCTTTTTGGTACATTTTTCCATAGATAGCCGGAAGACGATTTATTTCAAGGCCCTCGATCACCTCTTCAACGGGGTAGGGGATACGGAAGTGCTCGACGCCCAATTCCCCCGATGAGACCGTGAGAATCGCAAAGGACGCCCGGGGGTCCCCGTCAAACATCCGTCCAACGCTGCCCGGGTTGATGAAGTGGACACCGTCGACGATTTTGTAATACGGCGCATGAGAGTGACCCATGATGTGAACCTGATAGGGCGAGTCCTTCGCCAGTTCACGGAACCGGCTTTCCGGGACATCGGGGAACAAAAGCTCCTCCGCGTCATCGAAGGTTCCGTGGAAGAGGCCGATAGGGATATCATCTACCGTGAAATCCCTCTGCTTCGGCAGGGATTTCAGGTAATGTATGTTCTCGGTAAGCAAATTTTCACTGGTCCAGAAATACATGACGCGCTTTTCTTCCTTTCGCGGTTTTTTCAATTTTTTCCCCGATAAAATGTTCAAAACCCGTTCATCCGTATTTCCCACTATACAGACGGCATTTTCCTTCTCACGGAACCACCGGATCGTCTCATTGGGAAAGGTGCCAAATACGGTGAAGTCGCCGGTGTTGACGATACGGAAAAAACGTATCCCCCAGACGTGTTTCTCAACCGCTTTGAGGGCCGGATAATTTCCGTGTATGTCACCCACAACGAGTATTTTCTTCATAAAGAGGCGGGATTGACACCTGCGGCCGAATCAGTGAGAATCCTGAATTCACGACTCCCCATATTGACGATTATCTTTGATGAATGATTCGACCGAATCATCCTTTATTGTATCTGTAGCGTTTCGGACAATCAATCGTGGCAGAAAAAAATTCATGCGGTGACAGGGAGCGTTTCCTCACTTCAGGATATGCTCTGCCGCAGCATCCTGGAAAATGCCTCTATTTCTGCAGTTATTTCTTTATACTTTTTCTTTTTCGGTGTTTCCCCCCCTTTTTTCAGAAATAGGGTGAGCGTATCGGCTCTCTTGATAATTTTTTTCTTGAGCTTTTTGGGGAGGTTTTTTTGATTTTGCTTCATATCATCGAGGCGCTCTTTGAGTCCCGTCGATGTTTTTCTCAAATCGATATACAATTCCAGGTACTTCTTTTTCCCCATGGGCTTTAGGTTTTCGTTCACCCGATCAAGAGCCTTCTGGAGCCTTTTGATCTTTTTCTGCAAATCCCCCTCGAGCTCCTCCATTTTTCTCTCTTTGTCGGAAACGATCTTCGGGGGCACAGTTTTGTAATATTCCTTGGCGGCGTCCTTGATCAGTTTTGCATAGTGACTCCCAATCGATTTTATCCCGGCCAGTTTTTCCTCCGGAATTTCATAAAGCTGTTTTATAGTGGTGATGCCGTGATAGTTGAGCAGTTTCATGCGGGAAGCTTCAATATGTTTCAACTGAGTGAGGTCATCATTCTTCACGATCTTCTCCTTTCCCTTAAGAAGGGCTATGTGCATTGCGCGACGAATTGAAGAAAATTGAGTAATTTCAATAATATAGGTATCCGGATTGCCTGTCAAGGGAAAATAAAATACGGTTTGGTTATTAACTGCTTTCTTTCCCCTGGTTCATGGTACCAGATCCCTGTCCCACTGCTCCACGCCGGAGGGAGACTCGCCTGTAAGAAGTGCTGCAAAGGAAAGAAGCGCCCTGCGGGCGTCTCCGACGGGGTAATGAAATGCATCCCAGTTCTCGCTGTCCTCTCCGTCGTGGTTGGGAATGACGTATTCATACTTCCAGGCTTCGCGAAGCTCTACGATTGCGCTCTCCGCGCGCCGTTCGATGTTTTCCAGATCTTTCAGTGAGAGATTGGCTTTCTGGCCTTTGGTCCTGCGGAGCAGCTTCCTTCGCATGATATCGGTGAGCAATTTTTCCAGAATGGCCCCCTGGGCGGGATCCTTCAGGTACATTACCTCCTCCTTTGAAAGGGGAGAGAGGAAAACCCTGAGGGTGGGAATCTTCCGTAATTCTTCGCGTTCACCGAGTTTTTTCGCAATGAACGGGTTGCCCTCGAAAAAAGCGTCCATTCCCTCTTCGATAATTTTCCCGATAGGCGTAATCTCGATGGCGTGGAGGTCTCCCCGGACATCGGCAGATGCAAATCCCGGTTTTTTTGAGAGCTCTTCGATTTCAGCGCGGGACCGGAAGTAGTAGTCCACGCCTTCGCGCTCTCCCGGCCTTGGATCGCGGCTGTTGAACAATATGACCTTCGTCAGCCTGCCTGCCAGGTCGGGGTAAAACCTGCGCAATGCATTGTACAGGGGGCCTTTCCCGACACAGGATGGACCCGATAATATAATGAATCTGCTCATCTGTCCATCCTTCCATCGCTCACCACGTTTATGCTGCCGGTGATCAGTGTGCTCTTGAGCAGGCATTCAAGTGGCGGTTTTCGGCTGTTGTGTCGCCGCAACTTTTTCTTTTGTGGCAAAAAGCTCCCTGAATAACTTCTTGTTCGGTGGCGATGCAAAGTTTGCGAACGTTTTGGCAAATTTCCCTTTGACTGCCTGTTTTTTCGTTTCCAGCGAACCGATCAGGCAGCCGATTGCCACGAGGGTCTTTTTCGACTTCTGATCGGTGGCGGGCAGTTCCTCCGCAACCTTCAAGAGATATTCTTCCTGCACGGAGAAGTCATTGAAATCCCCTAAGTTATCCTGCAGCTTTTTCAGCTGCCCGATCAACTCGCTCATTTTTTGGGGGGGAAACAAGCTGGAGAAGAACTCCAGCAGGTACCGCAGCTCCTTGCATTGAATCCTCAATCGATGGAGCAGCTCATCCTGCGTGTTCTCGAGGATCGAGGTACCGTCTTTCACGACGCGCCGGTATTTCCTGTAAATTCTTTTTCGCGCCAGCTCGATTATGGGGATATCGGCATTCGATGCCGCCGGCGGGTCCTTCTGCGGTTCACTGAGGAACAGATCGATGCGCTGCATTATTTCCTCATATTCTCTCGTCTTCAAACTTCGTATGACTTCATGAAAGGCCCCTCTTCGCTTTTCTCGCAGATAATCAAACAGCGGGTTGATGTCTTCGCGCAGTCCCGCGGGAAGCATCGATCTGTAGCTGTCCTCTTTGAGGAGATAGACGTCGAGATCCCGCAGCTGGTTGGAAAGTTTCCCCACGAAAGAAAAATCCTTTTTAAATCGAGCAGTTTTCTCCTCGGGGAAAACGTTTTTGACTTGGCGGAGAGAAGATCGGGTACGGCGAACGGCCACCCGGAAATCGTGGAGAAATTCCGTATCCAGGTCCAACTCGAGATTGGCTTCGTTGACCCTCATTACCTCGAGCAGCGAGCGCAGGATGATTTTCGCTGCCGCGTCGGAGCGCATATCAGGATCGAGTTGTACTTGTAATTTTGTGGAGTAATCGCCCGGTTTTTTACCGGCCGCTTCGAGCGCTTCAAAGTAAAAATCTTCCTTTTCAGCGGACGAAAAACCTGTTTCCGCCAGTCGTTTCCCCAGGTCTTCTGCGTATCCCTGGTAACCTTTCACGGGCTTCACCCACAGATATGACGCCAGCACCGCTGTTTCTTCGCCGCGGGATGGTCGAATCTCTTCGCAGATAAGCCGTGCCACAGTTTTGCCATCGTCACTCACGATGCGGAAGGGCATTTTTCGGGAATACACCTCGGCGAGCTTCAAAAGTGCCCGCATTTTTACGATCGGTGCCAGGTATTCTTTCAATGTGCCGTCGGGAACATCCCCTATAAAAGTAGGGGGGGATGAGATTTTAACGCTGTGGATGACCTTGTCTCCATACATTTTGCGCAACGCGAGGCGGTTGTTGGACGCGTACAAAACGAGGGACTCGTTCAATACCCGCCAGTCGAAGGTGTCGTAAATTGTGATGGCTTCGGACTTGCTTTGCCCTCTCTTGATCGGATAGTGATCGGCCAGGTGGTCGATCACCCGCTGTTCAGCATACCCGCCTGGAAGATTGAGTTTAATGGGATGGAGCATATTTTGATCCTTCAAGCATCTATCGAGAAGCCCCTCAGGTACTATTCTTGTTGAACAGACGTATCCTGGTAGCGTTTTGGGTAGTCGAAAAAGACAGATCGGCCTTTCCCCTCTTTCACTTTCTTCCAGCTGTCCACATCGAACTTTATGCAGTACACCCCGGTGGTGGGGATGTTCACAACCGGATTATCACTGAGCAACAGATCGGCAAAGTCATTGAAATCAGGATTGTGGCCGAAAAGCATGATCGTTTCATGCTTGTCATCCTGCCTTCTCACCAATTGCAGGAGATACCGTGCGCTGGAATGGTATATGTCCTCGTTGTATTCGATCTTATTTTTGGGGTACCCGATAGCTTTGGCAATCTCAATGGCTGTCTTCCTGGCTCTTTTCGCGGGGCTCGACAGGATCAGGCCGGGCATAATCTTCCTCTCTTTAATTTTTTTCCCCATAAACGGCGCATCTTTTTTACCCCTCTTGTTCAAGGGTCTGTCAAAATCTTTCAGGCCCGGGTTTTTCCAGCTCGATTTTGCGTGTCTCACCAGAATTACTGTTTTCATAGCCCGTACACTCCGCGTGGAGTCTGAAGAAACATATCTCCTGTAATTATAATTGTTTTGCCATGATTGGACAAAGATTATGCGCCCGCCTTCTGGGAAATGGAGGTCTCGCGCCCTCCTTTTCTGATTTGCCGAGCGTCAGCTCTTAAGAGCAGAATCATTTGATCTGGATAGTGTCCACCCATAAGCGGCGCAGTTGTTCGTACTCGGAGAAGAGTTCCCGGCTCATGGTAAAATCGAGGGAGACAATTTTGCCCCCGTGGAGGGTCGAGAGGTTATACGTGTAGAAATCTGCACCTGCGAGATTGCTTATGAACTTTTGATAGATGAACTTCCTGTCGTGTATCTCGGTGAACCCCTGGTCGAAAGGTCGGAGGCTCTGGGCGCTCCGGGAGAGTTTTTTTTCCATGTATATGCGGAGATCTTCAACTTCATGTATCAGCATGGACGGTTCTGATACCTGTACGGTGATGGTGGCGATGCCCTCTTTTGCCGTAAAGACGCGGGTGGATTTCTGCCTGAGGGGGAACCGGGAGGATAGCTCACGAGCAGTTAAGCTTCGGAAATCGTCGGGCACCTCGAAGGAGACTCGGGCCCCTTCCACGGTGAACGCTTGAGGACGGAACGCAACGAGGTGATATTTTTTCACCCACCGGGACAATTTACCGGGGCCGTAAGGTGACTGAAATCGGGACTCGAGCTTCACCACGTGGCCGGGGATTTTGTCGGAGAGCCATCTCTTCACCACCGCCACCTGCTCGGAGGATGCTATCTCTATCACCTTCGTCTCTTCGAGAAAGCAGGGGACTTTCTCGTCCGCAACTGGCACCAGCCAGTAGAAATCGACGATCTGCGACTCGTAGCGCACCATCTTCCCCGTATTGCGATTAAGGGCAACGTATTCTGCGCGAACCACGTTTTCCGGCAGGGCGATATCGTCGCCGCTGAGGAGCATCTCCCGGTACGGCACTTTCAAATCATCGGTGAGGTACACGGTCAGGGGCCCTCTGGCCAGGGAAAACTTTCCGTCCGGCACGTAGGATATCTTCGTCGTTTTGTATCTGCCGGGCCCTATTTTGAGGGTCGCCGTCTGCGTCGACTGTTGTTTCATAAAGAGCGTCTTCGGCGTGTGTCCCTCGAGAAAGTCCCGTTCCTTCTTGAGCTTCCGGGAGCCGTCCTCCGTGAAATCCCACACCTCAGTGAGACCGTCTTTTTTCGCGGTGATCTTTCTGAGAACCGTTGTCGTCGTCGTCCCTCCCAGGTATACCTCCACTTCCTGCACGGTGATCCAGGATCCCGGGTGGAACGGGGCAAACGGGTCATATCTCTCGCCGCCTTTCGCGATGGAGGTACGGTTACCAAGAAATACTGCCAGGAGAGCGACATAAACGGAAAGACGTATTGCCCGTTTCATGCCCTTCTTTTTACCCACCATTCTGGCCTCAATGACTCCTTCTTCTGCAAGCGTTTTTCCTTCTAAACTGCGCAAGTTCAATGCTTCGCATGTACAGCCTTCTTCTCAATACTTTTTCGGAAGGAACGCCCGTTGACTGAACCGCCGCTTCCCGGAATTTTGCGGGGTGTGTCCTGCGGTTTATCGGTATTTTTCCTTTTCACCGCGATGGGGAAAATTCTGTGGAAAGAAGACCCGGGCGCCGGGCTTTTTGTTTCTTGTCCATCAGCGGGAGGACACGGCTTATCACGGTTTGGCTCTCTAACCTTTGATCGCCCCGGCTGTCAGTCCTGTTAAAACGCGACGCTGGAATATGGCGGTGAGGACGATGACGGGGATAACGGAAAGGGTCGATGCCGCCATGATCTCCCCCCAGGGTATTTCCCCGTGAAGTCCCTGGAAGAGTGCGATGCCGACGGTCACGGTCCTTGCGTGGTGGTCTGTTGTGAGCATAAGGGCGAAGAGAAACTCGTTGAAAGCAAATATGAACGCCAGGAGTGCCGCCGAGAAGATGGCGGGTGCGGAAACGGGAAGAATCACCTTCAGCAGCACCTTCCACCTGGGGCACCCGTCAACGAGGGCCGCGTCGTCGAGCTCCGTCGATATCTGAGAAATGTAGCCGGTGAGGATCCACAGGATCAGGGGCAGCACCCACGCCGTGTAGGAGAGGATGAGGGCGGTCCAGGTGTTTACCAGGCCGAGCCTGCCGATGAGCTTGAAAAGGTGCCCGATAACGCTTACCTGCGGAAAGGTGGAGATTGCAAGGGTTGCCAGGATTATGGCCGTTTTTCCCGGAAGGCGAAGGCGAGATAGCGCGTAGGCGGCGAGGGATCCCGCTGCGACGGCGATAAGGGCGGTTAGTCCCGAAACGGCAACGCTGTTTCTCAGGTAGTGGACGAAATGAAGGGTGGGTTTGGCGAGGATGTCCGTGTAGTTGCGCAGGGTGAAGGCGAAAGGAGCAACGCCGGAGAGAAAGTCGGGATTGCCCGAAAGGCTTATGAGCACCATGTAGATAAGGGGGAGGAAGGTGAAGGTGACGAGAAACGCGGCGCCGATTGTTGTAAGAATCCTTTTCGCTTTCTCTTCCCTCACGACAGCACCTCCCGGAAACGGCCAACCTTGAGGTAAACAGCCGACAGCGACAGGGCTATGATAAAGAGCAGCACCGAGATGGCAGAGCCGTACCCGAAGTCCCCGGCGAGAAAGTAGCGGTACGCGTAGAGGGAGAGAGAGCTGGTGGAGCCTCCCGGCCCGCCGCCGGTTATGACGTACACCGTGTCGAAGATGCGAAGGGCGTCTATCGTTCTGAAAAGAAGCCCCACGGTGAGGGCGGGGCGAAGCAGCGGGAGGGTTATGGTGGTAAACCGCCGGAAGAGGCTGGCGCTGTCAACCTCGGCCTGCTGATAGAGCTCATCGGGAATAGCCTGGAGGCCGGCGAGCAGAATTATGGCCACAAAGGGGGTCGTCTTCCACACGTCGGCAGCCACGATGGCGAAAAACGCTCCCCACTTCGAGCCGAGCCAGTTTACCGGCCGATCGGCGATGCCCGCAGAGATGATGGCGAAGTTGGCCAGGCCGAAGCTGTAGTTGTAGATGAGCTCCCACACCCTCCCCGAAACGGCCGCCGGCACGGCCCAGGGGATGATCAGGGAAACCCGCAGAAATCCCCGGATCGGGGTGGGCCTGTTGACTACCATCGCGAAGATGAGGCCGAGAAAAAGCTCCAGGGGGACGGATGCCGCGATGAAAAGGAGGGTAAATCTCACCGATTTTAGAAAAGCCGTGTCGTGCAAAAGTTGCCCGAAGTTTTGAAAGAGGATGAACTTTTTCTCAAGAAACGTGGCATCCCTGAGCAGGCTCGTGTAGAGCGTTCCGATAACGGGGTAGAGGGAAAAGGCGATAAGAAAAAGGGCAAGAGGCAGCAGGAAGGCCATTGACTCGAGCAGCTCTTTCGGCGTTTGCCTTCTCATCGTGATCTGTTTCTACCTTGCCTCGTAACGGTCGATGATTTTCTGGCTCTCACGCTCCGCCCGCGAAAGGGCATCTTCCGGGTTAATCTGGCCGGAGAGAGCCCCGTTCAGGTTCTCCTGGATCACCGCAGAGATCTGGGTGTAATAGGGGACTATCGGCCTCGGAAGAGTGTGCGTGAAGATTTTTTTCAGCTCCGACGCGTGAGGGAGGGCTTCCAGGATTTCCGGATCGTCGTATATATCGGTCCTGCCGGAGTTCCACCCGAGTTTGAGGGCAAACTCCTTCTGCGTATCAAAGGAGAGTACGAATTTGACGAGGCGGAAGGCGTCCTCTCTCGCGTCGGTTATGCGGGAGATTCCGATGTGCCACCCTCCGAGGGTTGAGACGCTCTCGCCCGATTCAAAGCGGGGCAGGGGTGCGATCGCCGTTTTCCCCTTCACCCTGGATTCTCCCTGCTGGTGAATCATCCAGGCGTAGGGCCAGTTGCGCTCGAAGAGGGCCTTTCCCTTCTGAAAATGGACCCGCACTTCCTCCTCTTTCATCTCTGTGTAGGTGTTCGGGGGAGAGATTCGATAGGTGTGGATGAGCTTCCTCATGAAGTTCAAGGCATGGAGGTTTTCCGGCGTGTTGAGCCTGATGCGTTTGTCCGAGATATCGATACCGCCCCCGCCCGATGCTGCGACCTCGATGAAGTTGCAGATGAGGCCTTCGTACTGCGCTCCCTGCCAGACGAACCCGTAAAAGGAGGGATCATCTTTCCGCATCTCCTCCTGTATCCGCAGCGCCATCTGAACCAGCTCCTCCCAGGTGGTTGGCGGCTTTTCGTAGCCGAACGTCTCCAGAAGATCGCGCCGGTAGTAGAGGAGGCCGCCGTCGATATACACGGGCAGAGCCACGAGCGACCCATCATATCTGTCCACCAGGCTCAAAACCCTGTCGAAGAAGTGTTCGAGACGCACCTCTTTTCCGAGGTCGTCAAGGGGCAGGAGCCATCCCGAGGCCGCAAACTGCGAGATCCAGGCCACGTCCATGAGGAAGACATCGGGGTCGGATTTTTTCGCTTTTAGCGGTATGAGAAGTTCCTGCCTGCGCTGGTCGGTGTCCGTGGGCTCTCGCCTGATCGTGACGGGTATCCCCGTTTCCCTCGTGAACTCAGCGACGGTGCGCTCCCAGAACTCGATCTCTGCGGGAGCACCTCCCACGGCAAAGCTCAATGTGCCCCTGCCTTCTTTCTTCGCGGTGCACGAGGGCAGCACAAGAAAAAGTGCCGGTATCAGGAGAAGCAGTCCTCTATTCATGCCGGAATCGGTAAATCCCTCAAATTTTTTTCTCTATTTTACCCCCGCTGGCGGAAACCTGGCAAACCGAGGCGGAGTCCTCCCGGAAAACCGAAGCGCCTGTAACGGAGGAAATGGGCCCGCTTTGCCCTTTGGCATTTTCGGGGGCTCACGAAACCCTGTTCGTAAAAACGAGGAGCAGCTAAGGGCAAAATGGTACAATGGGCAATATTATCTGAGGCGTATCGTCTCGCTATCCACACGGAAGAGGGGAGGGTGATCATGAGAGAGAAGAATCAGGAGAATGGTTCGTGCGTCCCGCGTGTTTCGGTGAGTATACTCCTTATCGCTATTGCGACGATTGTCTTCGGATGCAGTTCGAGCGAGAACAAGGGTGCAAAAGTCGTCGCTTCGAACCCGAAGGGAAAGCTCGACTCGTGCGCTCTTTTGTCAGCGGAAGTTGCTGCCGAGGCCCTGGGGGACAAGGTGACGCAGAGCGAGGGCTTTCCCCGCCACATGGATCTTCAGGGCGGGAAGATCGTCAACTCTACCTGTCAATATGACGCCGTATCCTCCGACAGGCTGGTGGGTCTGAACATCACCTACGCGCCCATGTACAAGGGCAGATACCCGAAAACGGTGGCCGAGTATATAAAGACCAGCACAGGTGGGGGACCGCCCGATGAGGAAGTGAAAGAACCGGTTGCGGTTTCGGGACTCGGCGATTTCGCCGTGTGGCACATCGCCTATGGGATCGGTGCTCTCACCGCGTACTCCGGTGAATACAAGGTGATCATCACTATCGGAAGCTACTCGAAAGGTGCATCCGATAGCGACATAGAACCGGCAAAGACAGCTGCGAAAAAGGTGCTCGGCAATCTCTGACGTCTCGACGGCTAGACACAATAAAACTATTTAGACACTCTGCCTGACCAGAGCTCAGCGTCCAGAGAAAACCAAGATCAAGGTTAAAGTTCCAAGTTAAAAAATCGGATCTTCGGCTGCTTGGCTGTTCGGATGTTCGAGCCATCCTGTTTTGGTTTTGCTGCTTTCTGTTGTTCTGATTTCTGTTTCTCCTATGAACTATGAACGCTGGACGGACAATATTGGTTTTTAATCTCCTCTTCGGCTGTTCGAACCATCTGTTTTTCTTGAGATTATCAGCGAACAGGCGAGTAATGCCCTGAGGGAACTTCCTTGGAAAGTACGATCTGCCACAGCTGGTTGTAACCGGAGCGAAAGGCCCCTGCACTGACCAGGAGGTAGTATTTCCACATGCGGTAAAACATTTCACCGAATTGAGATTTCAGCTCACCCCAGGATGCATCAAAATTGCGGAACCAGGACATGAGCGTTTTGTCGTAGTCGGCGCTGAAACTGTGCCAATCCTCCATGACGAAGAGCCCTTCGATGGACGCGCCTATCTGCTTGATCGAGGGAACCAGGGCATTGGGAAAGATGTATTTTCCCATCCACGGGTCAAGGGTCACGGCCGATTCGTTCCCGCCCACCGTTTGCAGCATGAAGAGGCCGCCTTTTTTCAGCAGCCGGTGAACTAC
>CAYFXN010000055.1:0-12101 GCA_964347065.1 uncultured bacterium | reverse complement strand
CTCGGGGAGCTCTTCGGGAAAAAGGAAGTGAAGGAGATAAAGGTAAAGATAGAATAATCCACGCTGGATTCTGAACGCAGGACTTGTTTTCCCGATCTTTCCATCTCAACACGGGCTATTGAAGTATAATAACAAGTTGGGAGTCTCATACCTGAGCAAACAAGGAGCAGGCATATGGAGTTCGTTCCAAAGTGGTTAGCCTGGGAGATTACGGGAAAGTGCAATCTCAACTGCGTTCACTGCAGATCGGCTTCCTCGTTGTCTTCCTTTGAGAGCGTTTTCGACACGGCCGGCGCGAAGGCTCTCATCGACGATATCACATCCTTTTGCAGTCCCGTCCTCGTTCTTTCCGGCGGCGAGCCGCTGCTTCGAAAGGATGTGTTCGAGATAGCTTCTTACGGAACTGATAAGGGGCTCCGCATGTGTCTCGCCACGAACGGAGTTCTCGTAGATGATGAGATATGTGAGAAGATCAAATCATCGGGAATCCGCATCGTATCCCTCAGCCTCGACGGTTCGACAAAAGAGGTCCACGACGACTTCAGGAAACAGCCGGGCGCCTTCGAGGGGACCCTCAGGGCGGCAGACCATTTCAAAAAGCACGGCATCGAGTTCATCGTCAACTCCTCCTTCACGAAGAGAAATCAGCACGCGATAGAAAGTACCTACCGGCTCACGAAGAAGATCGGGGCTACTGCGTGGTACATGTTCATGATCGTCCCCACCGGCCGGGGCGAGGAGATCATGAGCGAGCTGATTTCCAAGGAGGATTACGAAGATATCCTCAACTGGCACTATGAGATGGAGAAGAACGAAACCGAAATGCTCGTTCGCCCCACCTGCGCACCCCATTACTACAGGATCGTTCTGCAGAAGGCCAAGGAGGAGGGGGTCAAGTTCCAGCGCCGATCCCTCAAGTTCTCGACGGGGGGAGGGAAGGGATGCATCTGCGGTCAGACCATCGCCTTTATCGACAGCAGGGGGAACGTCCAGCCCTGCAGTTATTTCCCCGTTTTTGCCGGCAACGTGACGGAGAAACCCTTCAAGGAGATATGGGAACGGTCCGAACTGTTCACCAAGCTCCGGGATTTTTCCTCCTACAAGGACCGCTGCGGATCCTGTGAGTTTCTCAAAGTCTGTGGCGGCTGCAGGGCCCGGGCGGATGCGGTGTACGAAGATTATCTCGCCGAGGAACCCTTCTGCGATTACGTACCCGTGAG
Organism: uncultured bacterium; assembly: GCA_964347065.1. Classification (GTDB taxonomy): domain Bacteria; phylum Desulfobacterota; class Deferrimicrobia; order J040; family J040; genus WVXK01. Next base: position 10,881 of record CAYFXN010000055.1, on the reverse strand, counting down.
AATGCGCAAACAGAAAGAGTCGAAGCTGCAATAAAAAAGTTCAGAGTTCAGAGTTCAGAGTTTACAGTTCAATAAAATCTGCAATCCGCACTTCTGAAACAGTAAACTTGTGCAGTAACTAAATACGATCACGCAAGAATATGGTATTTGATCAGTTGCTTCAAGGCGGATTTACGTTTCGGGTTTAACTATGGACTCTGAACGATGTACTATGAACGTTTATCTGAGGACATCAGGATTTTCATTTGGCCTTGCAATATTTTTGTGGTCCGTTTAAGGTATGCAGAAAACTGAAAAGGGAGTTTAAATTCCGATGAACGGAAACGATTACCGGTTCTTGAGGGCCTGCAGGAAGGAACCCGTCGATACGGTCCCCATCTGGATCATGCGGCAGGCGGGAAGGTACATGTCCCAGTACAAGGAGATCCGCGGGAAGCACAGCTTTTTGGAAATGTGCAAGACCCCCGAACTGGCGACGACAATAACCCTGCTTCCTGTCGATATCCTGAAAGTGGATGCGGCCATACTCTTTTCCGACATCCTCATTCCCGTCGAGGCGATGGGGGTGAAGCTCGATTTCATCGACGGGAAGGGGCCCGTGCTCGATTTCACCATAGAAAAGGCACAGGATGTTGAGAACCTGCTGGTTCCCGACCCCGTTGAGAAGACGGGATTCGTCATGGAAGCCATTCGGCTGCTCAGGAAGGAGCTCGAGGGCAGAGTCCCGCTCATCGGTTTTTCCGGGGCTCCTTTTACCCTGGCCTCCTACATCGTCGAGGGGGGTACGTCGAAAAACTTCATAAAATTGAAGATGCTGATGTATCAGGCGCCGGATGTTTACAGGAAGCTGATGAAGAAGATCAGCAAAACCGTGACGGATTACCTGAACGCCCAGATCGAGGCAGGCGCGCAGGTGGTGCAGATTTTCGATACCTGGGCGGGGATTCTCACGCCCCAGGATTACCGGAAGTACGTGTTTTCCTACACGAAAGAGATCATCTCCAACTTGAGAAGAGACGAGGTTCCCGTTATCCATTTTGCCAACGAGTCGGCCACGCTTCTGCCCATCATCAAGGAGCTCGGTGCCGATGTCTACGGGATCGACTGGAGAATCAACATCGACGAAGCGGCTTCACTGCTGGGGGGTGACGCGGTCGTGCAGGGGAACATGGACCCCACCGCCCTGTTCCATCCCGTTGAGAAGATAGAGGAGATAGCGGCCGATATCATCGCAAGGGGGAAAAAAACGGCAGGCCACATATTCAACCTCGGCCACGGTATTCTTCCGCCCACCGATGTGCGCCGTGCACAGGCTCTCGTCGAGGCGGTCCACAGGCTGGGCAGAAAAGCAAAAGATGAACCGCGGTGAAAGGAATAAGATAGCGGTAGTTCTTCTCTATATGGGCGGCCCCGACACGCTGAGCGCAATTCGCCCCTTCCTTTTCAACCTCTTAAGAGACAGGGATATCGTGAGGATTCCCGGCGGCATCGTCCTTCAGACGCTCTTTGCCTATATCGTTTCGGGAATACGCACCAGGAAAGTGCGGCCCTTTTACGAGACGATAGGGGGAGGCTCTCCGCTGAACCAGATAACGCTGAAACAGGCGGTGCTGCTGGAGAAATACCTGAACGAGGAGGGAGAAGATTTCTTTTCCGTTCACGTGGGAATGCGGTACTGGTATCCTTTCACCCGTGACGCGGTCTTTGAAGCATTGGAGCGCTCGCCATCCAGGATCGTTGCTCTACCCTTCTATCCTCACTACAGCAGAACGACAACGGGATCCTCTTTTCGCGAGCTTTCACGCTGCCTGAAGAGGGAGCAAAGCAGCCTGCCCGTCATCATGGTCAAGGACTTTCACGACCACCCCGGGTATGTGGCGTCGATCAGGGAGAAGATAACCGCTGCCATCTCGGGTCTTCGGACCGATAAGACGGCGGTGATCTTTTCCGCCCACGGCCTTCCGAAGAAGATCATCGATGAGGGAGACCCTTACCTGGCGCAGGTGGAGAAGACGGTGAAGCTGGTCATGGAAGGATTTCCCGGGCTCTCCCACTACCTGTCCTTCCAGTCACGGGTCGGCAGGGACTGGCTCGAGCCCGCAACGGAAGATACGATCAGGCTCGCCCGGGAGTCGTGGTTCGACAACGTGGTGATGGTGCCGATCAGTTTCGTTTCAGACCACATAGAGACCCTCTACGAGATCGATGTGCTGTTTAAAGATATCGCCGAAGAGATCGGGTTGAATTTTATCCGCACCGAGTCGCTGAACGAATCGGAGCTGTTTATCAATGCCCTGGGCGACGTAGTTCTCTCACATCTTATCGACGAGGTGAGGGGTGTTTGAATGAGAAAGGTAATCGTTGTCGGCGGCGGGATATCGGGCCTCGCAACGGCATTTTACGTGGCGCGGGGTGCGAAAGAGAACGGACGAGACACGAGCGTCCTGGTTCTCGAGAAGGAGGATATTCCCGGTGGAAAGATGAAAACCTTTTACGAAGAGGGGTTCATCGTCGAGTGGGGTCCAAACGGATTTCTCACGAACAAACCCGACACCCTCGACCTCGTACACAGCCTCGGCATCGATCACCTGCTCCTTACGAGTTCCGACTCCGCCCGGAAGCGCTTCGTGTTCGTCGATGGGGCCCTCAAGAGGCTCCCCGAGTCACCGGGAGAGTTTTTTTCCTCCAACATTCTTTCCGTGAGAGGGAGACTCAGAGTTGCCGTGGAACCCTTCATCAAGGCGAAAAGGGGCGATGGCGACGAATCGCTCTTTGATTTTGCCAGGAGGAGGCTCGGGGTCGAGGCGGCGGAGCGGCTCATCGAGCCCATGGCATCCGGTATCTACGCGGGAATCCCTGAAAACATGAGCCTGAGAAGCTGTTTCCCTCTCGTAGACGCACTCGAGCGGGAACACGGGGGCCTCGTGAAAGGTATGATGGCGAAGATGAAGGAGAAAAGAAGGTCGGGAGTCGTGGGAGGCGGCGGGTACGCCGGTCCGGGGGGTGTTTTGATGTCTTTCGGGGGAGGCGTCAGATCGCTGATAGAGGAGATCGTGAACAGAGGGGAGTTTTCCTTCCACCGTGATTGTAACGTCGAAAAGGTCGTAAGGAATCAGGGCGATGCTTTTCTGGTAGAGTACGCCTCTGGAGGCAGGAAGCTTGCGGAGAGTGCCGACGCCGTTGTTGTATCCGCTCCCGCCTACGCCGCATCCACCCTTATCGGGGGGCTGGACGGCGAGCTCTCCCGCCTCGTGGGTGATATCGCCTATGCCCCCATAGCGGCAGTGGCGATGGGTTTTACGAAGAAAACCCACGAGGACGTGCTCAACGCATTCGGATTTCTCGTGCCGCGCCTCGAAGGCAGAATGGTTCTCGGTATTCTCTTCGATTCGAGCATATTCACGAACCGGGCTCCCGAGGGACGCGCGCTCATCCGGGGGATGATAGGGGGAGCGAGAAACCCCGATCTGGCCCTTTTGCCGGAAGGTGACCTGGCGGGCATAATGAGGGATGAGGTTGCACAGATCCTGGGAATCAGGGAGGAGCCCTCGTATATCCGGGTGTACCGGCACGAGCAGGGTATCCCCCAGTATCCCGTCGGACATCCCGGCAGGGTCGAAAAAATCAGAGCGCGCCTGCGCCAGGTTCCCGGACTCTTCCTGAACAACAATGCATACGAAGGGATCGGTTTGAACGACTGCGTGAGAAACGCGAAGGTTGCGGCCGGGGAGGTGCTCTCCTACCTTCGGGCCAAAGACGCCCCGCAGTAAAACAGAGAAAAGAGGTCCATAGTCCATAGTTCCGAGTTCAGAGGAAAAACAGTTGTCCGTTTTCATACGAAACAGCATAGTTTCCATGCGGGAACCAACCGTTTCAGTGTTAGCGGTTAGAAGTTAGTAGTTAGAAATGAGAAACAGGAAATTAGTAGTTAGAAGTTAGCAGTTAGTAGTTAGGGATGAGAAATTTCCTGTTTCTTGGAAGAATCTTTTCAATAAAATAAAAAGTGAGATCGTCTCAAAAGGAAAAAGACTCAAGGGGGAGTTCTATGAAGAGAAGATGGCTGACGATTATCGCTTGGGTGGCCCTTGCAGTGTGCATGTGCACCCTCTACCCTTCTCCATCACCTGCCGGTGACGTGGAAGACTCCATAAAAGAAGCGGAAAGACTTTACAAAAAAGGAGATTACAACGAGACGATCAAGGAGCTTACCTTTGCGATCCAGCTCGTTCGCAAGAAAAAAAGTGAGCGCCTGAAAGACATCTTTCCCCCTCCCCTTCCGGGGTGGGAAGGAAAAGAGGCGGAAATCACCGTTTCGAGCCAGGCGTTTCTCGGCGGCGGGATTCAGGCAAGCCGTGAGTACACGCGGAAAAACGAGAAAGTGACCGTGGAAATACTGATGGATAACCCCTTCCTACAGGGGATTCTTTCGGTGGTGGATAATGCCCTGTTCCTCGAACCCGAGTCAGAGCCGATCCGGGTAAAGGGAAACCGGGCGCAGATGGTTTATGACGAGGCGATGAAGGAAGGGGAGTTGAAGCTCGTGTACAGGAAAAAAATTCTCGTTTCCGTCCGGGGATACCGGATAGAATCGGCCGATGTTCTGAGGGAATACGCCGGTAAGATTAAGTTCGATTCCCTCGAAGAAATTGTGGATAAATGAAAAAATCGACAATGTGCACCCATTTCTGCGCTTTTCTGTCTCGTTCTTATTCTCCGGCGTGCCCGGCAGGAGAGGCTATTTATTTTGATATTTCCGGGTGAGGAGGGGGAAAATGGAAGGGGGGGTTTCCTGAGGAGGTTGATTGTGAAAAGATATCGTATGAGGAAATCGTTCCCTGTCGCCATTGCGCTTGTCATCTCGACAACGTTGCTGCTGTTCTTTCTGTCCGGTTGTGCGGTGAATCCGGTAACGGGCAAGAGAGAGCTCCACCTCGTCAAAGTGACGGAGGAGGAGGAGATCGATCTCGGCAGAAAGTCTTACGTTCCGATCGTTCAGCAGGAGGGAGGCTTTTACCGGGACAGTAAACTCGAGGCCTATGTTCAATCGGTGGGAGAAAAGCTCGGGAAGGTATCGCACAGGCCGAATTTGCCCTACACGTTCAGAGTCCTCAACGCGTCGGTGCCGAATGCCTTCGCGCTCCCGGGCGGGTTCATCGTCGTCAACCGAGGGCTTCTCATAGCCCTCTCTTCAGAGGGGGAGCTCGCCGCCGTCATCGGCCACGAGATCGGCCACGCAACGGCGCGGCACGCAGTGGCGGCGTACCAGCGGGCCCTCGGCTTGAACCTGGCACTTCTCGGGGTTGCCGTGGCCGGGGGATCGGGAGCCACCATGCAGCTCTCTTCGATCGGCGCCGGTCTCCTGCAGAACGGGTTTTCCCGGGAGCAGGAGAGGGAATCGGACTATCTCGGTATAGATTACATGGTGAAGGCGAAGTACGACCCGCGGGGGGCCATCGACCTTCAGGAGTATTTTTTTCAGGAGTTCGAGAAGGGGAAAAGCTCTCTCTGGATCGAAGGACTGTTCCGGACCCACCCTTTTTCCAGAGAACGGCTCGAGAACGTGAAAACCTACAGCCGGGAAAAATATCCGGCCGCCCTCGACGGGAAGGGGTATGTGCTCAACGAAGCGGGATATATCGAGAAGACCGGGCGATTGAGGGAGGTGCAGAAGGCCTACGATGTTTACGATGAGGGGAACAAGCTCCTCGGGAAAGAACAGAAGGAGGAGGCTCTCAAGAAATACCTCCGTGCAATCGAGATGGAGCCGCAACAGGCACCCTTCTACACGAAGGCGGGCCTCGTTTTTCTCATTGACGAGAATGCAAACAGTGCAATAACGTACCTTGATAAAGCTGTGAAAATCGATCCCGAGCTGGCGGAAGCCAGAGTCTACCTGGGCATCGCACATGAGCAGAAGGGTGAATGCGGAAAAGCGGTTGTCCACCTGGAAAAGAGCATGGACCTGATGCCCACCAGGACTGCGGCGAAGTATCTTGGAAAGTGCTACAGAAAGTTGGGCGATCACGAGAAAGCTGCGAAGTACGAGAAGATGGCCAAATGATGACGAGAGCTGATCTTTTTCATGAGGAAAGTCCCGGGGGAGAGAGATGAAGCAGTGGAGATGTAAGGTCTGCGGGTACGTTCACCTGGGGGATGAGCCGCCCGATGTATGTCCCGTTTGCGGGGCTCCCAGGGACGAGTTCGAACTGATTGGCAGCTGAGAATCGATCCTTCGAGAAAGGGAAAATTTCCCGTGTCCGGGTGCGCGGTTTTCCCGGCACGGATCGCAATTTGGCGAGCGCGCTACAAAAGTGGGATCTCCCGCCGGAAAAACTGGTAAAATTATCAGGTAACGGCTTTTTCCGTAAGGGCTGCAGTGTCGCTTGCAGCACAGGCGCTGATTGCGATCGGAAATTCGTCACGAAGGCCGTTACGATTTTATTTTGAGCGCAAAAAGCGATTCAGAAAGAAACAAGGAGGGATATAAATGGAGCTATCCGAAATTGTGAGGGTGATCCATATCGCCATCGGAAACGAAAAAGGGGCCTGCAAACGATACCTGAAGTTCGCCAAGAATACGAAGGATGAGAAGGGAAGGGTCGTCCTGTTGAACCTGGCGATGGACGAGATGGGGCACCTGGAAAAACTCGAAAAGCAGCTCTATGCCATGATGGAAGGAAAACCGTGGGTTCTTCCCGTTACCGACGAGGAGGATCCGGCGGTAGTGGAGACAGGAGAGGCCGACGTGGACCTGCTCAATCTCGACATCGAGGCTCTCGACGACCTCAAGGCGCTGGAGGTGGCCCTCGAGTACGAGATCCTCGCCAATAAATATTACCTCACCCAGGCGGGAAAAACGGACAACGAGGAGCTGAAGAAGCTGTTTCTCTCCCTTGCTGCCGAAGAGGAGATCCACAAAAATATTATACAGGCGGAGATCGACTCGATTTCCGATAGCGGTTTCTGGTTCGGTCACCAGGAATTCTCCGTCGAGATGGAATAATAACCGTAGAGAAGGTGAGTCGGGAGAAGGAAACCCCCATATCATCTGCAGGGAGGGAAGGCGACGGAGGCACGAAGCGGGAGAGTATTTCCTCCTCTCAACGTGGCTTCGGGACCTGCTCTTTTTGGAAAGTGCCGGGAGACGTTTTCTTTCCCCCACCTTGACTTTTTCCGGAGCGTACCTTACATTGAATTTTTTATATGCGTATTTTCCGGGGGCCTCATCCACAGGAGGGGGGAGATCCTATGCAAGCAGGGGGAAGTGAGATGTTTGATCTTGAAGCGATCATAGCCAGGCTGAAGACAGAAGCAGAACAGATCGAGTACGAACTGAAGGTTGTGCTGCCGAAGGAGATTGGTGAAGCCATCGATCAGGGCGATATTTCGGAAAATGCCGAGTTCGATACGGCCAAAGAGAGGCAGTCAGCCCTGTTTACGAGGCTCGGGCAGTTAAACGGGAGGATAGATGAGCTCGTGAAGATCAACATAGATGATATCCCCCGCGACAGGGTGAGCCTCGGCTCCACGGTGGAGGTGACCGACCTCGACACGGGAGAGAAGAAAAAATTCGTCCTGGTGCCCCCCGAGGCGATGGATGGCAATCAGGACTACGTGTCGATCATGTCCCCCATAGGGAGGCACCTCGTGGGGGCATACCCGGGTGACGAGGTTATCGTGGAAGTCCCGAAGGGCGAGCGTGAGTACAGGATCAACAGGATCGTTACGTATTTTGGCGACATTATCGAGTAAGGGCCCGGGAGAGAGGGTGTTTGGCGCGGTATTTTAGGCTTTTTTCCCAAAACCTTGCTCTCGCAGGATACCGCATCCCCATGATTACCCCCAGCGCTTTTCTCACATTCCGAAAACACACAGTAGCGTTTTTATCCCGATTATTTTCCCGTCGCCAAGGAAATTTCGAGGTGCTATAAAGAAATGGTGGAAAAAGACCCCGGGGGAATGTGGTGAAAAGGATAGCAGAGATATTCAGGAAGTATTTTTTTGCAGGCCTCTTTTCCGTTATCCCTATCGCCCTTTCCATATTTTTCATCCTCTGGTTTTTCAGAAAGATAGACGCACTTTTCTCCCCCCTTGTCTACCACATACTCCAGCTCTTCGTGCCCGGGTACGAGATGACGCCCATACCGGGGACGGGCTTTGTCCTGGGTATCATAGCCATCCTGCTCATCGGTTTTTTGAGCAAGACATTTCTCATCAGCACCGTACTGGATATAATCGGCCAGGTACTGAAGAAGATTCCCCTTGCCAAATCCATCTATTCAACCCTCAAGACGTTGACGGAAGCCTTTTCCCCGGAAAATGATGAGTCCTTCAGGGAAGTGGTGCTCGTCAAGTATCCCCGGACTGACAGTTATGCTGTGGGATTTTTGACAAAGAAGATGATCTGCGAGGGAAATGAGCTCTTCGCCATTTACGTGCCGACGAATAACCTCTACCTTGGAGATGTACTCTTTCTCAAAGAGGAAGATATAATCAGGACCGACCTGACCGTTGAGGCGGGGATGCGAATCGTTGCATCGGGAGGGACGGCGGCGCCCGATACCATAGAGGACAGAAATAAAAAAGAATTAAAGAGTTGACAGTTTCGGGTTGGAGCATATAGAGTAACCAAATACAATTTGGGAGCATCGAAAGGGTATGAAAAGGACGAAAGAAATCATGGCGTGCAGGCTCGCACTACTACTCGGTCTAGGGGAGGTGGTTTCCGCGGGACTGTAATAACCGCAAAACGGGAAATTATAGCCGCGGACGCCACAGGGTTCCGCGGCTTTTTTGTTTTTGAAAAAGCCGCAGCGACTTCAGGGTCGGAGCGGTTTTTTTCTTTTCGATGCAGAGGGAGACAGAAGAATGAGTTTCAAAGTATCAGCTGTCAGAAATCTTTCGGTTGAGAGAACCGAAGGCTCGGGTGGATATCCCCATCCTTATGGAGCGTATCCCCTACGGTAAAACAGAGGATAATCCGCGGGCAATCCGAAGTCCCGTGTCCCGAGTCTCGAGTCAACATTCTCAACGGGAACGCGGGCCTGAGAACACAGGATAAACAGAAATGCAGGGATAATAACAGTAAGGAGGTTAAAAAATGGCTGAGAAAGTTTTCATTTTTGACACGACGCTCAGAGACGGGGAGCAGGTTCCCGGGGCGAAGCTTGCGATGGCACAGAAGCTCGAGATCGCAAAGCAACTCGCTGTTTTGAAGGTAGACGTGATCGAGGCCGGCTTTCCCGTGTCTTCACCGGGAGATTTCGAGGCCGTCAGCGCCGTTGCCCGTCAGGTAAAAGGACCGGTAATAGCCGGTCTTTGCAGGGTGGTAAAGAAGGATATCGAGGTTGCCTGGGAGGCGATCAGGAGTGCGGAGCGGCCGAGGATTCACACCTTCGTCGGAACCTCCGACATTCACATTCAGAAGAAATTCAGGGCCGACCGGGACAGGGTGTTCGACTGGGCCGTCGACGCCGTGAAGTTTGCCAAGTCCCTCTGCCCTGACGTGGAGTTTTCAACGGAGGACGCTTCCAGGACCGACTTCGACTATCTGTGCAGGACCATCGAGGCAGTTATCAAGGCGGGAGCAACGGTGATCAACGTTCCCGACACGGTGGGCTACGCCATCCCGGAGGAGTTTGGCGAGAGGATAAGGAGGTTGAAGGAGCGTGTCCCGGCCCTCGACGGGGTGATCCTCTCGGTTCACTGCCACAATGACCTCGGCCTGGCGAGCGCCAATACTCTGGCGGCGATCAAAAACGGGGCCCGGCAGGTGGAGGTAACCGTCAACGGCGTCGGCGAGCGCGCCGGCAACTGCGCGATGGAAGAGGTTGTTATGGCGCTGCGGACCAGGAAGGATTTCATCGGGCAGTACGAGACGGGGATCAATGCGAAGGAGATCTACAAAACATCGCGGATGGTGAGCTCCCTCATGGGTCTCGTCGTGCAGCCGAACAAGGCGATCGTGGGGAGCAACGCCTTTGCCCATTCCTCGGGAATACACCAGGACGGGATCCTCAAGGACAGGGCCACCTACGAGATCGTCAGGCCCGAGGATGTGGGCGTTTCGGCCCACCAGTTCGTCCTCACCGCCCGTTCGGGAAGGCACGCCGTGAAAGACAGGATCAAGGAGCTGGGCTATTCTCTCACGGATGACCAGTTCGGGAATGTCTTCGACAGGTTCATCGAGCTTGCCGACAAGAAAAAGGAGGTCATGAACGAGGACCTGACGATCATCATTGAAGAGGAGCTCTTCAAAATCCCCGAGACGTACCGTCTCAAGCACGTGCAGATTCTCTCTGCGTCACATGGGATCCCCATGGCTGCCCTCAAGGTGGTGCACAAAAACCGTGTCATCGACGAGGCCTCCACCGGCAACGGTCCCATCGACGCTGCCTACAAATGTGTCGAGCGGATCGTGAAGCGGAAATTCAAGCTCGTCTCCTTCAACCTGAACGCTGTTACGAGCGGGAAGGATGCCATCGGTGAGGCCACCGTGAGGGTAAGGGCGAATGGGGTCGTCTATCTCGGCTGGGCGACGAGCACGGACATCATCGAGGCGGCCATCAAGGCCTACATAGGAGCCATAAACAAGGCGGTCTACTTCGAGGAGAAGGAGAAGAAGGAAAAAAAACCGGCAACAAAAAAGAAATCTGCCACCAAAGTGGCGAAAAAGGTAAAGACGGCATAATAGTGAACTGAAGTAATGATGGCCGGGAGTGGAACGTATCCATACTCCCGGCTTTTTTCTTTCATATTGGTGCAGAACGACAGAACTTCAGAGGATCAGAAGTTGAGAAGTTAAGAAGATGTGAAGATGAGAACTTGAACATCTATTTATAACTGAACTTCCCGTTGTACTATCTACGAACTATGAACTGG
>CAYFXN010000054.1:0-12307 GCA_964347065.1 uncultured bacterium | reverse complement strand
TCGCCTCTTCCTTGTTCATGTGGAGCATTTTCATGGCAGCTATCTTTAATCCCTTATTTTCAAATCTACTGATAACTTCGCCTATGAGCCCCTTAGAGACTCCATCGGGTTTGATGATGCTCAGAGTCCTCTCCAATGGTAGCTCCTTCAGCCAGAAATTTTGGCTTTGGCCATATCGTAACCGATCTTGAGCGCCATCTTGTTCAGGTCCTCTGTCCCTCTGGGGACTCGCGAGAGCACTGCCTTTTCCACTGAATCGTAACCAATCCTTTCTACCAAGGCGGTTATTGCACCGATAGCGACGATATTTGCCACAAAGGCTTTCCCAACCTTTTCCTGGGCTGACCTGATGATGGGTAGCTTTATGACCCGGTAATTTCCCTCCGGCAACTCGGTGACGAAGTCTTCATCAACGAGAAGTATCCCCTCCCCTTTCAGATCCACATAATACTTGGTACACGCCTCCTGTGTAAGGGCAAGAAGGAGGTCGATGCTGGTGGCCTTGGGGAAATTAATCGTTTCATCACTTATGATAACCTCCGACTTGCTGGCCCCTCCCCTCGCTTCAGGTCCGTAGGACTGACTCTGCACAGCGTTGATTCCTCCATAGATGGCTGCAGCCTCCGCAAAGATGACGCCGGCCAGGATCAAACCCTGGCCGCCTGATCCGGAAAACCTGATCTCGTATCTCGCCATCAATTTCCTCCTTTGGCCCTGGATTTCAGACTTTTCACCATATCGTAGTAGACTTCCGTATATTCAGGCTTATCGACTTTAAAGAGGACTCCCGTGGGGAACTTCCCCTCAGTCTTTTCGGGAGGTAGCTTCTGAAAAGCACTCAGGGGCATGTAATGGTCTTTCATCCAGAGCAGCATGTCCGTTGGGTTCTTGAATTTATTTCGCCTCCCGTACGTTGTGGGGCAGGCATTGATTATCTCGAGCACGGACAATCCTTTGTGATTTATCGCCTCAATAACAAGCCTGTCCAAGGCGGCAGCATGGTATGCCGTTCCCCTGGCGACAAACGTTGCGCCTGCGCCTTTGGAAAGTTCGACGATATCAAAGTGCGGGTCCACGTTTCCGTAGGGCATCGTCGTAGCGATGGCACCTGTTGGCGTGGTCGGCGAGTACTGACCGCCCGTCATGCCGTATATGAAATTGTTGAATATGATGACGGTTATGTCGATATTTCTACGGCATGCATGAATGAAGTGATTTCCACCGATCGCCGTCGCATCTCCGTCGCCGGTGATCACAAGGACATTTTTCTCCGGCTTTACCATCTTAATACCTGTGGCAAAGGCGATCGCCCTTCCATGGGCTGTGTGAAGGGTATTGAAATCAACATACCCCGGAAGCCTTGATGCACAACCGATACCCGATACGATCGCCGTATCGTCCTTCGAAATCCCCGTTTTTTCAATACCCCTTATGATCGCTTTCAGGACGATTCCGTAGGTACACCCCGGGCACCATATGTGGGGGAACTTATCATTTCTCAGATAGGGACTGTAATCGTATGCCATCAGGAAACCTCCTCAACGGTATCCAGAATTTGCGCCGGGGTTATGGGGTCGCCATCCACCCTAAATATTCCCTCTATCCTGCATTTTCCTCCGGAAGTGCGCTCAACTTCCAGGATGATCTGGCCGAGGCTCAACTCGGGGACTATGATAGCCTTAACCCTCTCGGCAAGCTGCTTTATTTCCCTGTCAGGAAAGGGCCAGATGGTCAGGGGTCGGAAAAGTCCAACCTTTGATCCATCTTTCCTTGCAATATCTATCGCCTCCTTGGCTGACCTTCCGCAGGCACCATACGCAAAGATAGCCACCTCGGCATCATCGAGCATGTATTCTTCGTACCGAATGATATCATCTCTGTTTGCATCTATCTTCCTCAGGAGCCTCAACTCTTCCACATGAATAAGTTCGCATGCGTTGACGGGAAAACCGGTCATGTCATGATTGAGACCCGTAACGTGGTATCGGTATCCCTCGAAAAAGTTGGCCATGGGGGGGATGTCGCCTTTGGATGAATCATAGGGGTAATACTCCTCCGGGGGAACAACGGGCTTTGTCCTGTCGATAATATCGACCTTACCCGGCTCGGGAATTGTTATTCTCTCCCGCATGTGGCCCACGATTTCATCGAAAGCTATGATGACAGGATTTCGATACTTCTCAGAGAGATTAAAGGCCCTCACCGTCTCGTAAAATATCTCCTCCACGTAAGCCGGGGTGAGCGTGATTATCGGGTGGTCACCGTGGGTTCCCCATTTGCACTGCATGATATCTGACTGCCCAGGGCCTGTTGGAACCCCAGTCGATGGCCCCCCCCTCATGACGTTCACGATAACACAGGGAACTTCAGCAATAGCCGCAAAGCCGATGTTTTCCTGTTTCAGGGAAAAACCGGGCCCGCTCGTGGCGGTCAGAGATTTCGCGCCGCAAAGAGAAGCGCCAATTATCGCCGCCATGGCAGCGATTTCGTCCTCCATCTGCATGAAAGCGCCACCGATAAGAGGCAATTCCAATGCCAGGACTTCGGCAACTTCGGTTGACGGTGTTATTGGATAACCGGCAAAAAACGTGCACCCGGCGTAGAGCGCCCCATGAGAACAGGCTTCGTTTCCCTGTAAAAGCTTAATGGTCTTAGCCACCTTCGCCTCCCTTCACTTCCTTTTTTTCCACGAAGATTGCGAAATCAGGACATCTGAGTTCACATTGACCGCAGATGATGCACTTTTCTATATCCACGACTTTTACCTTGAACATCTCCATACCGAGGACGCTTTTCGGGCACAACCTGACGCAGATATCGCATCCCTTGCAAAACTTTGGAACGATCGTTATGCGAACCTTCTCGTTTTCTGTTGGAATCATTTTTTCCTGAGTCTTTATCATTGCAGTATCCCTCTTGCTAATTTATTTCCATGTCGAGTGCTTTTGCCATGGTAACGCCCATATCGGCAGGGCTCTCGGCGACCTCTATTCCCGCTTCCTTAAAAGCAATAATTTTCTCATCAGCCGTTCCTTTCCCGCCGGAAATTATCGCACCCGCATGGCCCATCCGCTTTCCCTTCGGTGCTGTCCTTCCGGCAATAAAACCGACAACAGGTTTCGTCATGTTGTCCTTGATGAACTGTGCAGCTTCCTCTTCCGCGGTACCACCTATCTCCCCTATCAGAACAACGGCCCGGGTACCCGGGTCTTCCTGAAACAGTTGGAGCAGATCGATGAAATTCGTTCCGTTCACCGGATCCCCCCCGATTCCCACACAGGTTGATTGGCCAAGTCCCAGGGATGTGAGCTGTGCGACTGCCTCGTACGTCAGGGTACCGGATCGCGACACCACTCCTATTTCTCCCGGTTCATGAATGTAACCCGGCATAATGCCGATCTTGCATTCTCCAGGGGTGATTACGCCCGGGCAGTTGGGCCCGACAAGACGGGATTTACTCCCTTCCATCAACCGTTTTACCTTTACCATATCGAGAATGGGAATTCCTTCGGTAATGGCCACGACAAGATCAACTCCTGCATCCACACACTCAATTATAGCATCTGCCGCGAAAGCCGGTGGAACATAAACGACTGAGGCGTTCGCCCCTTCCTTTTTCACCGCCTCGTACACGGTGTTGTAAACGAAAACACCTTCTACCCGCTGTCCCTGTTTTCCCGGCGTAACCCCCGCGACAATGTTCGTTCCGTAGTCGAGCATCTGTTTCGTATGAAAAGCACCGGTGGCTCCCGTTATCCCTTGAACGAGGACCCTCGTTTCTTTATTGACAAGTATACTCATCCCTTCGCCTCCTGAATGCGAAATTTCACTGGGCTGCCGTCACGGCCTTCTCAGCAGCATCCCTCATATCTTTTGCGGAAATTATATTGAGCCCTGATTTATCGAGTATATCCCTGCCTTTTTCCACGTTCGTTCCCTCGAGCCGGACGACGAGGGGGACGCTGAGCTTAACCTCTTTTGCCGCTTCAACTACTCCCTCGGCGAGGACGTCACACCGCATTATGCCTCCGAAAATATTCACAAGAATCGCTTTGACCTTCGGGTCTGCGAGTATCAACCTGAACGCGTTTTTCACCTGCTCCGTGGAAGCTCCACCACCCACATCGAGGAAGTTTGCCGGTTCGCTGCCGTGAAGTTTGATCATATCCATCGTCGCCATCGCTAGGCCTGCCCCATTGACCATACATCCAATGTTCCCATCCAAACTTATGTAGCTCAGGTCGAACTTGGAGGCTTCGTACTCCATCTTGTCCTCCTCGTCCACGTCTCGCATTTCGAGGATATCGGCATGACGGAAAAGTCCGTTCGCGTCAAAGTTCATCTTCGCGTCGAGCGCGATGACATCGTCATCGCCCGTTATGACCAGAGGGTTTATCTCGGCGAGGGAGCAGTCCGTCTCGGCAAAAGCACGATAGAGTCCCATGATAAACCTGACAGCTTTGCTTACCTGGGCTGGTTCCATGCCGAGGCCGAATGCAAGCTTCCTCGCCTGGTATGCCATCATGCCCACTCCGGGATCGATGTACTCTTTCAAAATTTTTTCAGGCGACTTGGCGGCAACCTCCTCTATCTCCACCCCGCCTTCTGATGAGGCCATGACGACAACCTTCGATTCTGCGCGGTCCACCACGAGTCCGACGTAGAGTTCCCGCTTGATGTCGGTCGCCTTTTCAACGAGCACTTTTCTCACAAGTTTTCCCTCCGGCCCTGTCTGGTGGGTTACGAGGGTCATACCGAGAATCTTTCCCGCGTATTCCCTGACCTCCTCTATTGTTTTTGCCATTTTGACACCGCCACCCTTGCCTCTGCCGCCTGCGTGGATTTGAGCTTTGATAACAACGGGGAGACCCAAACGATCGGCTATAGATGCGGCCTCATCTGTGGTCAATGCCACCTCCCCCGGAGGAATGGGGACGTGATACCTTGCCAGAATCTGCTTAGCCTGATATTCATGGATATTCATTTCCCTCTCTCCTTCCCGCTACTTTTTCGGAAAAGAATGCCGGCTAGATACCGGCATATCTTATCATGCTCAGTCTATATCCTTCTTAAAAACGCCAGCTTCTTCAATTCCTGAATGCCGCCGGTGACATTGAGATTTTTCGGGCAGCACTCGTTGCAATTAAAAATGGTGTGGCAGCGCCACAGCCCGTTGTGGTCATCGACGAGATCGATCCGGTCCGCCGACCCGTCGTCTCGTGAATCGAAAACAAACCTGAAGGCTTTCAAGAGCGCAGCCGGCCCCAGATAATCCTGGTTATACCAGAATGAGGGACAGGAACCGGTGCAGCTTGCACAGAGGATACAGTTGACAGCATCGTCAATGATTGCCCTGTCTTCCGGCGATTGTAGGTACTCCCTGTCTGTGGGAGGGACATCCGTAATAAAGAATGGATTCACAGCTTTTAAACGGTCGATGAAGAGGTCCATATCTACGATGAGGTCTTTTAAAACGGGAAACCCGTTCAGGGGGCCTACCGTGATGGTTTTGCTTTTCAACTCTGCTATCTGGGTATTGCACGATAGCCCGTTCACACCGTTCATGACCACAGCGCAGGACCCGCATATTTCGTGGCGGCAGGATCTTCTGAATGAAAGAGAACCATCGACATACCATTTTATGTGGTTCAACGCATCCAGAACAGTCCACCCTTCCTCGCATTCAATCTCAAAGATCTGATACATCGGCGCAGAGTCCTGCTCGGGATTGTATCGATAAATTTTGAAGGTATGCTTCATATCTAATCCTCCTCAATATTTCCTTTCCTCGGGTGGGTATTTCGTTATTACCACGGGTTTGAAATCGAGTCTCACACCATCATCCGTCTTGTAGGCAAGGGTGTGCTTCATCCAGTTCTCATCATCGCGCCTCGGAAAGTCAGTACGGAAGTGGGCTCCTCGCGATTCGGTTCTGGCAAGAGCACCAACCACTATCACTTCAGAAAATTCCAAGAGATGAGAGACTTCTATCGTCTCGATGAGCTCGGTATTGTAATAGAGACTTTTATCGTCGACAGCAACGCCTTCATATTGGCGCTGCAGATCCTTCACGTTCGAGAGAAGCGTTTCAAGGCCCCCTTGGTCTCTGAAGAGGCCGCAATATTTCTGCATGTTCTCCTGAAGATTTCTTCTTATTTCTGCGGCCCTTACTTTTCCCGCCCCCTTTACCAACTTCTCTATCTCTTCCTTTACAGGTTTCTCGGGTTCATCAGAGAGCTGCTTGAAATCGAGTCCGCTCCGTATATCATCGCGTATCACCCTGCCGGCTCTTCTCCCGTGGACAACAGCGTCCAGAAGGGAATTCGTGCCCAGCCTGTTGGCACCGTGAACGGACATGCAGGCACACTCACCTGCAGCATACAACCCCCCGACGATACTGTTCGCCGCATCGTATATAACGCGACCCATGATGTCGACAGGTATCCCTCCCATCGAGTAATGAGCCGTAGGTTGAATGGGGATAGGCTGTGTCAATGGATCAACGCCGGCGAACTTCTTCGTCAACTCTGTTATCTGCGGGAGCCTTTCCATGAGTTTTGCTTGTCCCAGATGGCGGAGATCGAGATACACGTAATCTTTTCCGTCAATACCCCTTCCCTCGTTTATCTCCGTCTGCATCGATCGCGCAGTCAGATCTCTCGGTGCGATCTCCATAAATTTCGGAGCATACTTTTCCATGAAACGCTGCCCTTCGCTGTTCAGGAGATAACCGCCCTCACCTCTCGCTCCCTCGGTCAGCAGAATGCCCGACTTGTAAAGACCCGTTGGATGAAACTGGACACACTCAAGATCTTCAATGGGCAGACCCTCCCTGTACACGAGAGCCAGACCATCGCCGGTATTGGCATGGGCGTTCGATGTGATCTGGTAGGCCCTGCCATACCCACCTGTTGCCAGAAGAACCGCTTTCGCTCTGAAAATGTGCAGAGCACCATCTCTTAGATTTATCGCCACCACACCAGAACACTGGTTGTCCTTGACGATCAACCGGGAAACGTAAAACTCATTGTAAAAGAGGACTTTTTTCTCGAGGCACTTTTCCCACAACGTGTGAAGAATGAAATGACCCGTGGAGTCGGCCCCGTAACAGGCCCGTGGTCGCGAATGCCCACCAAAGGGCCTCTGGGCAATTTTTCCGTTGGGTATGCGGCTGAAAGGACATCCCATGTGCTCGAGTTCGTATACGACTTCGGGAGCATCTTGGCACATTAGTTCCTGGGAATCTTGGTCACCGAGCCAGTCGCTTCCTTTAACCGTATCGTACACATGGAGGTCAACTGTGTCATCGCTCGCATTTGCAAGTGAAGCTGCTATCCCCCCCTGGGCCGCACCCGAGTGGGACCTGGTGGGGTAAATCTTGCTCAAAACCGCCACATCTGTATTTCCCCCGAGTTCGAGGGCAGCCCGAAGTCCGGCAAGCCCCGCTCCTACTATAATCACATCATGCTTGTGAATCATCGCTCGTCACCTTCCTCCAATAAATTTTTAGGCTTTTACCTGGAACGAAATTACCGTGAGAGCACCGAGTATCAGGAAAATGACCCCCAGAAGGACCACCACAGAATAAAGGGTCCCCTTCTGCCAGGGAACTTTGATGTAATCCCTGATTATCATGAGAAGACCGTTCATACCGTGGAATATGGCCAATACCAAGAACAGGAGGTTGAATGTTTTCCAGAACGGTGAAGCAAGCCTCGTTGCAACATCAAGATATTCGATGCCGTCTGCAGTTTTAGGACCGAGGTGCTCAATCCCCCAGTGTGTGAGAAGGAGAATGACGAGAACCAGGCCCGACAATCTCTGGTAAAACCACCCGAGGGCACCTCCCGATTTTAACGATCCCTTATATCTTTGCATTGTTTCCTCCAATCAATGAGCTAAATGGGTGAGAATGTTGAATCCTCCATAGGCAAGGAACAGTAATCCAACAACGACCGAGCCCCAAAATATCTGCTTTTGTTGTTTGATACCGACTCCCAGGTCGAAAAGCAGAATTCTGAAGCCGTTGAAAGAGTGGTAGAGCACCGTTCCCAAGAGTCCGATCTCGAGAAGCTTGAAAAACGGAGTCTGGACCTTGTCCATTATGGCGTTGAACGCTTCCGGTCCCTGTCCGATATGGTGAATTACCCAGATGTGAATCACGAGATACAGGGTAAGCGCAACACCGGATAGGCGGTGCAGAATCCAGGCAACTGAACCAGTATGCCATCTGTAGCTCATATACATACCTCCTATTTTTTTTAGGGGGGAAATGAATATTACAATTCCTTCGCGTATCTTTGCACGCCCTCAACGAAGAGGTCTTTCCCGTAAATATCATTGACGACGATGACAGGAAAATCCTCAACAACAAGCCTCCTGATTGCCTCCGGTCCGAGCTCTTCATAGGCAATTACTTCGGCCTTTTTCACCTGTTTTGCCAGGAGAGCGGCTGCACCCCCTATCGCGGCAAAGTACACCGCTTTATTTTTAACGATGGAATCGATTACTTCCTGCGACCGGGGACCCTTCCCTATCATTCCTTTCAACCCCACATCCATCAATCTGGGGGCATAAGGATCCATCCGGTAGCTGGTCGTTGGCCCCACTGAACCAATCTGTTTCCCCGGGGGAGTTGGGGAAGGCCCCGCATAATAGATTATCTGCCCTTTCAGATCAATCGGCAGCTTCTCCCCCCTTTCGAGGGTCTCCACCAACCTTTTGTGGGCCGCATCCCTCGCTGTATAAAGAACGCCGCTTATAAGCACCCTGTCGCCTATCTTCAACGCAGCCAACACCTCTTCATCAACGGGAGTCGTGATCTTGATCTCGCTCACTTTGCTCGCACCTCTCTTTTTAAATTTCAACTTCCTTGTGCCTGCTCACATGACAGTCGATGTTTATCGCCAGAGGGAGGCTTGCGATGTGGCTCGGATGTGTCTCTATGGAAACGGAAAATGCGGTGATCCGCCCACCGAGGCCCTGGGGGCCGATTCCGAGGTTGTTTATTTTTTCCAGAAGCTCTTTTTCCACCTCCGCTATATCAGGGTCATCGCTGAACTCACCTATCTTTCGCAGCAATGCTTTTTTAGCCAGAATGGCAGCCTTTTCAAAGGTTCCTCCGATTCCCACACCGACTTTAATCGGTGGGCAGGGGTTACCCCCAGATTGCCTGACCCTCTCGATCACCGCTTTTTTGATGCCCTCGAGCCCCTGGGCCGGCGTAAGCATCATAACGGTGGACATGTTCTCACATCCGCCCCCTTTCGCGAGAAATGTTATGTGCACCCTGTCCCCGGGGACGATGTTGTAATGAATCACCGGCGGGGTGTTATCGCCCGTATTCACCCTTTCGGTTGCCGGCTTTGCCACGATAGACTTTCTGAGGAAACCTTTCTCATATCCCTGGCGGATCCCCTCGGTGAGGGCTTCGGAAATGTCCCCGCCCACAAATCTAACATCCTGTCCCACATCGACGAAAAGAACGGCAAACCCGCAGTCCTGGCAGGCGGGCATTCCCTCCTCCCTGGCTATCTGTGCGTTTTCACGGAGGCGTTTCAGAATATCCTGCGCCGCAGGCGACTCCTCATTTAATACAGCATCTTCGTAAGCCTGGATCACGTCATCACCCAATTTGGTCGCAGCATCGATGCACATCTTCGAGACGACGGGAATCAGGTCGTTTACGTTGATTTCCCTCATTTTCCGCTACCCTTCCTTTTATTTTTTCAAAAACCCATGCTGTCGACTATGTCACAGAGCTCTTTCACCGAAGCGGCCGAATTCATCAAAGCGGCATGCTCGCCGTCTGAAAGTTTAAACTCGATTATCTGCTCCACCCCGTTTTCCCCGAGCTTCACGGGAACACCGACGAAGAGGTTGTCAACGGCATACTCGCCCTGGCAGAGAGCGGCACAGGGAAGAATCTTCTTCTTATCGAATACGATCGATTCCACCATTTCGACAGCTGCCGCCGCGGGAGCGTAGTACGCTGAGCCGGTCTTGAGAAGTGATACGATCTCTCCGCCTCCTTTTCTCGTCCTCTCAACAATGGCATCGAGCCTGTCCTTTTTGATGAGGTCTTCCACCGGGATACCCGCAACGGTGGTGTATTTTGTCGATGGAACCATGGTGTCACCATGGCCTCCCAGGACGAAGGCATTGATGTTTTCAACCGATACGTCCAACTCCATTGATATGAATGCCCTGAACCTGGCTGAATCGAGAATGCCCGCCATACCCATAACCCTTTTCTTATCGAAACCCGATGTTTTGTAGGCCACGTAAGTCATTGCATCCAGTGGGTTTGATACGACAATTATTATTGCATCGGGAGATTTGGCAACGGACTTCTCGGTGACCTCCTTCACAATTCCCGCGTTGACTTTCAAGAGGTCGTCTCGGCTCATACCCGGTTTTCTCGGGAGCCCTGAAGTGATAACGATAATATCAGAACCTGCAGTTTCCTCGTATCCGTTCGTGCCGATCACTTTGGAATCATAGCCGAAAACCGGACCCGTCTGCATAAGGTCGAGTCCTTTCCCCTGGGGCATCCCTTCTACGATATCGACGAGAACGATATCTGCAAAATCTTTCAATGCAAGATCCTGAGCAGTTGTTGCTCCTACGTGTCCCGCACCTATGACGGTGATTTTGCTGCGAGCCATTTTACTCCTCCTTTTTCTTCATATAGGTACACTGCAATGAGAACGGTCAACCCATGTTTGCAATAATGGCCTTCCCAAACTCGGAGCACTTCACCTCGTTCACATCCTTGACGCCTTCCGCCCTCATCAGGCGGGCAAAATCAGAGGTGACCGTTTTGGATCCAATCGCGCCTTCAATTCCCTGGATGATGAGGTCGGCCACCTCATTCCACCCCATATGCTGGAACATCATGACCCCTGAGAGAAGCACCGAAGAGGGGTTGACCACGTCTTTTCCGGCATACTTGGGAGCAGTGCCGTGGGTAGCCTCGAAAATGGCATGCCCGGACTGATAATTGATGTTCCCTCCCGGGGCGATACCTATACCCCCCACCTGGGCGGCGAGGGCATCGGAGATGTAATCGCCGTTTAAGTTCATCGTTGCGATAACGTCGAACTCTCTGGCTCGCGTGAGCACCTGCTGGAGGGTTATATCGGCAATAGTGTCTCTGATGAGAACTTTGTCTTTCCACTTGCCGCCGCCGTGGGTATCCCACAGCTTCAAAGTCTCCTCCACTTCCTCGAGAATGGCCTTCTGCTTGTCCTCGTCGAGCTGGTCGAACCATGCCTCGACCATTCTCGCATTGTCCACGTTTGAAATATCCGGGTTGCTCTCCTTGTTCTCCAGCACCCATGCTTCGCGCTGGGCAACCACGTGAGGCCGGAGATCCGGTTCGTTGGCAAGCTCATACCCCCAGTCTCTGAAAGCGCCCTCGGTGAACTTCATGATGTTGCCCTTGTGAACTAGGGTGACGGACCTTCTACCGTGTTTGATGGCGAAGCGAATGGCTTCTCTGATCAGCCTCTTCGAGCCCTCGATAGACACAGGTTTAATCCCGATGGAAGATGTTTCGGGAAAGCGTATGTTCTTAACACCCATTTCTTTGATGAGAAATGCAAGAATCTTTTCTGCTTCGGGGCTCTTGGCCATCCATTCGATGCCCGCGTAGATGTCCTCCGTGTTCTCACGGAAAATCACCATGTCCACATGCTCCGGCTGTTTTACGGGGCTCGGGACACCCTTGAAATACTTCACCGGTCTCAAGCAGACATAGAGGTCCAGGATCTGACGCAATGCTACGTTCAGGGACCTGATCCCACCTCCAACGGGAGTCGTGAGAGGCCCTTTGATCCCCACCTTGTATTCCCGAAACGCCTCAACCGTATCGTCGGGAAGCCACTCACCGAACTTGTTAAACGCTTTCTCGCCGGCAAAAACTTCGAACCACTGAATTTTTTTCTTTCCGCCGAAAGCCTTTTCGACGGCTGCATCGAAGACCCTCACCGATGATCTCCATATGTCCACCCCCGTCCCATCTCCCTCGATGAAAGGTAAAATCGGGTTATCTGGCACATGGAGATTCCCTTCGGAATCAACGGTGATCGCCTCACCGTCCGTTGGCGGAACAAGATTTTTAAACTTTGGCATATCTCCCCTCCTTTTTTGAATGAATAGACGTTTTTGGAACTGCGGCAAGCCACGGAACAATGCATACAGTATACAAATATTATGCTTTTGTCAAGAATTGCCGAGAAGAAACAAGAAAAAATTCCTCGATAGGAAAAGCTCACCCGAGGTTCAATAAAGAATAGTTTTCATT
>CAYFXN010000053.1:0-12314 GCA_964347065.1 uncultured bacterium | reverse complement strand
CACACAATTTTTTATTAAATGAGGAATTAGAAATTATCGGTTTTCCTCTGAACTCTGAACGCTGAACTCTGGACTTTTCTCTTATCATTCCCTGAGCTCCCTCCCCGTCAGTTTCAGAAAGAGATCTTCGAGATTTGCCTTGCGAAGGGTGGTTCCCTCCGTTTGAAACTCCTCGGTGATCTTCTTAAACAGCCCGCGGCCATCCTGCTCGTAGATGATGAGCCTCTGGCCCGTATCATCATAATCCAGCTCTTTTTCCGTCACGAAGCGCAGCAGCGCATCCGTTGGCCTCTTGATCTCGATGACGAAGTCCCCCACATTTTCCCGAACCAGCCGATCGGGGTTTCCCTCGACGATGACCTTGCCTCCGTCCATGATGATCAACCGGTCGCAAAGATAGGCCGCCTCTTCCATATTGTGGGTCGTCAAGAGCACCGTCATGCCCCCGTCTTTGAGCGCGCCGATCCTGTCCCATATCCTGTGCTTGGCCTGGGGGTCGAGACCCGACGTGGGCTCATCGAGAATGAGCAGTTCAGGCTCGTTCACGAGAGATCGGGCGATGAGGAGGCGCCGCTTCATCCCCCCAGAGATCTGGGCCACCCTCGCTCCCTTTTTCTGCGTAAGCTCCATGAATTCTAAAAGTTCGTCGGCCCTCCGGTTCGCCACCTTCCCGGGTATATCGAAGTAACGAGCGAAAACCCTGAGATTGTCCCTGACGGTCAGGTCGATGTCGAGGTTGTCCTCCTGCTGGCAGACCCCGATGCGGTATTTTATGCTTCTCAAATCTTCGGGCACATTCAAACCGAAAACACGTAGCCTCCCTCCTGTCAAAGGGCTCAAACCGTAGACTATCTTGATCGTCGTCGTCTTTCCGGCTCCGTTTGGCCCCAATATCCCGAAACACTCCCCCCGGTAAACGTGGAAACTGATCCCGGCAACGGCGACGAGGTCCCCGTAACGCTTTTCCAGATTCGTTGCTTCGATTACATGCTCCATAATAAAATCCCCCCACCGCACGCTTCTCTTCTCTGCGCGATGGCCCTGCAAAGCCTTACGGTTTCCGGAACAACCCCATAATGAGCGCTTTTCACTCTGCTGTCCCTCCCTTTCTCTGCAACTTTAACAAAGAAAGCTCTTGTTAATGGGAGATATAGTAGTACATTATTATATAATTACAATTTCCCGGGGGGTATCATGAAACTGCTCCATATTCAGGCAAGTCCTATGGGGGAACGCTCTTATTCGACGCGCGCCGCAGAGGCATTTCTGGAAGAATACCGCAAGAAGAACCCGAATGACACAATACATACGCTCGACATCTGGGCCGAAGACCTGCCTCCCTTCGATGCAACCGCAGCTTCGGGAAAGTACAAGGTTATGAGGGGAAAGCCCCACTCGGAGGAGGAGGCACGGGCGTGGGAAGCCGTCAGGCGGATGGCGGAAGAATTGAAATCCTTCGACAAGGTGGTGGTCTCTACCCCCATGTGGAACTTCAGCATACCCTACCGCCTCAAACAGTATCTGGACATCATAATCCAGCCGGGACTGACCTTTGCCTTCTCACCCAAGGAGGGGTACACGGGGCTGGTCACGGGAAAGCCGCTGCTTCTCATCCTGGCACGGGGCGGGGAGTACGAGGAAGGAACCCACGCCGCTACTTTTGACTATCAGAAATATTACCTTGACCTCATCTTCAGGTTCATCGGCTACGAAGATATAAGAGAGATCATCGTCGTCGAACCCACCCTCATGGGCGGGAAAGAGACGGCCGATCAAAAGCTCGCCGACGCTATTTCAAAAGTGAAAGAAATAGCGGGCCAATTTTGAACGGGAAATTTCACCCGGGCGCTTTAAGAAAAGTTATTTGAGAAGGCTGCGACTTTGGGTCTGAAACGAGCCCGTTTGCCATCAGTTTCGCCAGCCGTCGAAGATATTTTGAAAAGCTGATCTGCCATCCTTACGATCATCTCCCGAAAATTATAGGCATTTCTGTGCGTCCATATCGAAAACAGTCATTGATAGCTTCACCATTTGATGTGTACTGTATACAAATACTGGTGATACGGCTTCTCTACGTTCGACGGCCGCTCTCAAAAGGATCGAGACATCTGTATCATTAATGTGAAAAGCCCGGTTACCATGCACGCTCCTTTTGCCATTTTTCACGTCAGAAGGGGCATCAATGCAAACAACCGATAATAGGAATGGCCTCGTTTTGGCCACAATCCCTGTCGGTACGGAGAACGATAGGAGGAATGGAAAAACCCTCCGGGATAGAGCGCTATCGTCGATAAAAATTTGGGAAATCTTAAAAATCGAAGTTGACTTTGCCCGGTTTATACGTTAAATAGGTTACTCAAAACACCTGTGTTTCGCATGATTAGCAGCATTGACTGGGAATAAATCAGGGTGGGCGTATTTCGCGTTTAACGATGGCACCCCCGAATACAGGCTGCTCGTCTAAGCACCAGCACGAAGAAATCATGAAAAGGTTTACGGAAATAGCAGATGAGGGATAATTCGTCACACCCCGTTTCAGTCATAAGGAGGATCATCGAAACAATGAAAGACTTCCTGAAAAAAGTGCCCGAAGGAAAGGGCGGTTTCCTGAAAAAGATGCCTGAAGCCCTGCGGAGAATTGTCTTCGTTTTCGCCGCATTTATTTTCGGGGTGATCATCATCATAAAATTCATCATCCCCCCCGAGCTCAAGGATACGAGGATTCAGTGGGCCGAAACGGTGGAAAGGGAAAAAGCGAAGGAGATAAACTATGCCGGATCGAGCGCCTGCGCCGAATGCCACGAGGACGAATACAACCTGAAAAAAACGGGCTATCACGTCAATCTCTCCTGCGAAACCTGCCACGGGCCGGCTTACGGGCACACCCAGGAACCGGACGACGTCACCCCGATAGCGCCGAGGGAGAGGAAGTTCTGCCCCCTCTGCCACACCTATAACCCGTCGAGGCCGAGGGGCTTTCCCCAGATCAACCCGGCGGCTCACAACCCGATCAAACCCTGCATCCAGTGCCACGACCCACATGACCCGAAGCCGATGATGATTCCCAAGGAATGTTCGGCATGTCACGGAGAGATCGCCCGGACGAAGGCCGTCTCCCACCACGTGGGACTCGAATGCACCACCTGTCACGATGCACCCGACAAGCATAAAGTAACACCCAGGGTGGTGAAACCCACGAAGCCAGAAAATCGGGAATTCTGTGGAAAATGCCACGGAAGCGGCTCGAAGGTCAAGGGCCCGCCGAAGGTAGACCTGGCTGTCCACGGGGAAAAATATCTCTGCTGGCAGTGCCATTATCCCCATTTGCCGGAGGTGGAATAGTGAACAGACGTCAGTTTCTCAAAGATCTCATGACATACATCGTCTCCGGTGGAATAATCGGGGCAGCCCCCTTCGGGATCCCGGCATGGGCAGCAACAAAAGAGAACGGGAAGAAGAGGCTTTTCGGCTTCGGCGTTCAGGTGGATAAGTGTATCGGGTGCGTCCGCTGTGTCGAAGCCTGCAAGAACGAAAACAACGTCCCCAAGGAGCCGTTCTTCTTTCGGACATGGGTGGAGCGGTACATCATCCAGCAGGACGGAAACGTGATCGTGAAAGCCATCGGAATACTCCCCGACCAGGAAACGGAAACGATAACGGAAAAAAATGTGCTCCGGAGCTTCAACGTACCGAAACTCTGCAACCAGTGCGCCCATCCCCCCTGTGTTCAGGTGTGTCCCGTCGGGGCCACCTTCGAGACGGATGATGGCGTCGTTCTCGTCAACGGCAAGACCTGTGTGGGGTGCAGGTACTGCATCCAGGCATGTCCCTACGGGGCCCGGTACCTCCATCCCGAGACCCACATAGCAGATAAGTGCACATTCTGCTACCACAGGGTCACGAGAGGGCTGCTCCCGGCATGCGTCGAGGTGTGCCCGACCCAGGCCAGGCTCTTCGGAGACCTGAACAGCCATGCGAGCCCCCTCACCCGGTTCAAGCGGATGAACAAAATCCACGTGCTCAAGCCGGGGCTCAACACGGAGCCGAAAGTCTATTATGCAAGCCTTGATGGAGAAGTGAGATGAGCGTAAATATGGTCCAGAAGCTATACGAACTCCTTCCACAGATCGGGGGGTTCATCTATCCCAACGAGATCGAAATCCACTGGGGCCTCCTCATCGTCGTGTATCCTTACGTTACCGGAATCGTGGCGGGAGCCTTCATCCTGGCCTCTCTCGTAAAGGTCTTCAACGTGAAGGAAGTGGAACCCATGTACCGTCTCTCCCTGCTCACCGCCCTGGCGTTTCTCCTCGTGGCGCCCTTACCTCTTCTCTCCCATCTCGGACACCCCTTGCGCTCATACGAGATGTTTCTCACTCCCCAGACGAGTTCTGCGATGGCAATGTTCGGCTTCGTCTACGCCTGGTACCTGATGGTGGTCCTGCTGGTTGAGATATGGTTCGTCTATCGAAAAGACCTGATCGTCTGGGCCGAAGAGGAAAAGGGGATAATGAAATGGATCCACAAAACCCTCTCCCTCTTTTCGACCGATACGAGCAAGGAAGCCATCGCCTTCGACAATAAAGCCCTCAAAGTTATCACCATCATCGGAATTCCTTCGGCGTTTCTCCTCCACGGCTATGTGGGCTTCATCTTCGGCTCGATCAAGGCGAATCCCTGGTGGAGCAGCGTTCTCATGCCGATCGTCTTCCTCTTTTCCGCCATCGTCTCGGGAGTGGCCATCGTCATCTTCCTCTACATGATCATCATGCCG
This sequence comes from uncultured bacterium, assembly GCA_964347065.1. Lineage (GTDB taxonomy): Bacteria > Desulfobacterota > Deferrimicrobia > J040 > J040 > WVXK01. Next base: position 7,540 of record CAYFXN010000053.1, on the reverse strand, counting down.
CTCATCGGCAAAACGATCGATATGAAATGCCTCGATAAAGCGTCGTCTTTTTTGTTCTACGCCGTCATCGTCGACTTCTCCCTGGAGCTGCTCGATTTCATTCACCGCATCTACGAGAGCGAGGAATCTATCAAGATCCTCTCCGAGCTGGTTATGAGCAAACTCTTTCTCAGCCTCATCATCATGCAGGTGCTCCTCGGCATGCTCCTTCCCCTCGGGATAATGGTTATGATCAAGATCTTTGATTTTAGGGCTGAGTTGAGAAAATTACTTTATTTTGTAACGGTCATTCTGATACAGATCGGTATCTTCAGCACGCGATGGAACGTGGTCATCGGCGGCCAGATGTTCTCGAAAAGCTTCAGGGGACTCACGACATACAAGATGGACATCACGGGTCTCGAGGGGCTGCTCTACTCCCTCGCCCTGCTGATTTTGCCCTTCATCATCCTCGCCGTGCTGCTCAAAATATTACCCGCATGGGGGAAGTCCCGGGAAGATGTGGCGGAGGCATAGCCGGGCACAGGGCTAAACCACCCCAAATGTATCAGGGGCCCGTTCCACAGCGCCAACCTCTTATACCGTTGATTTATATCAGAAAAAGTGGCGGAGGGGGTGGGATTCGAACTCTCCCCTTAATTTGCAACTAATTGATTTTAAGAGGATAAGTTGGGCACTAATCCGACCTGGGAACACATTGGGGACACACTTTTCAGTAAAGAAAAAAAATCTCATCGCATGTAATGTCATTAGAACATGGTTTGACAGATTTCAGAATGTATCTAGCAGAACTCAAGAGGAGATGATTTCAGAATTACATATGAAAGCAATAGATTCGTGTTTGTCTTTTTTTCTTTGCTGCTAAAAGGAACTATCGACCATCACCTGTGCGCTGATTCCAACGATCACATCTTTTCCGATAAACGCTCCCGTCGCTTTTGTTTTCTGCCTGAGCCACAGCGTTCCATTGGGAACATAAAAGTCAATTTATCGAAGTAAGCTAGAATTTGAGAATTTATAGGAGACAAATTAATTGACACAATTATATTGCGCAGTTAATCATATCAAAAAAAAAAGATAACTGTGGAACAGATATTTTCAATTAGTCTTTTTTAAAATAATAAAATCAATCTATGAATGTTCTTGGAATCTCAGCCCATTACGCATTTCAAGTTTAGATTCCACAATCCGCATTAACATTTGCCAAAATGATTCTTTTCACTGCTTTCTAATCTCTGACCAATGGTAGTCCCGTGTCCAGAAAAAAACTGGACTATGGACCGGGTTCTCCCAGGAGTTAAATTATAACTGCTAATAGGTTCCAGTTGCTGTTTGGGCCGGGTGAACAGGAGGTTTATGGCCAGGTAAGAGGGTAAACTTTTTCTCTATCGATATTTATTTTAAATAATTGCTGGACTCGTTGTTTTATTTGTTCTAATCTCAAAGAATATCTTGAAAATTGAGTTTTTCGGCGTAATAAAATTTTTTTTAAAAATGGTTTTCCATGCACCGCTCCAGTTATCCCAAACCGGAGGAGCAGAGGATGGACCCGATTACCGAAACCCCAGAGTCCTTGGAGCATTCCTTAACGCATGCGGTCACGAGGTTCGATACCAAGCAGGGGATTGCCTGGTGCTACATGAACCCGAAACCGCGCCCGTGCATCACGCTGGAACTGCTTGCGGATGTCCGAAATTGCCAGCGTATCTGGGAGCATGTGAATCGATCGGCAATTGAAGAGGGGAAGGAACCGCCGATCCGATACGCAGTGCTCGCTTCTCTGTTTCCCGAGGTGTACAGTTACGGCGGCGACCTTAAACTCTTTATCGGCTACATCCAGAACGGAGACCGGGAGGGGTTGAGGACCTATGCCCGCATGTGCATCGAGGATGTGTACCTCATGTCCGTCAACCTCAAACAGCCGATGACCACGATCTCCTTGGTTCAGGGGGATGCACTCGGGGGAGGATTCGAGGCGGCCCTTTCCTGCAACGTCATCGTCGCCGAGAAAGGTGCCAAGTTCGGTCTTCCGGAAATTCTGTTCAACCTGTTCCCCGGAATGGGCGCCTACAGCATACTTTCGAGGAAACTCGGGGTTACACAGGCGGAGAAGATCATCCTGAGCGGTGCGTTGTACAGTGCCACGGAGATGCACGAGATGGGGGTCGTGGATCTGCTTGCGGAAGATGGGGAGGGTGAACGAGCGGTCTACGAATATGTAGCGCAGCATGCCCGAAAACGGATTGCCTTCCAATCGATCCTTCAGGCCCGCCACAGGGTACATCCGGTCTCCCGGGAAGAACTGATGGACGTCGCGGAGATCTGGGTGGATGCTGCCATGAACATCGGATCGAGGGAACTGCGAATCATGGAGCGACTGTCCAGGGCCCAGGAAAAAGTCCAGGATCCCCCGGGAGGGACTGTGGTGTCCCAGAAGATCCGGGCCTAGGTTCCCGCAGGGCGCCGACCAGACCGGATCAAGACGCGGCGTAACCGTTTTTATCTAGGTATTGGTGCAAGGCGGCCCTAGCTCCCGAAAATTCCTTTTCCACCGCCTTCAGAATCTTCGCACCCTTTTCTCCGAACTCCATGTGGCTGATGCGGGACACTCGTTCGCACTCCTCCATGAGCGCCATGGCGCCGATCTGCCCGGCGCTTCCTTTTAAAGCGTGGATGAGATCCCGGAAGGCATCGACGTTCCGGGTGGACACGGCCCGCTTCATCTCCCAGAGCACCTGCTCGCCGCTCTTCAGGAAGGTCCGGATGATTTTCACGACGAAATCGGAATTCGCACCGAGGGACCGCAGCTCCTGGATTCTTTCCGGGTTAAGGACCACTCCGGTTTTGTTTTGCCTTTCCCCCCGGCCATCCGATTGCAGGTACGTATCCGGCAAGGCGTTAGCCGATGACTTCTTCTCGTACGGGACGAGTGATTCGATCAGCTCCAGGATTTTTCGCACCTCGACCGGTTTCGTGAGGAAGGCGTCGAAGCCGGCCTCATCGCAGGCCATCCGCGTTCCGGGTGTGGCATCAGCCGTCAGGGCGACGATTGGAATCCGCGGTCCCCGGGGCCGGGACATCCGGTAGATTTTTGCCGCATCGATCCCTCCCATCACCGGCATATGGAGGTCGAGCAGCGCGATGTGGAACGCCTGCTTTTCGAGTGCGTCGAGGGCCTGTTCCCCGTTTTCCACAAGTACCACCTCGTGGCCGTCCCGCTCCAGGATCTTCGCGATAACCTTCTGGTTCGTCGGGTTGTCCTCGGCCACCAGGATGGAGAGGCCAAGGCGGTCCTCCTTTTTCCATTGGTACCGTTCGGCGAGATTTGCAATCCCCTTCATACCCGGTGCGTCCGGCCGTACGAAGTGTATTGCGTTGTAGAGGAGGGTCTTGTCGATCGGGGTCGACACCGCGGCCGAGTACCCGTGCTTCGTGATCCCATCCAGGTCCGGTTCCACCTCCCCTTCGGTGGCTAGGATCATCTGTACATTCCGAATCATGGCGTCGGCCTTGACCAGCCTGGCTAACTCGAAGGGGTCCATGTCGAGACCGGGTTGCATCACCAGTACGATCTGGAACTCTTCCCCCCGTCCGGCAGCCGACACCAGCAGCCCGAAAGCCTGAGCAGCCCGGTCGACGGAGAATGCCCAACCGCCCCATGAGGATATATATCCGCGTACTGCCTCTGAAATTTCGGGATCGGAGGAGACAACCAGGACGCGGATTTTCCTCAGGCTGGATGGGCCCTCGACGGGGTGAGGCATCTCCTGCTGTTTTTCGAGGGGCAGGATGAACCAGAAGATGGAGCCCTCGCCCGGCTCACTCGCAAGACCTATCTCACCTCCCATCAGTTCGACCAATTGCTTGGCAATGGTGGTCCCGAGACCGGTTCCGCCGAAGTGGCGGCTGATCGAGCTGTCCGCCTGGGTGAATCGCTCGAAGATCCTGAGCTGCGCTTCCGGATTGATTCCGATACCTGTGTCGGACACCTCGAATCGCACCGATACGCTTTCCGCCGTTTCTCCGAGCAGCTCCGCCCGGAGGGTCACCTCTCCCTCTTCCGTGAACTTCACCGCATTCCCCAGCAGGTTGAGGAAGATTTTTCTCAGCTGGATCGGATCTCCGCGGAGCAGGAACGGGATCTTCGATGAGAAGCGGGTAGACAGGTTGAGTCCCTTGCCCAGAGCGACCGGTGCCACCATTGCAGTGCTGCTTTTAACCAGGGAGTAGAGGTCGAAATCGACCGATTCGATCATGTATTTTCCCGCCTCGATCTTTGATATGTCCAGCACATCCTCGATCAGGGAGAGCAGCGTACTGGCGGAGGCCTCGATCGTGGCGGCCTGATCTTCCTGTTCCGGATTCAGTGGAGTGTCCCGTAAAAGAGCCGCCATTCCCAGGATCCCATTGAGGGGCGTGCGTATCTCGTGGCTCATGTTGGCCAGAAACCGGCTCTTGGCATCGTTCGCTTCCTCTGCCTTGTTGATCGCTTCATTGAGTTTCTTGAGCAGCGTGGAGACGTAGGCAGGCAGCACGACAAGTCCGACCACCAAACCCGAGGCCAGTGCAGTATTGGTCTTCCAGTATTCGTTCCGGGTGATCATCAGGCCGAAAGCGGAGACGCTGAGGATCATGGAGGCGAAGAGGTAGCGCCTTCCGTACCTGAAGCCGTTCCCGAATGTGACCCACAAAAGAACGATGAAGTATGGCGATGCATCCTTCCCGGTGAGGTACATGACGATGGCCGATCCCCCGATATCGCCCACCATGCCGACGATCCGCCGGACCGGGGATATCTTCTCCGGGCGGATGATGATATTGACGAACAACAGTATGGAGAATGCCAGGTAGAAACCGACATAGATGACGGCGAAGAGTTCGTTCTTTTCGATAAGTCCATCTTTCCGGGTGTAGTAGAGCAGGTAGAGCAGGGCAACGAAAACAATGACGACACGGATCAGCGCCTGTTCATGTTCTGTGTCGGCACGTTTTGACAGCCTTTCCCGCAACCCCCGGATTGTGCTCTTTATTCTTACGGAGGGAGTCGGAGAGGCCCGTATGGTTTGGGGCTTCTGTTTCATCCTTCCCGAACCCTTACCGGTAAGGGTCCCCCTCAACCGGTTTTATTTTTATCGGAAACGGCGTACGAAACTTTACGTATTTTCAATGGATTTTCGAAATAGCCGGGAAATACCACGGTGGATCCCGAGGGCTTCGGCCGAATATGCAAACAACCTCTTTGGTACACTTCCTACAATGTGGAAAACAAGGATTGAACGGGAAGTGTCAGGAACGTTGTTTTTCGCTATCAACAACCTAGTTAAAGACAACATTGTCTCTAAAGAGAATTGAATTCATAAAAATTTGTGGAGATATTTCAAAACACAATTTTTCTCGGTTATCTGGTGTTGCGAGAAAGTTAATCAGAATTTTTCAAGGAATAAAATCAAAATTAGTTTTGAAGATGCTTTGCTTATTCTGGATGATTTTTATGAAAGATTTCATGATGATATTTTAAATTATCATGGCAGCACAATAGCTGAGTTCCTAAACAGCATTAGATGGGGTATCCACAAATATATAGAACCAGAATTTTCGCAATCCATTGTTTGTGAAGGTGGTGATCCTACTAAATATAGGTATACATATCCCAAAAACGTTAACGCCAAATTTGCAAGAAACACTTATTGGGAACTAATGAGCAAAATTCGTAGCGGTCCCTATGTGAAGGAATTCAAAGTTACTCGTTACTTAAAATTAAGCTATTAGAGTTAAAATGAGCGGGGCAACATTTCTGCCTAACACTCAGCTTAACTGGCGGATGCTAAGGCTTTACTAGCGCAATTCGTCAGCTTCTCCCTCAAATAATAAATAAAACGCCATTCACTAATTCAAAACAAAGTTTCGGGGACAGTCTGGAGACACACTCCAAAAGAGTTAACTTATTGATTTATATCAGAAAAAGTGGCGGAGGGGGTGGGATTCGAACCCACGTGACGGCTGTTAACCGCCAAGTCGATTTCGAGTCGACCCCGTTACGGCCAGACTTCGGTACCCCTCCGGTATCGGTAATTATTCTTTCCTGTATTTCCCCGCGCAAATAATAATGCTATTAATTTAAGATTTCTTATTTGATCCTTGACTTTACTTTGGAAATTCATTATATCTGAAAATGCCTTTTATTGGAAGGGGGGGAAGTCGGATGAAAGAAATCAAGAGGAGAAATACCAGGCAAAGAGCGGTCGTTTTCAACGTTCTCAGGCACACGCGCCAGCACCCCGATGCGGAGTGGATCTACAAAGAGGCGAGGAAGATCATCCCCAACCTCAGTCTCGGCACCATCTACCGAAATCTGAAAATATTGAAAGAACAGGGAAAGATCGTCGAGGTAAAGAGCGAATACAGTCAGAGCGCACGGTTCTGCACCCTGCTCACTCCCCACTCCCATTTTCACTGCCAGAGATGTGATTCGGTCTCAGACGTGCACGGATTAAACGAAAAGGACATCTTTCCCCGGGAGCAGATGGAACAGTTCGGTGAAGTGAAGTCGGTTCAGATCGTTTTCCACGGTAACTGCAGCGAATGCCTGAAGAAGAACGATATCTCATTGCAGCAGGCCTGAGGGGAATGGAAGATACTATCTTCGCCGCCATCGAAACCGCCGGGGAGCCTGCCCGTTTATCCTGTCAATCCCGCAGCCTTCCCTCTATTTCCGTAAGTATCTGCTCCGTCGCCTTGTTTCTGTTCAGCGTGTAAAAATGTAGCCCGGCCACGCCGAACGCGAGCAGCTCCAGACACTGGGCAACAGCGTATTCGACACCTATTTTCAGCATATCGTCATCACCCCTGCCCCGCATCATCTCCATGATGTCGTCCGGCACCGTTGCACCGCACATATCGGTGAATTTTTTCACCTGATTTATATTGACGATCGGCATGAGGCCGGGAATGATCGGCACGGTGATCCTTTCCCGAAGGGCCCGCTCCATAAAATCATAGAAGTAATTATTATCGAAAAATAGCTGCGTAATGATGAAGTCCGCACCGGCATCCACCTTCATCTTCAAGTACTCCATGTCCTTTTCAATCGACGGGGCTTCCAAGTGCCCTTCAGGATAGCCCGCTACCCCGATGGAAAACTCATCTGCCTCATGAAGATATTCCACCAGCTGATAGGCATACTGAAAATCATCTTTCATTTCGCTCCGGGGAAGATCTTTCGGCGGGTCTCCCCGGAGAGCAAGAACGTTTTCGATGTTTTTCCTCTTCAATTTTGCGGTGATATCTTTTAAATCCCTTTTCGAGGAAGCGATGCAGGTGAGATGCATCATGACGTTTAAATGGTGTTTCTCCTTTATCCGGAAGGTCCAGTCCACGGTTTGCACCCTCGTGCTCCCTCCGGCCCCATAGGTGACAGAGACGAAATCAGGGTGAAACCTCTTGAGAACGCTCACCGTCTCATCCAGGATATCCTCACTCTCCGGACTCTTGGGAGGGAAAAACTCAAAGGACAATAAGACCTTGTTTTTTTTAAAAAGTT
>CAYFXN010000052.1:0-13258 GCA_964347065.1 uncultured bacterium | reverse complement strand
CCTTCTTTTACGGGAATCATGCGCGGCCACACCCCCGTTCCCTCCGGATATATGCCTCCTCAGGGTTCAGACACACCCGGCTTTCCGCCCGTCAGTCCCCGCTGGGTGGACAATCACTGAATTTGATGTAAACTGGAAACGTTTCCCCTGTGATCAGGAGAAAATCTCAATGAGCGGAGGTGTGCGATGAAAGATTCCCTGCGGGAAGGCCTCACTTTCACCTTTCAGTTTACGGTTCCGGAAGACAAAACTGTTCCCTTTCTCTATCCCGAATCATCGGAGTTCCAGGCCATGCCACGCGTTTTCGCCACCGGATTTATGGTGGGCCTCATCGAATGGGCATGCATCGACGCCGTCAACCCTCACATCGACTGGCCCCGGGAGCAGACCGTGGGGATCGATGTCAAGTTGAGTCACCTGGCGGCAACGCCGCCGGGGCTGACCGTTACCGTGAAGGGAACCCTGGAAAAAGTCGAGGGGCGTAAACTCACCTTTTCCATCGTGGCCGATGACGGGGTCGATAATATCTCCGAGGGCACCCACGAGCGGTTCGTCATCGACGCTGAAAAGTTCAATGCCAGGACGGAGGCCAAAGCAGAGAAAGCCCGGGGTTGAAAAGGAGGAGGGGGCATTCTCTGAAGGCCGCCAAAAAAACTCTCTGTTTATCTATGAATGTACGGACCGTGCCGGAAGAGCCTCGCGACCGGCGAGTGACGGTGTCAGGGCTCGTCCTCAACAATCCTGACGGTATCGATTTTAAGAGACACCAGCGTAACATGTTTGAGGGGACGTCCCGAGGAAAGCCTGGGGTAGGCCTTTCGCCGGAGGGGGATGACGAGTCCATCTATCTTCCTGTGGTCCCAGCTGTAGTGTGCTGCCTTCGCCCACCTTCCGAATACCTCTGCCGTGTAATCGTGTCGAACGATGAGCCCTGAAGAGTCCAAGTAAAAGATCTGCTCTTCGCTGTGGGTTGGTATATCGGCGGGAAAGGTTGCGTGAAGTCTTCGGAGACGCCTTCCCTCTTCTGTCCACGGATCTATCTCGGCCACGAGCACACCGGGACGGCGAAGCAAAAATGGCAGGTTCAGGTAGTTCCAGAGGGCGTACCCTCCGAAGTAGAGTGTGTCGAGGGTGTCCCAGTACACGTTTCTTCTAAGACTCTTGAAGCCCTCCCGGGGGCGTTTCCGCTCTTCGATGAGCAGCCCCTCCCGGTCGATGATTGCGACGGCCCCGCCCTCGAATATGCCTCTCTGCCCGTTTCGGGGATAGGGGTCGAACAGTACCTTCGGGGTGCTTGTGGACACCGTTGCTTCGACATCGGCGAAGGCCCTCAACTGAAAGCGCGACTTCAGGGCGAGCCCGCCGGCCGTAACGCGAACCATTATCTGCCTGGCCTGATTCCACCGCACAATCCCGCCGTGGGCTTCGATGGCCGTATCGAGCAGATCGTTTTTCTCCGGCATAGCACTCCCTCAAGGTCTGAGAAGCGATATGTCAGGTAATATTTCCCGGGTGGTTGTGTTATCGGCACTTCGGGGGATGGGGTGGTTTCGGTTGCTCATCTTTTGCCCATCTCCGGGGCTCACCTGTCCCTGGAAGCCGGCTGGATGAGGTCTATAATCGTCACCTCGGGCGGTGTGAGAAACCGGAGCGGCGGCCCCCACGTGCCCGCCCCGGCGCTCACGTAGAGCAGCTTGTTCCCTTCCAGCTGATACAGGCCCTTGAGTTTCGGGTAGTGACCCAACGTGACGTACCGGAAGGGGAAGAGCTGGCCTCCGTGGGTATGGCCGGAGAGCTGCAGGTCGAACACTACGTTGTCTCCCGCCCCGTCTTTCGGCGGGCGGTGCTTCAGGTACAGTGTGAAGAGCCCGGTCCGGGTGTTTTCGCAGAAGCGCGAATCACCACGGCCATTTATTTCGTTACCGGCGGCGGATTTGTCATCGGCCCCGACAATACATATCGCCTCCCCGGGTGCAGCCGTCTCGTTACGAAGCACCCGAAACCCCGATTTTTCTAGAAACGTGAGGGCCCCCTCGAGCCCGGCGGAGACCTCGTGGTTGCCGATGACGGCATATTTCCCCATGGGCACGGACAGTTTTCCAAAGATCTCCTCCATGCCCTGGAGATATTCGGCCTTGGCGTCGATGAAGTCTCCCGTGGACAGGAGGATATCGGGCCTTGTACCTCTTACGATCCCGGCGATCCTTTCCGCTCGCTTTTTCCCCACCACGGGTCCCATGTGGATGTCCGAGATCTGGGTAAGTCGGAGAGAGCCCATTGCCGGAGGAAGCTTTTCCGTTTCGATGACAACTCTTTTGACGCGGGGAAGGAACGCCTCGTAGAGAGCGTACGCCCAGAGGACGAGAGAGAGAAACAGCGATATGAGAAATCTGTTCAGCTGGCTCGCGTAGCCAAGTTCCGGGATGGAGCCGGCGAGAGCGCTTCCGGTGCCGAGCAGAAGGGCCGCCACATCGATGGATGTCAGGGCGAAAAAAAACAGGAGCGTGAAACCCATCCAGGAGTACCCGGCCCAGAAAGCCAGGCGCGCCGCCCAGCTTCTGCCCCCTCTCCTGAGGGTGATGTGCACCGTGATCGGTAACAGGATACCCAGAACCAGGAAGGGCAGAAACAAGCGGAGAAAGAGGCCCGGTGCGATATCAAAAGCCGCTTTTGCGCGAAAAAGAGAGTAGGCGCAGCAGCAAGCGAAGAGGCAGATGAACTTCGGGGAAATATCTATCAGGTCGAGCTTTCTCTTTATTTTTTCCATACCATCCTCGTTCGGGGCACCTGGCCTTCTCACGAAAGGAGCGGATGAAGTTAAAATAACCTTTTATCAAAAAATACGGAAAATGTATACGGTTCCCGCAAAAGATTTCAGGTGCCCCGAAACAGTCAATGTTTTTCCGCACCACCTCCGCCTGTTCCGTGCTGGAATCATCATGGATGGAGCAAGGCGGAACGGGACTCATTCTTTTGCTTGGAGGCATGGCACGCAAGGGCGCCTGTTTGGGATGCGGTGTTCCGCGTTTTGAAAGCGGTGCTTCGTGAATAGACCTGACAAAGACGAACGTCCCCATCTTCTGAAGATTTCGGCGCCTGCGATCAGATCTTCTTTCTCAATTCGCGGATGGGGCCGGTGATTCCCTTAATTTTTTTCAGGACTCCCTGGTACTGGTTTTCCGGCACACCCTCGATTTTCGTGAGGACGTGCTTGAGGTTCATGCCGCCCTGGAGGTATTTTGCCAGCTTCGAATCGACGATCTCTTTCTTGATATCGTTGGCATACATTTCGGCAAAGTCCAGCGTCTGCAGCAGGCCCATGCTTTCGATGTCAACTTCCCCTTTCCCGGCGAGCGCTGCCTCTTCTTCCGGCATGAGCACTTCACGGTTCCTGACCGCGAGAGGGAGATCTTCGAGCAATACCTTCCCTCTGTTGCTGATGTATGCCGATCTTATGGCAAACCGGAGAATGTTCTCCAGCTCTCTGAAGTTCCCGTCATACCCGTCATAATCTCTCAGCTTTTCAAATACAATCTTTGAAATGTAGTAGGATCTGTTTTCGAGATGTTCCTCTCTGTATATGCTGTCGTAGGCTTTCCTGTACTCCTCTACGTTCGATATGTAGGGACCATCCTTCAGGCTCGAAACCACGGTGGAGGCCTTAGCCTTTATGTGCGGGTATTCGTGCTCCAGGCTTCTGCTGGCCATAATGTCGAAGACCTCGTAAATGATGTAGGGGTTCCTCGAGAGCCTGGTTTTCAGGGACGGCAAATTAATTGCCGTATAAGGATTCAACCGGTGAAGCAGGTCGGACACCAGATTTCCTATTTCCTCTCGCTGAATGGAAATGATAAATTTTACGTCCTCCGTTGACACCGGACGCTCCCCCCCTACCCGGGTAAACTTTCCCCCCTCTATCATGCTGAGCAGCTTGAACTGGAGGTATTGCGCCATCTTTCCCACTTGATTTATGTAGCAACTCCCCCCTTTTGCCTGCTCGATGACCCCCGGTTTCTTTCCGAGCGATCCGTAATAATCCTCTTTTTCAAATCCGAAGAGGGCTATCTCAAGGGCGTCTGGCGGAACAGTCGAGCAGTTGATCTCGTGAAAAGTGCTCTCATCACCGTTTCTCAATGCGTGAATGACCTGTGCCATCGTATCTTTTCCCGTCCCTGATTCCCCGATCAGCAGAACCGGATTTTCGGCCCTTGCTTCGAAAGATACAAACCGCAGAAAGCGCTCTATGACCGTGTTCTTGTCGTCATCGGCGCACCAGTCGGTATTTGGAATGGCCACGATACAGCTGATACCGGCCTCCATCATCAATTTGATCGGCAGCAGGACCTCCCTGTCGCCGTTATCTTCCGCAAGGCTTTTTTTCACCCTGCTGATGAGCAGGGATTTGTAAAAATCGAGGGGTATCGCCCCAGCATCCTTGTGGTAATACTCTTTTTGCTCCATCTTCTTCTCGCTCCCAAAAAAGTACAGAATTGTATATTCAAAAAAGCCAAAATGACATATTTGGAATCTACCGTTTCCCAGCTCACCCCGATATGCTTTTATTTCAATATCTTACGGCCGCGATCCTGATTGCGGCATTCTTTTGCCGATTAAACCATCAAATTTCGTTCCACTTTCGCATTCCGCACCGGGAAACCGGCAGCGATCAAGGATAAGCGGGAGCTGCAAGGCTCAATACTTCCGGGTTCCGGTTTTTGAAGGAGGGTTTCTCCCGGATTCGGTCAGGCGGGCCCCGATGCCGCGAACCGGCGCAGGATGTCCCAGTACGCGCCGCGGTATCCTTTCCCGATCGCCTCGACCAGGAGCTGGTTGGCGTTGTAGTTGTAGTTTCTCCTGGGCCGATCCGGGTCGAAGAAGAAGAATCTCTCGTCATCTCCGATGAGACGGTTCAGAAGCTCGAAAACAGTATCCGCGATCGCGGGCTCTATGAAGAAGAGGGGGCTTTGCGACCCGTCGCCACCGGTAAGACCTTTCCGGAGCGCATCGTCTTCCACCAGGCGGGAAAGCTCCGTCCCGGGGTAGACCCGGACTCCGGCTGCCACCCCAACGCGGTCGGGATTGGCTCTCTTCATGAGCTCCACGGTTCGCGTGATGCTCTCCTGCGACTCCCCGGGCCCGCCGATCAAAAGGTCGAGCATAACGGGCATGCCCGCTTCCCTGCAGGAGGTGACTGCGTTCAGGATATCGTCAGGGACGTGATAGCGCCGGAGGGAAGCGAGCATCCTCCTGTCACCGCTGTCGACGCCGAAGTTAATTCCGCCACAACCGGCGCGGGCCATGCGCAGGGCGAGGTCCCTCGAGAAGGGAACCGGTGAGCAGTAGGCATACCAGCAAAGCTTTTTCCCGAAACCCCGAGATATGAACTCGTCGGTGATCGCTTCGGCGTGCCACTTCGGGATGTTGAACTCGCTGTCGCACAGGTGCAGGTTGTCGACACCCTGACGGAGAAGGTGGTCCAGCTCATCTGCAACAGACTCCGGGGTTCTTGTGCGAACGGCCCTGCCCTTTGCTACCGGGTCGGCGCAGTATATGCAGTCCCGCGGGCAACCGCGCTTGGTTTCCACACCGAGCTGCCCCCCCTCCCTGAAGTAGCGGCCATTGTCCACGAAACCCCGGGTCATGGGCCGGAGGATATCGAGGTCGAAAAAGAGGGGAGGATTGCGCTTGAATCCATCGCCGTCCCGGTAAACGAGGTTGGGCAGGTCCAGCCAGGGGGTTTTTTCCTCCAGCCTGTTTGCGAGCTCGGGGAATGCGAACTCCCCGCCTCCCCAGATGCCTGCATCTGCGGGGCACAGCGAGAGGACGGATTCGGGCATGGTGGAGAATCCCACGCCGCCCAGGATAACGGGTGCGTCCGTCTCGTTCCGTATCGTCGTTACGGTGAGGGAAAAGTCTTCGAGAAAGGACTCCTTGCTGGTAAATGCGCAGTCGTCGGTATTTCTGAGCGTCACGCCCACCAGGGCGTGGTCTGATTTTCGGAAAAAAGCGGTTATTGCCCCGCCTGGATCCTCTTCGAAACAGAGGTCGAGAATCTCCACAACGTGGCCGGCGCCCACGAGCGATTCAGCAACGTATTCTAGGCCGAGGGGGGCGATGGGTGGTTTCATCCGGTTCGTATTGACGAGGGCCACCTTCACGCGTTTTCCTCCCCTGCCTTTTCGTCGGGACGTTCTCTCATTTCCGCGAGCTGTCCGAAGGTTCGTGATGCTACTTCAACCCCTTTTTAATTTTTTTCACCGTAGCGTCATAATAGTAGGAGCACCCGCCTTTGACCAGGTCCGGTTTGATGCCCAGCGACGTTATCGCTTTTTTGACATCTCCCTGCTTGACGCCGAGTTCCTTGGCGATCTTTCCTGCAGTGTAGAGGGTTTGCTGTGCGCTTTTCGCTGTCATGACCGAATGCCTCCTTTGTTCTGGTAACGTTTCGTCCCCTGGAAAGCAGACGTTGCATCCGACGGTATTTCCATAATGATGCGGGAGGATTATGGTCGGCCGCATCCGGCGCCCGACCCGCTCCGGCTCCCCTCAACCCCGTCTCTGTGCGTAAGACTGATTGTATCACACCGACACGTGCGCGTGCATGGTGAGACGTGAGACGAAAAATAACATCGAGCCGAGGGAGAAGCCCACAAATATACGCGGAAGAGAGGAAAATCTCGCCGCTATTTTTCTCTATCCTTGGACCACACCTTTTTCAAAAACTGATCCCTGCCCGATCCATAGCGGTAGAACTTGTACCCGACGGGATTTTTCTTGTAGTAGTCCTGGTGGTATTCTTCCGCAGGGTAAAACGTGGATGCGGGCAGTATCCCGGTGACGATCGGTTTGTCGAACCTTCCCGATTTCTCGAGCGCTTCCTTTGATTTTTCGGCCAGCCTCTTCTCCTCGTCAGTATGGTAGAAGATGGCAGCTCTGTACTGTGTTCCCACATCGGCGAATTGCCTGTCCTTCGCCGTGGGGTCGATGTTCCTCCAGAAGACATCCAGCAGCTGCGAATAGCTGACCCTGGAGGGGTCGTAGAGTACTTCGACGGCCTCTGTGTGTCCCGTGGTGCCTGCTGAGACCTCTTCGTAGGTGGGGTTCTCTTTGTGTCCTCCCGTGTACCCCGGGGTGGTTGATTTCACACCCGGTAGCTCGTCGAAGGGGTGCTCCATGCACCAGAAGCAGCCGCCTGCGAATAGTGCCTTTTTCAGTTCTTTCGTATTTACGTCGGTCCCCTTACGCATGTCGTCTCCCTCTGCCCCTGCCACAGAGAAAATGCAGGGACGCACAAAAGAAATATCCGGTATCTCTTCCTGAATAGCTCCGTGCTGATCTTTCCCGGGCCGGATTTCATAACTGTATGATGTGATGCGGCAACCGGGTCCGCCTATAGGGTGTATTTTTTTCACCAGAGCCTTTTTACCTGTAGGATAATCCCCGAAACTTCGGGGATTCATCACGGTTTTATAACGATGGTGCCATGGGGTTATTTTCGGTGTAGGCTAATTCTCCGAAACAAAAAAAAGTCCAGGAAACGGGAAGTTTGATGGCCGCGGGTAAACGGAAGAGGGGGTGTGCGACAAAGCCGAATACCTCAAATTGATTTGCGCTGCCCGTGCAGTGAACCGTAGCGGTCCCGGGAGAATAGATGGTTGATGGAATTTTTCCATCCGGGTCCCTCCTTGATTCCATGAATTCGAGCGGATGGGTGAGGGAGTCAGTTTCGACCCAATCGAAACTCAATGACGGTTGTTCGCCACTTCCCACCGAACGGCCACTCTCCCGTTGCACTTGCTGCATAGCGTCTCGAAGGTAAGTTTGTGGCTGCCCGATTTTTCCCAGTTGAATTTTTTGACGGGGGTTTTCACCCCACAACCGGAACACTGGATCAAAAGGTCGCTCGACACGAAGTGATCCTCCCTCACCAGGTTCTCGAAATTGCAGCCCGGTTTGTCGCAGAGACCGTAGATGCCGAAATATGTTTTTCCATCGTCATCGCAGGTGGACAGATTATTCCTCCCCGCTTTGATGAAACTGTCGCAATGAGCACCGAGACATCTGATAAAAAGCGTTCCCTCCCCACTTTCCATTTCACCTCACCTCGTGCCCTTTCTGTTACCGGAAAGGTCTCTCATGTTATTTTGACTGCCGATAAGGTCGTAAAGATTCTATATGATTTGGTTGTGCGGTTCAATTGGAAAGGGCCGGGGAGGCATGGCGGTGGTATAGCGGTGCAGACTTTGTCTTCCTGCGATGAAGAGAGGAGACGAAATGGGGCGGCGACGCTATTTATTTATCCAGAGGATCGTCGAGCGAAAAAGATCCGCAGCGGCCCGCAGGTAGTGCCCCATGTTGAAGTTGGCCACCGCCCTGACGTAGTACGCCCAGAAATTTTTCGGCTCTTTCTCTATCGCCCGCGTGTAATCGGCGTGGGCATGGGCGAACTCTTTTTTCCTGGCGTATGCCTCACCCCGGTAGAAGTATGAACCGGCGTGATCGGGGTCGATCTCGATTCCCCTGTTGAAATCGAAAATGGCCCGGTTGACATTCCCCATGCGGTAGTATGCCAAACCCCTTTCGAAATAGACGATGGCAAACCCCGGATCGAGATCTATGATCTTGCTGTATATCGATACGGCCCTCTCGTACTTTCCGAGGATGTAATAAGACCCCCCCAGGTTGAGATAGGCGTAAAGGAGCGCAGGATTCAAATCGATTGCCCTTTTGAAGTCGGGAATCGCCTCTTCGTATTGCTCCAGGATGTAATAGGCGCTTCCCCGGTTGAGATAGGCGTCCGCGATCCCGGGGTTCAGCTCGATCGCCCTGTTGAAGTCCAAGATGGCCCGCCTGTTCTGGTCTAAATTGAAGTAGGCGGTTCCCCGGTTGTAATACGCCAGGGAGAGGCCGGGATCTATCTCGATCGTCCTGTCGTAATCTGAGATTGCCCTTTCGAGATCTCCTTTTCGGGTGTAGGCGTGTCCACGGTTGAGATACGCCTGTGCAAACTCCGGGTTCAGCTCGATCGCCCTCGTGAGGTATAGTATTGCTTTGTCGTGCTGGTCCATATTGATGTTGGCGGTACCCACGTTGAAATAATCGCGGGCCATAGAGCGGTTGATATTGAAGTCCCCGCTTTTATCCGGGTGCGTGAGGTTAAGATGGCTTTTTACGGAACGGGCAGCAACGGGAAAAGAGCAGATGCAGAAAATCGATACCAACAGGATGTATTTTTTCACGTTTTATTACCCTCCGCAATTTCCTCTGACGCCGGCTGAAAACGGGGTGACAGAAAAAATGCCGGTGTCGATACCGGAGAAAACGCAAGTTCCGTACCAGATATTTTTTCCATACATATCAGGCGTTTATATAGTTCAGACCTGCCTGGAGGAGAATTTATTACCACATTTGAGAAGTAAATTCCCGAAAGTGATTGGGATGGGAAGCGCTAGGAGCGCCGTCGGTTCAGGATCGTATTGAGAGTTTGGACAGACCCCCTCCGTCAAGAGAACGGAGGGGGCTGCCCCTTTCGATGAGTTGAGAGGAGATGTATGGCTTATTCGTTGAGACGGATGGAAGCGGGGCAATATTCAATTTTATTGGTACCTGCTGATAAACACGACACGGAAAAATGAAGTGTTGAATGTGCAGGTTGCATGATGGGGGAAAGCGGGGGTGACGGTTTACCGCCTTTATCGTGGTGGCAAAGGAGTATGCCCCCTTAGCGGATGACGATTTCACTGGGGAGGCGGTAGCGGTTGTCAAATTCGTAGGCGACCCCGAAAAGGGGAGCTTCAATAAGAATGGGGTAGCTCACCTTCATGGGATGAGCCCGGGGGGGGGATTTGGTGCCAAATTTATTGGCAACCGCATGATGTGCCGTTTGTTTCGGAGCGCAAAAAAAAGAGATTCCCGTCCCGCCAGAGGGTAGGTCGGCAGGTGGAATCTCCGGCCCGGTATTGTATACCAGTTGTTAGTATGATTATCAGCACAGCCGAAAGGATGCATTTTCACGCTTTCAAGACCATAAAAGGCTTCGTTTCGATGATCTAACAGGGGGGATCTTCCGCGGAGAGGTCACTTCTTCTCCTTTCCCCTTCTCTCTGCCCCGATCCCTCTGTTGCGATTTTCCGCTATTGCGATCCTTCCTTTGATGACCTCGAGAAACGTAATGCCTCCTTTTCGGCAGAATCTGACCGCTTTGAACCTGTCCCAGCTCGGAACAGGAGAATAAGTCGGCGTCTTACTTTTGTCCTGCACCTTAATCTCTCCGGTATATGTCTTCAGCCTGTTCAGTGCGGGTGACCCGATGCTCTAACAGTATCTCACAATGTCCAGATTTATTCACGGAAGAAGGAAAGCCGGGGAGAAAAAGGCAGAAAGAGTCAGGGCCGCCGACGTGCAGGACCTGAACGTCGAGACTTCCCACGTCATTACCGAACGGATAACGAAGCTTGGCTGGCTGCCGCCGGATCAGACCATGATCAGCAGCTGCTGCGGCCTGAATCACCTGGAGAGGAGGATCGCCTTCGGAAAACTCAGGGCGATGGCCGAAACCAAACAGGTGATTCTGCTATGATAAGCTTTCCCCCCCCTTTTTTCTTCCCATCACCTGCAGGTGGTGGGTCGAGCCCCCGGGTCTTCGGCTCTTTCTGTGTGGGGTCGGCAAACGCTCTTTTTTCTTTTTTTTTCACTTCAGATTTAATGGTGAGCCAAATAATTCCGAAAAGAGTTAGAGTGGATTTTTCACAACGATATCGAAGGAGTTGAGGTTAGTCATGATCATGAAAAAGGATGGCGTTCTCTTCTGTGATTCTTGGTACATCCACCTGTGCCAGGAGATGGGTGATGAGGAAAAGAGCGGTGAACGCATTCTCTATGATGACCTGAGAAAAAAATGGCAATTTGTCGAACGCGGCATCGAGGTGGACATCACTTACTGTCCCTTCTGCGGGGAGGAATTGAAAATAGCCGACACCGATGAAGGAAGCAATTGCGGGGAAGGCGAGTGCGAGGCAAGTTGTGAGAGTGATCCAAGCGGGGAAGCAGAGGGCACGGTTAAGTGCGTCGTCAAGTGCATGGGCTGCGCTCAGGATGTGGCGCTGCTCTATGTTCCCGAAACGAATTGCGTCAGGTCCGGGGAATGCAAGCAGTGCAAAGCAGAGATCACCTTAGTCGTTTCCGCCTGACCGAACTATCCAAACATTTATGGGAAATCACCACCCCTGCTGCTCCGGAACGTTTCCGTCTTTGCGGATCGGGGAGCGCTAGGTGGGTACTGTTTTCGTGATATGCTGCCTGTGGACGGATCGCTTCGAGAAACGGCTCAACCCATGGAGACCCGGTTTCTTCCGAAATTTTTGCTCCGGTACATGAACTGGTCGGCCCTGCCAACGAGCGTATCGATGCTGTCCGACGGTTTCGCCTGGGTGGCGCCGAGAGATACGGTAACGCTGATGGTATCAGACCCGATGGATATCCTCGAGCCTTCGACGAGCATACGTAATTTTTCCGCGATGGAGAAAAGTTTGTCCTCGCGTACGTTTACGATGATGACGATGAACTCCTCTCCGCCCCATCGACCCGCCACGTCGAAAACTCTGATGTTGTTTGCAAGAGTGTTTGCCACCATCTTGAGCACCCTGTCGCCCGCTTCGTGCCCGTAGGTATCGTTAATGCCTTTGAAGTGATCGATATCGATGAAGACGATGCCGAAGGGCCATCCGTACCTGTCGAGTTCGTTCAACCGCGACTCGATCTTCATCTGGAGGAAGCGCCTGTTCGCAAGGTTCGTGAGGGGATCATAGAGGGCCATTTTCTGGATGTCTTTCATTCTCTGGGCTATGGCACCCCTCGATGATATCTCGCTGAATGTCTCCACGGCCCCGATTATCCTGTTTTCAGAATCCCGGATCGGTGTCACCCGTATCTTTACGGGAACACGATGCCCGTCCTTGTGGTGCAGGTACGCTTCCTCTTCCCGGGGGAGGCCATCAGCGATCGTTTTTGCCAGGGGACATGCTCCCCTGCAGAGGCTTCGGCCTTTATCGTTTATGTGGGTGAGAATGTCGTCGTCACAGCATCGCCCGGTCATATCGGCGCTGGTGAATCCTGTGATTCTTTCAGCACCTTTGTTCCAGAAGGTAATCCTCCGGTTGCTGTCGACGTAGTACACCCCGTCATAGAGGTTGTTCAAAAGATTTTCGAAGAAATGGCTGTCGGGTGCGGCATGGTTCTTCCCTGTGAAAGGTTTTTTTCGAATGATCATCCTCCTGGCCGGAATTGCCGGTACATTCTTATTCGTAAAATGTATCTTTTTCTTTAGGATATGCGGGGGGAAATTTACTCCCGGTATGGGTTTTTCATAAACCCATCTTTTATTGCGCCCTTCTTCACGTCTCCTTGTACGTTCCCTGTTCTTATTTACCGAACCGGCAATCGACACGCCGCCTGTGCCATCGGACGTATTCGTGACAGAGAAGATGAGATGGATCACGGTATGGACGTGAAAGGCAAAGCAGGAGCCTTTTCGGTTTTTTAACGGAACGCAGGCTTTTTTTGCCAAAAAGAGAAGAGATTCCGGCGGTTGGTCCCTGCAGCACTTAACCCTGGAATCTCTTCAGGGAGTTGGGAGAATACTCTTTATTAAGATTTATTTTCGCTAACTTAGGTTCACTCAGTCCACGAAAAGGTCGGGCGCAGGGGGGCTCTCGGGGTCCACCGCGTAGGGGGAGAAATCGGTCATCCCTTCCTCTTTGAGGATCTCCTCGTCGATGAAGAAGTTGCCCGTCGTGCTGCGGCTGTCGCGGACCAGGATGGCATGCGCGGCCTCAGCGACGATCTCGGGCTTGCGGCAGAACTTCTCCGTGACGGCTCCTCCCAGCATCGTGATCGCCGAGGTGGCAATGACGGTGGCGGGCCAGAGTGCGTTGACGGCAACGCCCCGTTCCCGAAATTCCTCAGCCATGCCGAGCACGCACATGCTCATCCCGTACTTGGAGATCGTGTAGGCCACGTGGCTCCGAAACCAGCGGGGTTCCATGGACAGGGGGGGGCTGATATTCAGTATATGGGGGTTCTTGGCATTCAGCAGGTGAGGAAGACAGGCCCTCGAGCAGGTATAGGTTCCCCGCACGTTGACGTAGAACATCAGGTCGAACCGCTTCATCTCCGTCTCGAGGGTCCCGGTCAGGCTGATGGCACTGGCGTTGTTCACCAGGATGTCGATACCTCCGAACCGCGCAGCGGCCCGTTCCAC
>CAYFXN010000051.1:10000-13258 GCA_964347065.1 uncultured bacterium | reverse complement strand
TATTTATACAAACGACTTGTCATATACAAAGAGAACTCTTCGTTCTTCTGTCATGAAATATAATCGGGCCCTGGGAATGGATACTTGAGCAACAAAGGGGGTCAAACAAAGGGGGTCTTGCCCCGCCTCCTGATATATTTAATTATACCGCTTGAAAAAGGTTAGGAGACAGGGCCTGACACCGCTCCCTCACAGATCATCCTTCCTGTTGCAGGTCGTTTGGGAGCGATAACATTTTGATTTTCAATGAGTTTCCCTGTTTTGCCCCCAACGGATGCGTTCTCCGTGTCCCCGGTGGGTGGTTCTGCCGGATCGTTTACGGTCTATGGATCGGTGAAGATTGATGCATTTGCATAACGGACAGGCCAAAGGACTTTGGCTGCGATACGGAACTTCGAAAACGAGGCCGCATCCGTAACAGGTAAACATTTTCATCGTGGCCATTTTCCAATCCTCCGTCGATGTTCGTTGCCACCGCCTAGATTTGTGTACGCCCGACTATCCAAATCAGATAACGATGAAGGCTTTTCTCCTGAAAGTTCTCGTAATGCACCTATAGCGATCTCCGCTGTTTATCGTCGATCAGCTTTCCCCGATTCTCGCGGGATGATAAACTCCCCCATTCTCTGCAATTCCCCTCGAAATACCAACTACGGCCTGCAGATTGACAACACGTCACGCTGCCTTGCGGGCTTTCTTCGCTTCGATCACCGTCGCGTCAGGAAGTGGCCACTCGGCCCAGAAGACTCTCTTCGCCCCCTCGTGCTCCTCTTCCGAGGTGTAGCCGAGGAAGATACCTGCTGTTGCAATCAGAAAGAGAATCAATCCGCCGCCCAAGGCAAACCCTTCCTCTACCATGAAAAGGATCGCTTCCATGATTTCCTCCTTTGATGGAATTGGTTCAACGCGCGAAGCCTGCGAACCATGCTGCTGAAGGTTGTCTTTTCGCCTATCTTCGATTCAAGTGTAAAATGTTTACAGAAAAAAATATGTGAAAACTTTCACAATATGAAATATTTATGAAAATTTAGAACATTTCCGCGCAGAGTTACCCTGGTCGAAATAGTTGTTTTATTTTCATGGGTTTGCTTCGTGCAGATGGTTCGAACAGCCGAAATGCAGAAGTTCCGCAAAGATAAAAGAAATCAGAAGGACGAGCGATCGGCCGATGGGTCGCGCGGTTCGGGGAAGAGCCCGTTTCGGAGGAAATCCGTGACCCTCGGCGCAAATTGAGGGTCGAGATACACGTCCGCGTGCCTCCGGCCCGGGACCACCCAGCCTTCCACCTGCTCCTTCCGAGAATTGGAAAGGATGGCCTCCAGGTTCGAGGGGGGGATGAACCTATCTGCCTCGCCGTGGATGAGCAAAGCGGGAACGGCCACTCTCCCTATGCGGTTTTCGGGCGCAAACTCCGCCATTTTCTCCCCCACTTCGGCCTCGATGAACCGGCGAATGAGCCACAGGAAGGGCCAGCGGGGTATGCGGTATCGTTTCAGGTAGAGACCCGTTACCTCGACCGGATCGGAAAATGCCGAGATCGCTACCAGGCAGCGGACGCGGGGATCTTCCGAGGCCGCGACGATTCCGCCTGCCCCGCCGATAGAATGACCGACGAGAGCGATGCGTGAATCATCCACATCACTCCGCCCTTCGACGTAGGAGATCGCCGAGAGGATATCCTCGGAAATTTTCACGAGACTGATGAAGCCGTCTTCTTCGCTGTCCCCATGTCCCCGTGCATCGTAGGCGAAAACGGCGAATCCCGCTTCGTTGAGGTCCCGTGCGACTTTCATCAGGGAGGATGCGCGAAAAGACCATCCGTGTGCGAGAACCACGGCAGGCCACGGATTGTCAGTTAAAGGGGGCGGGATGAACCAGCCGGAGAGAGACTTCCCGCTGCTCGTAAATGAAACCTGTTCATAGGTCATCCCGTAGTCGGCAGGGGTAGCGCCAGAGGGCATCCGCTTCGGTGTTCCGTACCATCTCGTGAAGACGTAGGAAATGCCGACCGTCACTGCGACGGTGATTCCCGCGATCGACAGCAGAACGAAGATGACGCCAGGAATGGTCACCCTGAACCTCCTTGAAAGGGCCGTTCGCTTCCGAAACCTCTATAGAGTAAAGAGAAGCGTTATCGGTAAAACGATTCATCGTAATTTAGTAACCGTTTAGACGAACGTTACAGGTGAAAGGATACGGCAGGCAGCAGCAACCCAACAGGGGGTCAGGTCTACACATTTGACAGACTCGGGATATCTAACGTGTCAAGAGTGTAGACCTGACCCCGATCTTGGTCACTGGTGGCACGAATCTTCAATCCGATTTGCTCACCATTTCCGGGGTCACGTCGCAGGGAACCCTGAGGGAATCCGCTATGGCGGAGAAACTGGAGAAAAGCTCGATCACTTTCTTGGCCTCTCCCACCTCTTCTTCGCTCGCACCCGCCATGAGCGCCATCGCCTCGTGGGCCAGGGAACAGTACTCGCAGCGATGAACGAGGGCGACGGCCATGGCGATCAATTCCTTCGTCTTCCGGTCGAGCCTGCCCTCCGTGAGCATGATCTTTTTCTCCCGGTTCCAGTTAAGCTCCAGCCAGTTGGGGTCTACCGCCGCCTGGGCCTTGAACAGGTTCGGTACCATCCCGAAAGCACCTTTTATGTCTTCGTAGATATCCTTGACCTTTCCCGTGGCTTCTTCTTCACTGAGGAGTTTGGTCATCGTTCCTTCACCTCTCTCTATGAGGCTTGTTCCCTAAACTTTTTTATCTTGGCAGAATTTTCTTTTTCCCACTTTTTCGTCGCTTCGGGCATTTCCCGGCCTACGGATCGCAGGAAAAAAAGGGCCGTCGAGCTCCCGAGATGGGAAAATCGCTTCGATAATTCCTTGCAGAATTTCTCTTCGCCCTGCCGGGAAGCTTCCTCGAGATATTTTTCGAAGGAACCGTGCTTATCCTGTATCTCGAGCATCTCCCGGGCGTTTTTCAGGGTCGCCTCTATCTTCCGGTAGTTTCGAACGATTCCCTCGTCTTTCAACAGTATGTCGAGTTCCGGGTCATCGAACCGGGCCACCTTCTGAATCGAAAAATCGGCGAACGCCTCGCGGAAACCCTCCCATTTGTTTTCGATAACCTTCCAGTTGAACCCGGAACGAAAGATCGCTTTTGTCATCTCTTCGAAGTAGCCATCATCATTCGCCGGCTTCGATCCGACATGACAGTATTCCATCTGAGCCCTCTCAATTATGGGTATTTTATAAACG
>CAYFXN010000051.1:0-9990 GCA_964347065.1 uncultured bacterium | reverse complement strand
TCGAAGTAGCCGTCATCGTTTACCGGTTTCTTTCCGACTGCACAATATTCCATGAGTCCTCCCTCCCGGAATTTTTATGACCGTTAGATGACCGTTGGTGCGAACTGTTTCACAGAGCTGATCGTTGGCTCCGACGTTCCGGGAACACCAGAACGCAGAAAGCACTACTTTGGTAGTTCGCAGCAGTGCAAATTTCCATTTCCTGAATATCACTCATTATTGAAGTTGCTTGTCCCGGGAACCTATATTGTTGATCGTGTGAGGATCAACCTGCGATAGGAATTGAGAAACTAAAGCTGCACCCTTTTCCCTCACCCTCGCTTTCGACCCAAATCCTTCCCTGATGAGCCTCCACGACCATTCTGCAGAAAGGAAGCCCGAGTCCGCAAAGACCTATCATCGAGCTCGTTTTTCTCACTTCGAGTTGCAGAAATTTGTCAAATATCTTC
Organism: uncultured bacterium; assembly: GCA_964347065.1. GTDB lineage: Bacteria > Desulfobacterota > Deferrimicrobia > J040 > J040 > WVXK01. The sequence goes on along the minus strand of CAYFXN010000051.1, from coordinate 9,541 downwards.
TTGTGATACTCGGGTTTGATACCTGTCCCGGTGTCGGTTACGGTCACGACAAGTTCTTCTTTTCTTATCTTGCGGTCGATCGTAATACCTATTTTCCCTTTTTCGGATGTGTGCCTGATCGCGTTTCCAAGCAGGTTGCCGATGACTCTCTTCACGAGGTTGCTGTCAACCCAAACCGGTGTCACATTGTCCGCGCTATTTAAGGAAAGGAAAATATCCTTCGCCTCGATTCTGGGGCGGAACAGATTTACCACGTCATCGACCAGTTCGATCATGTCAGTTAACTCTTTATTTAATATCAGCTGTCCAATTTCCATCTTGTAAATGTCGAGGATATTTCGCACGAGATTCTCGATCTCGCGGCTGAAACGGATACACTCATTGATCCTCTTCACCTGTTTATCAGATAATCTTTCTTTCTCGAACAGGAGCGTTTCAAGGTGCAGGGTGATGCCGAACAGGGGGTTGTTCAGATCGTGAATGATCATGTGCATCAGATCTTCTTTTGTCTTCTGGTTTGCCGAGAGTTCAGTCAGGCTGTTCTCTAACCTGTCCTGATATGATTTTATCTCGAGAAAAGACTTTATTCTCAGCAACAGCTCAGTTTGTTCGATCGGTTTGTTCAGAAAATCATCTGCTCCTGCGCTCAAACCTTTCAGGCGGTCTTCCATGCTGTCCAATCCTGTGATCATCAAAATAGGGATGGATTTTGACAGTTCGTCAGCCTTCAGTTTCTTGCATATTTTAAACCCATCTATATCGGGAAGCACGATATCCAGAAGAATCAGATCGGGCTTATTCTTGTTTGCCGCTTCCATTGCATCTTTTCCGTTAAATGCAGCCGAAACCTTATATCCTGCGCGTTGAAGGATATCACTCATTGCACCTACGGTGCTCTCCTCGTCGTCCACAATCAAGATTCTTCCGCTGTTTTCCACGCCATCTCCTTTAGCAGGCAGTGCATTTCTGTTGCTTCTTTTCAGCCGGTTCTGTGCGTTTCGGATTACCGGTTTGTTGCACACTATTCGTTCCTCAAAAATGCCGCAAGCATTGATAAACGCCGATGCACATAAAAATTATCGGTATTTAACAGAGCAACCTTTAGTATGGTATTCACCCCAACCGGGTGCCGGGACGGAGATAATCCGGTTCCGGGATCAAACTTTCGAGCAAACCAGAAATGGGGAACGAGAAACTGTTCTGATGGCTCGAAGAGCCGGGCATCCGAAGGTCCGGAAAAGCCAGAAAGCAGCCACACTGCCAGGGTGGTGATGCGGAATTTAGAATGCGGAGCGCCGAAAGGAAAACCAAGAAGTTGAGAAGTTAAGATGAACTAAGAGGTATGGAATTAAATATTGCGGGGAAATATTTCACATACAATAGATAGTTGTATTAGGATAAATGATTCCAAAGGGGGAAAGAGATTCTTCATGGGTTCACCACGTAATAATTCGATAGTATTTCGTTCATTAAACGGACATTCTCCCTTCTGGAACGTTACGTTCTCAGGGGCCGTTGACGAACATGTGGGCTACGAGCTCGACGATGTGGGTCTCGTGCTCGATAAGACCCTGCGTGCTACCCGGGAAGGGCTTTTTGCAGCGGGCTTTATCTCCTACGAAGCGTCCCCCGCCTTCGATTCAGCCATGCCAGGCAAAGAATCCGGGGAGTTCCCGAAGATCTGGTTCCAGACATTTGAGGCAATGGTGCCCGGGTCGACTCCACCCGGTGGGAAGGGGAACTTCTTTGTGTCGAGGCTTCAGCCCGAAATTTCCGTCGCTCAGTATCTGGAGAAAGTGAGAAGAATTAAAGAGTATCTTCGCGTAGGCGAAACGTACCAGGTAAATTTCACCTACCGGCTCCTTGCGGAGTTCGCCGGCTGCGAAATGTCCCTGTTTAACCGTCTCTGTGAATCGGAAACTTCTCCTTACGCCGCATATATCGATTGCGGAAGGTACGCGATCCTGTCCATATCTCCGGAACTCTTCTTTCACCGCAAAGGCAGAACGATCAGGACGAAACCGATGAAGGGGACCATGCCCCGGGACGATGACGCGGAGAGGGACCGGGAAAACTTTGTTGCGTTGAAAAACTCTCCCAAGGATATTAGCGAGAACCTGATGATCGTCGATCTTCTGAGAAACGACCTGGGGAAGATTTCCGTGGCCGGGAGCGTGATTGCGCCATCTCTTTTCACCGTGGAGAAATATCGGACCGTGTACCAGATGACATCGGAGGTCGTTTCGACGCTGCGTGAGGATATCTGCGTGAAAGATGTAATGGGCTCTCTCTTTCCCTGCGGCTCGGTAACCGGTGCTCCGAAAATCAGGAGCATGGAGATAATCGACGAGCTGGAGAGGTCCCCGCGGGATATTTATACGGGTTCCATCGGGTATCTGACACCTGACGGGGAGGCGGTTTTCAACGTAGCGATCAGGACGGCCTTGATCGACCGGGAGAAAAAAACGCTCCGGTACGGGACCGGCGGCGGGATCGTCTATGACTCCACGCCGGAGGATGAGTATGAGGAGAGCAGGACGAAATCGTTCTTCGTACGGAGCGTGCGGCCTACGTTCTGGCTGATCGAAACCATCCTGTATGAGCGAGAAGGGGGGCTCTTCCTTCTCACCGAACACCTGGAGAGACTTAAGAGATCCGCCGCCTATTTCGGCTTTCCGTTTGAAGGGTCAGAGATCGCCGGGGAGATAGATCGGGCGGTAAAAGGTATCGATCGGCCCCGGGTGAAGATTCGGGTCCTTCTCGGCCCGGATGGGGAAATAGAGGTGAGGGGGACGGAACTTTCGCCCCCGGGTCCCGGGACGACCCGCAAAGTGAAAATCTACCGGAAGCCCGTCGACAGGGACGATATATTCCTCTATCACAAAACGACGGTGAGAGATCTGTTCGATAATGCCCGCAAAGACCATCCGGAAGTAGACGACCTCGTCTTCATAAACCGGAAGGGAGAGGTTACTGAAACCTCGATCGCCAACATCGTCGTCGAAAAAGATGGCCGGTTGGTTACTCCCCCTGTCAGCTCGGGCCTTCTTCCCGGTACGTTCAGGGAGAAGCTCCTTCGAGACGGTACCATCGAAGAGAAGGTGCTGACAAAGGAAGATCTGGCTGGGGCAGATACAGTATATCTGATAAACTCGGTCCGGAAGTGGCAACTAGCGGAAATCATCCCGTGAGTTCAGAAAGCAGAGAGTAGAACAACAAAAAATCTAAAAGCACAAAATCCCAAAAGCAGATAACCCAAATTATGCAAATCGGCGGGTCGGCGGTCCTACCAGTTCTCCAGACTCCCCCGGTAAAGTTCCTTTGCGTCTTCCAGTTCTACCCTGCGGGGGGACATGGTGAGGAGGCGCTGGACCTGCATTGCCGCCTCAGAGAGCTCGTCGATGTCCTTTTCGTCAAACCCCACGTATTTGAGACCCCGGGCGAGATTTAAGTCTTCCATGAGGTCTCTCAGCCCCTCGCCCGCCATAAACGCCGCCTCCCGGGTATTCAGGCCTTCGGTGTCCTGGCCCAGCCACCGGGCCACGTTCGCCAGCTTCTCTTCCGCAGCAGGGGCGAGAAACTCCAGGCCCTTTGGCCCGGTAAGAGACACGGCTATGCCGTGGGGCAGCTCATGGTTTCTCCCGGCGATCGGATAGGCCAGCGCGTGGGGAACGTGCACTCCCGCGTTGCCGAAGGCGCCTCCCAGGTGAGTCGCCAGGAGCATCTTCTCCCGCGCCTCCAGATCATAGGGCTGGTAAAAGGCGCGCCTGAGATACTTCCCCACCAGCTTGATGCTCTCTTCCACGAAGAGGTCCGAGACGGGGTTCGAGCCGATGTAGACGGGCCGCTTATCGGGAGATACAGGGCGGGGCCGCGAATAGTAGGGGATGGACGTGTAGGCCTCGATGGAGTGGAGCAGGGTGTCGAGCCCCGTGGACCCCGTGTAGTAGGGGTCGAGGGTAATCGTGAGGGTGGGGTCCAAAATGGCCAGGTTCGGCACCAGGTACGGGTGGGATATGCCCACTTTAAGCTTTTCCTTCGTAAGATCCACGACGGCCACGGGGGTGTTTTCGCTCCCCGTGCCGGATGTGGTGGGCACGCCGATCATCGGCTTCACCGGGCCGGGGACCTCCTTCCCCTTTCCCGTGGGGGCCGCGATGAAGTCATAGAAATCAGCCGGGTATGTTGTGTAGAGGTTTATCATCTTCGCCATGTCGATGCTGCTGCCGCCGCCGATGCCGATGACCCCTTCGAACTTTTTGGTTTTCGCGAACTCGATCGCTTCCAGCACGCCCGTGTCGGTGGGCTCGATGGGGGTCTTATCATAGATCTCGACGCCGATGCCATATTCATCCAGGTACTTCGCGCAGGTCGTTATGATCTCCGTGTTCGCTCTAATGTTCTCGTCGGTGACTAAGAGGACCGAGGAAAGGCCCATCTTTTTCACGTCGTAACCGATCTCGCGAATGACCCCGTTTCCGAACTTCACGGTGACGTTGCGAACCGTAAAAACCGTGTCATGGGGGGATCTGTATTCGAACATAACGACCTCCTTGTTACCGGGAGTTAAATGCTCCTCGCGCCACTTTTATCATACTACCTCACCCGTGCTCCCTGTTTGGTTCTTCCCGATTATCTCTCCTCTCTCGATGGTGTAGGAGCTCTCAATGAGATCCGCCGAAAACGTATCGTCCGAGGCGGAGAGCAGGATGGAGATCCCCTCTACCTTGAGGGTGCGCAGCACCTCCGCCAGGCGCATGGCAAGCGCCGGCGCCACCCCCTCGAAGGGTTCGTCGAGCAGCAGGAGCTTCTCCCCGATGATCATCGCCCGTGCCAGCGCCACGAGCTTCAGCTGTCCGCCGGATAGCTGCAGCGCCTTACGATTGGACATGGCCTTAACTTCCGGCATGAGCTCGTACACCCAGGCGAGCCGGTTATTGAAATCGGTTGCAGCCGTTGCCCACAGGGGGAGCAGGACGTTTTCCTCCACCGAGAGATCGGGGATGAGTCTCCTGTCTTCGGGCATGTACCCTACGCAAAGTCCGGGCCGCGTGTGGGCTTTCATCCCCGTCACCTCCGAGCCCCCGATAAAGATCTGCCCCGATTCGACTTTCGTAAGCCCCATGATCGTTCTTATGAGCGTCGTCTTACCCGCGCCGTTTCTCCCGATGACGCCTGCAATCGACCCTGTTCCCACATCCAGGGATACGTCTCTCAAGATGTGGGTCTTCTGAAAGAAAACGTTCAGATTCGTTACTTTCAGCATGGTCACCCTTCCTCGTTCGCCGCTGGTTTCGAGCCGATCACGTACCTGATGACCTCCTCGTTTTTGACCACTTCGCCGGCTGGCCCGTCGGCGATGACCCTCCCGTCGTAGAAGGCGATGATCCGGTCGGTGTAGTTTTTTACGATATCCATGTCGTGCTCGATGAAGATCGTCGCCGCGCCCGTTTTTTTCACGCTCTCCATGATGGTGTCCATCAGGGGGAATTTCTCGTGGATCGCCACGCCGCTCGTGGGCTCATCGAGCAGGAGCAGATTGGTGGGCCCCATCATGGCCATGGCGATGTCGAGGAGTTTGCGCACCCCCTGGGGCAGCGTCGACACCGCTTCGTGAGCGTAGTCGCTGATGCCGAACTCCTCGAGCGCGGCTATTACCCGGTCCTGGAATCCCTTTTCCTTGAAGGGGCGCGTCAGGCGGATCATGGGGTTGTTCAGCAGCGTGCAGGAAACCATGAGGTTCTCCCACACGTCCATGTCCGGAAAGAGCTGGGTGATCTGGAAGGAGCGGCAGATGCCCATGCGGATGATTTTCCGCGGCGGCAGTCCCGTGATATCCCTTCCCTGGAAGCGGACGGACCCTGCCGTTGGCTTCACGTACCCGGTGATGATGTTCACGAAGGTGGTTTTTCCGGCGCCGTTTGCCCCGATGATGCCCACCACCTCTTCCTCGCCGATCGTAACGTTTATTTCCTCGGCGGCTATCACCGCACCGAAGTTTTTCGAGAGGTTATTTACCTTAAGGAGCGCTTTCATAGCTTCTCCTTTTCGTCTTGAGCCGTGCGATGATCGACCAGAGTCCCTCGGGGAGGAAGAGGATTATAAGCAGCAGCACGATGCCGAGCAGCATCTGCCAGATGTAGGGGGCAAGATCAAGGGCGTAGGTGCGCAGTATCTGAAACAGGACGGAGGCAATTACGGGCGCCGCCACGTGGCTCACGCCCCCAAGTAGCGCCACGAAGACGAACTCGCCCGACGTGGTCCAATAAGCCAGCTCGGGGTCCACGTGCCCCGAAGCATATGCGATGAGGGTTCCGCCGATAGAGGCGAGGACGCCGGCTAGGATGTACGTGGAGTAGATGATCACCTTCGGTGAGGCGCCCAGATACTCCACCCGGATCTCGTTCAGACGTATGGCCACTCCGGCGTACCCAAATCCGGATCTGAAATAGCGGTGGACGAAAACCGCAACGAGATAAACGACGATGCAGGTGACAAAGGGCAGCGATAGCCCGGGGTCTACCATGTCCGGTGAGATGCCGAAAATGTGCGGGGGAGAGACGTTGAACCCGTCGCTCCCCCCAAGTGTCGGATTTTTGACGATGACGCTGTAGAGGATCATGGACACGGCCAGCGTCAGCATGGCGAAAAAGATTTCCCGGTAGTTGCACAGAAGGAGCCCGATGAGACCGCCTGCAGCGATGGAGATGGCGATGGAGATGAGAAGCACCAGGGAGATATCCGTTATGCCGAAGTAGTTGCTCGCGATGCCGGCCGTGTATCCTCCGATGCAGTAGAAAAACCCCTGCCCGAAGGAGACCAGGCCCGAGCGCATCAGCACCACGACCCCGATCACCACCAGGGACCTGGCAAGCGACACCATGACGAGAAAGGCGAGCCATTTCGGCATGACGAAGTTCGCAGCTAAAAGCAGGAAGAACCCCAGGGTCAGGAGGGGGATCGTCCTGTCCTTCCCGATCCTCATATCTTCCTCTCTTTTGCCCGCACGAATATCCCTTCGGGCCGAACGGCGAGCACCGTCGCCATGATCACGAAGATGACCAGGACCTCTCCCTGGGGGATGAGGTGCACTGCCGCAGCTCTCGTGATCCCTATGAGCAAGGATCCCAGGAGCGCTCCGCCGATGCTCCCCAGGCCCCCGGTGACCACGACGGCGAAGGCGATGACGATCACCTCTATGCCCATGCCGGGGACCACCGAGAGCGATGGGGCAATCAGCCCGCCGGCGAGGGCAGCGAGGATGCTCCCGATGGCGAAGGTTGCGGCGAATATGGCGGGCACGTTGATGCCCATGGCCATGCTGACTTCCCGGTCATGGATGACGGCCCGAAGCAGCTTCCCGTATCGCGTTTTATTTAAACCGTACCAGAGCAGAAACCCGATGAAGACCGCCACGGCAATGAGGGCGAGGTCGTAGTTTGCGAAGGGAATGCCGATGATGCTCGTCCTTCCCAGCGCCTTGTAGGGCTGGATGGCGAAATAGGCGTCCACCCCCCAGATGAGCTTGATGGCATCCTCCAGGATGAGCAGGACCGCGTAGGTGACGAGCAGGATGATCACCTCGTCTTTTCCGTAGACAAAGCGCAGGATCCCCCGCTCGATCAGGACTCCGGCGATGAGCCCCATGGCCATCGCGCAGAATATGAACAGGGCGTAGCTCGCAGCAGGTGGATATCCGGTGGCGAAGTACCATCCCACCACCGACGCGGAAGCGTAGGCGCCCACGGCATACAGGCTGCCGTGGGCCATGTTGAGTATCCTCATCACCCCGTAGATGAGGGTGAGACCTGCAGACACCAGGAACAGCCAGGATGAGTAGATCAGTCCGTCGATCAGGATGACGAGCAGCAGCTTCATGTGGTAAGCCCTGCCCTGCTTATTCGCATTTGGCTCCTTTCATCCCTCCCTTGATCCAATCACCGCTCGATATCCCGTCCGGCGGGCTCACGCAGTCGGCGGGAAAGCGCTTTACGTTTTTCACCGTCGGTTTGCCGTCTTTCTTGGTGAACTGCCCGTAGGCGGTTTCCTGCACCGCCTGGTGGCCTTTGCCGATTTTCAGCTTCACCGTGCCGCTCGGGGCCTCGTACTCGAGATTTTCAAACGCTTTTATGACGTCTGCAGTGGTGAAGTCGGCCTTTGCAGCTGCCGCTTTTTCGATGGCCGTCTTGAGCCCGAGAAAGGCCTGGGCCATCTTGTAGGACGGGTACGTGGGCGGTGTATCGAAGCGCTTGGTGTAGTTATCGCGGAACCAGGTGTTCAGCGCGCTCTCGGGAGCGTAAACGCCGAAGGGTCCCCGTCCCCCGATTATCGTGCCCTCCGGGATATCCTGGCGGAACATGGCCGTCTCGCCGGTGGTCAGCACGCCGGTCTGGTCATCGAAGAGCCCGCGGGCGCTCCCCTGGAGGACGAAGGCTTCCATGTCGCCGCCCCAGAAGCTCGAGTGTATGAAGTCGGCCTTGTTCACCGTGAGCGACGATATTTCCGCCCCGTACTGGCCCTTGTACAGTTTGGGAAACAGCTCGTTTTTGACTTCCACGTCGGGTTTTAGCACTTTCAGGGTGCTGATAAAATCGCTCCACGAGTCGTGGCCCCAGGCGTAGTCCTGGTTGATGCCCGACACGGCTTTAAGGTCGGGCTTCATGTCCAGTATGTAGCGGGCGGCGCCCACGTTGTCGATGGTGGCGGTGGGGCCGGTGCGGAAGACGTAGGTGTAGGACGCTTCCTCGAAAATCCGGGGGGTGCCGCAGTCAAACAGCACCGTCAAGGCCTTCAGCTCTTCCGCCACGGGGGCGATTGCCAGGCAGTGGCCGCTGGAGATGTAGCCGATCACGGCGTCCACCTTCTTCTGCTGCACCAGGTTCCGAAATTCCGTCACCTGCTCCGTGGCGCCTCCTGCCTCGTCGATGAGTACCACCTCGATTGTCTTTCCCGCAAACCCTTTCGTGGCATAGGGGGCGGGAACCGTGCCTGCATTCAACGCGTCTACGATCACATCAGCGGCATTTTTCGCAGGGATTCCGAACGGGCCTGCCGCGCCACCGGATAAAAACGTGACGACACCTACCTTGTAGGTGTCCGCCGCAAGAGCCTGGCCCGTGAAGAAGAACGTGGCCAGCGCGAGAAACAGAACTCCCAGTTTTCTGACCGATCCCCTCATGTTACACCTCCTCTTTTTGGATCACTCTCTTTGTGCGAGTGTCGTGATACTTCCCGGAGAAATCGTGAAGGGGAGGCGCTCGAATTGTCGATATCCAAAACGTATCCCCCTCTCTCTCCTGATACCCTTTACGTTATTCGGAATATCTAAAAAGCATTCTAACAAAATATTTTTCAATATACCAAAAGAGGATGCCCAACATCCGCAAAAACCAGAAAAAAAGGGGTCAGGTCTACACGCTTGACAGATCAAACGAGTTCCGAATTTCGAGGGAAACTATAGAAAGAATCGTTTTTCACTGAACACCATTCTTATTGTTTATTGTAGAGAATATCGTCCTCGTGACAGCAAAAAGGGGATGAT
>CAYFXN010000050.1:0-13426 GCA_964347065.1 uncultured bacterium | reverse complement strand
GAATCCTATGATGAAAAGTTGGGTTTCCCGGGAAAATACCCGTTTGCGAGGGGAATTCAACCGACAATGTACAGAGGGAGGTTCTGGACCATGCGGCAGTATGCCGGGTTTGGAACTGCAGAAGAATCGAACATGCGGTATCGGTACCTCCTGGACCAGGGACAGACGGGTCTCAGTGTAGCCTTCGATTTGCCGACGCAGATGGGCTACGACTCGGATCATTCGATGGCAAAAGGAGAAGTCGGGAAGGTCGGTGTCGCGATAGATTCGATGGAGGATATGGAAACGCTTTTCAACGAGATCCCCCTTGATGTCGTTTCTACATCCATGACCATCAATGCCACCGCTTCCATCATACTCGCGATGTATATTGCCGTGGGTAAGAGGAACGGCGTTCCGATGGACAAGATTTCCGGCACGATACAGAATGACATCCTCAAGGAATATATCGCCCGGGGGACATATATCTTCCCCCCGGAGCCCTCCATGCGAATAATCACTGATATATTTGCGTTCTGCAGCGATAATGTTCCCCGGTGGAATACGATCAGCATAAGCGGATACCACATCCGGGAGGCGGGTTCCACAGCCGTTCAGGAGGTTGCGTTTACTCTGGCGGACGGCATAGCATATGTTGAGGCTGCCGTCAAAGCAGGGCTCGAGGTTGATTCTTTTTCCTCGAGACTTTCCTTTTTCTTCAATGCCCATAATAACTTCCTTGAGGAGGTAGCCAAGTTCAGGGCAGCCAGGAGGTTGTGGGCCAGAATTATGAAAAAGAGGTTCGGCGCGAAAAATCCCCGATCGATGATGCTGAGATTTCATACGCAGACCGCAGGCTCTTCCCTCACCGCCCAGCAGCCGGAAAACAACATCGTTCGTGTCGCTCTGCAGGCCCTCGCTTCCGTCCTCGGCGGAACGCAGTCGCTCCATACGAATTCGATGGATGAAGCGCTTTCGCTTCCGACGGAGGGTGCCGTGAGGATCGCACTCAGGACCCAGCAGATATTAGCCAATGAGTCGGGTGTGGCAGATACAGTCGATCCCCTCGCCGGTTCATATGCGATAGAGTCGATGACTGACAGGATAGAGGAGGAAGCGAGAAAATATATTGAAAAGATCGACAAGATGGGCGGCATGATCAAGGCAATCGAATCGGGATTTGTGCAGAAGGAGATACAGGAAGCGGCATACCAGTATCAGTTGGCGGTGGAGCGGAAAGATGCGATTGTCGTTGGAGTGAACGAGTATACTGCCGAGGAAGAACAGCCGAAAAACCTGCTCAAAGTCGATCCCAAAATAGAAAAGGTCCAGCGGAAAAAGCTCAGGGAGCTCAGAAAGCGAAGGGATGGCGCCAGGGTTACCCGCGCACTGAGTAATCTGGAGCAATCCTGCCGCGATGGTAGCAATTTGATGACCCCCATACTCGAGGCGGTCGAATCCTATGGGACGGTCGGTGAAATCAGTGACGTCATGAGATCGGTTTTTGGCACCTACACAGCAAGATCACTGCTATAGTTCCACACGTGCAATGAAAGATAACCTGATAGATCTGCTCCTTGACGATCCAGGCAGATTCTTTTCCGGAGAAGAGGCGGCAAAAACCTTAGGAGTCAGCCGGCAGGCGCTCTGGAAGAGAATAGCAAATCTGCGTAAAAAGGGGTGGAAAGTCGAAGGTATACCGGGAAAGGGCTACCGGCTCGCGTCGATTCCCTCTCACTTCGAGTACGAAAACCTCAGAACAATCCTGGACAAAACCGGGTCATTCGAAGAGATTCACATACTTGAATCGATAGATTCAACGAACACGTTCCTTCTGGGAAGGCAAGAGAAGGGAGTCAAAACTGCCGTTGCAATTGCGGACGCCCAGCGTGCCGGCAGGGGGAGAATGGGGAGAAGCTGGTTTTCTCCCAAGGGGAAAAACATCTCTATGTCCCTCCTTCTTCCATTACACGTTTCGCCTGCTCTGTCTCCGGCGATCACGCTCATCGCCGGTTTGTCGGTTGCCGTTACAATAAATAGCAGGTACGAGATACCCTGCAAGGTCAAATGGCCAAACGATGTCTATGTTTCCGGGAAAAAGATATGTGGGATATTAACGGAGATGATCGCGGATTTCGATGAAACGAGGAGTGTGGTCATCGGGATAGGGGTTAACGTAAACAGCACGAGGGATGACTTCCCCGAAGAGATTCGGGATTCCGTTATATCTTTGAAAGAATGCACAGGAAAGGATATCATGAGAGCTGGGGTTGCCGCTGCAATTGTGGAGAAGATCTTTGAAAACATGAAAGTTTTTCAGAGGCGCGGCCTTGAAGCATTTCTGGGGGAATGGGAACGCTACTCATATCTGACCGGCAAGACCGTTATCGTAGGAGCAAGAGAAGGAGAAATCAGGGGAAGGGCAGTAGGGATACATCCGGAAAGGGGGTACCTCATCGTCGAGGATGAGGAGGGGCGGAGAATCGAACTCGTTTCCGGCGACATAAAGGAAGTTCAGGATGGGTGAAATGAGTCTTCTGGTAGTGGACATAGGAAACACGAATGTCGTCATGGGGGTGTTCACCGAAGAAAAGCTGACCGGTCACTGGCGCATTGTAACAGACAGAGATAAAACAGAGGATGAATACGGGGTTCTCATCTCACAACTGCTTTCTCGGTCGGGGATAAATATCGGTGGAATAGACAGTATCGTTATCTCTTCAGTTGTTCCCCCCCTCACCGTCACCTTCGAGGAGCTGGCGAGGAAGTATTTCGGGAAGGAACCCCTCACCGTCGAACCGGGCATCAGGACGGGTATCAAGATATTGTATGATAATCCGAGAGAGGTAGGAGCCGACAGGATAGCCAATGCCGTCGGTGCTTTCGCGAAGTACGGATCTGCTTGTATCGTGGTAGATTTTGGAACAGCAACGACATTCGACCTCATTTCTTCCGAGGGGGATTACATTGGAGGGGTGATTGCCCCCGGGATAAATATTTCTGCCGAAGCGCTATTCAAGCAGACGTCGAAACTTCCCAGAGTCGATATAAGCAAGCCGATTTCTATCGTGGGAAAAAATACCGTTGAGTCGATAAAAGCAGGCATATTCTACGGGTATGTCAGTCTCGTTGATGGTATTGTTGATAGAATCAAAAGAGAATTTAGAAAGGACCTGATCGTAATCGCTACAGGTGGATTTGCAAAGTCAATAGCTCACGAGTCCGATTCAATCGACCTGGTCGACGAAAATTTGACTTTGGACGGGTTGAGAATTATATATGTAAAAAACAAGAATAACAGAGAGGAGGCGTAATCAGAAGATGAGAAATATCGACATGAGCAGGATACGGAATGTAGGCGTAATCGCCCATGGTGGAGCGGGGAAGACTACACTTGCTGAGGCCCTCCTTTTTTGTGCCGGAGCTACCGATAGGATGGGAAAGGTCGACGACGGTTCGTCAAACTTCGATATAGACCCCGAGGAGATAAAGAGAAAAATTACTATAAGCACTTCATTTCACCACTATGTCTGGGAAACGCACTATGTGACCATCGCCGATACTCCCGGATATATCAATTTTGAGGCAGATTCGAGAAATTGTCTGGGCGTTTTAGACGGGGTGATTCTCGTTGTGAATGCTGTATCAGGTGTCGAGGTGCAAACAGAGAAGATGTGGAAATTCGCCAATGAGTTGAAAGTGCCTGCTCTCGGTTTCGTGAGCAAGATGGACAGGGAGAGGGCGGATTTCGAAAAGGTCATTGAAGAGAGCAAAGAGGTTTTGAACGCAAACGTGGTGCCCGTAACCTATCCCATCGGAAAGGAATCGGGGTTTCGGGGTGTCGTGGACATCTGCAGGATGAAGGCTTACGTCTATCCTCAAGGTGGATCGCGCAAGTTTGAAATAGAGGCCATTCCTGCTGAGCTGGCAGATAAGATAAGCGAACTACGAGAGAAGTTTGTCGAATCCATCGCGGAAACCGACGATGAGTTGCTCGAGAAATATCTGAGCGACTCTGAAATCACAGAAGAGGAGCTGACAGGGGCTTACAGAAATGCAGTCCAAAGTATGAGTATTTTTCCTCTATTTTGTGGATCTGCATTAAATCTCATCGGGATTCATCCTCTTCTCGATTATATAAACGAGCTTTTGCCGTCCCCGTTGTTTCGCAAGGAGATAAAGGGGATAGTCCCGAAGTCCGGTGAGGAGAAGGCGAGAAAAATTTCCAGGGACGAACCGTTCTCAGCTCAGGTATTCAAGACCCTTGTCGATCCATACGCAGGCAAGCTCTCGATTATGAAGATTTACTCGGGGACCCTGACACCCGACATGGGACCCTACAATTCCAGCAAAGATACTTCAGAGCGCATCGCTCAGATTCTGAAATTGGAGGGAAAAAAACAGAAGCAGTTGACAAGCGCAGGTGCCGGGGAGATAATTGCAATTCCCAAATTTAAAGAGACGGTAACGGGAGACACGCTCTGCGACAAAAAAAGTCCTATAGTTTTTAAAGAGCTAACTTTCGAAGAACCAGTCATATCCTTCGCAATAAAGCCGGTCAGCAGGGGTGACGAGGATAAGCTCGGCTCATCATTGTCGCGCCTTATGGAGGAAGATCCCACGCTGAAATTCGGGCAGGACCCGCAGACGAGGCAATTTATACTTTCGGGTATGGGGGAAATACACCTTGAGGTTGCCGTGGAGAAGCTGAAAAGACAGTTCGGGGTCGAGGTTTTGCTCAGGACACCGAAGGTCCCCTACAAAGAGACCATTAAAAAGAGTGTCCAGGTGCAGGGGAGATACAAGAAGCAAACTGGGGGAAGGGGACAGTATGGAGATACCTGGTTGCAGATTGAACCCCTGGGGCGGGGTGGTGGTTTTGAATTCGTCAACAAAATTGTAGGAGGGGTCGTCCCGAGACAGTATATTCCTGCCGTTGAAAAAGGAATCGTCGATGCCATGAATCAGGGCGTATTTGCCGGTTACCCCGTGGTGGACTTGAAAGTAACGCTCTACGACGGCTCGTATCATCCTGTGGATTCATCAGAAATGGCTTTTAAGATTGCAGCATCGATAGGGTTCAAGAAAGGCATGGAACAGGCCAATCCCGTTCTCCTGGAACCTATATTGGAAATCGAGGTAACCTGTCCCGAGGATAGCATCGGGGATATTATCGGTGATCTGAACAGCAAAAGGGGCAGGGTTCTCGGGGTGGAAGCACACGGAAGGAACCAGGTGGTGAAAGCGCTTGTACCCATGGCGGAAATTCTCAGGTATTCTTCTGACCTGAGAGCTCTTACATCGGGAAGGGGGCTGTTTACCATGAAGTTCTCTCACTATGAGGAGGCGACGGGTCAGGTGGCCGAGAAGGTTATGGAGGAGACGAAAAGGGAAGCGGAAGCAGTTGCAAATGAAAAATGATCAATGATAGGGGTAAGAAAAAGATAAGCCTTCTGGTGGACCAGGATCTGTCGGCGAAGGCAAAGGAGATTCTGGAAAACCACATCAAGGGTCTTTCCGTTCCGAAAAAGCTGGAGCTCGCTACCAGGGGAAACAAGGACGTGAGAATGATTCTTGCCAAGGACGGGAACAAGATGGTTGCAAGGGCTGTTATAACCTCCCCGATACTCACGGAGGAAGAGGTGATCGTCTTCGCTCAATCACCGACGGTGAACGAAGAAATTCTGAGATATATCGCGGGAAACAACAAGATGAACACAAATCGCAGGGTAATCACGGCATTGTGTAATAACCCGAGGACGCCGGTGGGTACAGTTTTCAAATTTCTCCCGCGGCTCGATCTCCGTGAGTTGAAAGCGCTATCCAAAAACAGAAATGTCTCCGTGGCCGTTTCAACCCAGGCAAAGATGATCGTTGCTCAAAAAATGAGGTAGCCGTGAAGGGGTGTTTGATTTTTTCTCCTGAATGTTTAAAATGATTTTGATGAAAATATGAACTTATGTGGTAAAAGTATTGATGGATAGTCATATCATGATAGGTTACGAGGACAAAAAAGATTATATGAGGTATCGATGGCACTTTTCAATTATGCCGCAAGAGAAATAAGCGCAAAAATTGTCTATTACGGCCCCGGTCTTTCGGGGAAAACCACGAACATAGAATCGATCTACTCGATGCTTCAGTCAGACCAACGGGGGAAACTAATATCCCTGCCAACGGAAACGGACAGGACTCTCTTTTTCGATTTCCTCCCCGTTGAGCTGGGGAAAATAAAAGGTTTTACCGTTCGTTTTCACCTCTACACTGTGCCGGGCCAGGTATTTTACAACCAGACGAGAAAACTCGTCCTTCAGGGAGTTGACGGCGTCGTATTCGTCGCCGACTCTCAGGTCAACATGCTGGACAGCGATTTGGAGAGTCTCAGCAATCTTGAGGAAAATCTCGCGTCCTACGGCAAAAAACTTGAGGAACTGCCCTTCGTCATTCAGTACAACAAGCGGGATCTGAAAAATATCATGTCTCCCGAGCAAATGAACAGCGAGCTCAATAAAAACAATGTTCCAATCTTCAACGCGATAGCGATCACGGGGGAAGGTGTCAAGGAAACTTTGATGGAGATTGCAAAGTTGGTCTTCAACCATCTGAGAAAGACGCTACTCCTTGAGTCCGAAATAGGAACACTCAAGGAGGAGGAGATCGGAGAGATAGTAGGGCGGGAAATCGATGAGAGGTTTGTAAGTGAACTGGAGGAAATAGAGGATATCGATGATGTTGAGGAACTTCCGTCGGAGGCTGACTTGAGCATAAATTTTGGGGAACTCTCTGCCGGGGATGGCACGCAGGAGGAGAGCGTCGATGTGCGTCCGGGAGCAAACATCTCCGAAGCGGTTGAATCTCCGGAAGACTCTGAAATAGAAGAGAAGCATGATCCGGATTGGGGTAAAGGGGATATTGCAGGTTTGCTCGATGAGATAGAAATTGAAGAGGAAATCGAAGTAACGGAAAAACCGATGGAAGAAAAGAAAGATGTGGCCCTGTCGGTTGAATCAGAGGGGCTTACTTTCATCAGACTTGAGAATCCGTATATCTCTCTCGGGGGAGATGCTGTTATTCCAGCCGTGTTCTACAACAAAGAAGGGAATGAAGTTATCGTAAAGATAAAAATATCAGTAGATAAAGGCTGAGGATGATACAGGATTTTCAGGTAAGATCGAAGGAGATTATCAGGTCATCCAGCAGTATTGATTCGAAGATAAAAGAGTTCACTGAAAGCCTCTCAAAGTTTCTCGATAACTCTGTTGTTTCCGTTCTTCTCTTTGACAAGGAAGTAGATGAGTTCTTTCTCAGAAGCACTACGCTCCGTTACCAGGGCGGTATCGATGCGGTGCGTTATTCTGCATCGGGAACGGTCGACGCCCTCTCCATTGTTGAAAAACGGGTCGTCTCCATGAGGGAGGTGAACCGACCTGCCGATAGCCGTTTAAAAGCTGAGTACCACGCTTTTGCCCTGAACACCATGGGAGAAATGCTCGGCGTCGTATCGGTTCAGTGCATTTCTGAAGCCGGTCTCGACCCGGCGAAGATCGTCGCTGCGGAGGAATCTATCAATCAGCTAGCTGATGTCGTTTCCATAGCGATAAAAGAGGAGACGATATCGGAGCGGATGACCAAAATTGCGGCTATCAATGAAGCCGGTGTCAATATCATTTCGACACTCGATCTCAACAGGCTTTTGAAGCTTGTAGCCACATCTGCCTCGCTGATTATGGAGGCTGAAAGCTGTGTATTGAGATTATATGATGATGAGAGCGGGAAATACACTATAAGGGAATTTTACGGTTTGAAAGGCGAGGACGTGCAGAAAATGCTGTTTCAGCTCGACAGGTCGGTGGTGGTGGAAGTACTGAAAAGCGGAAATCCATTCCTCATTCGGGACCTTGCCGAAGATGAAAAGCACAAGGAATTCGATGGTTACGCAAAGACGCTCATCTGCTTTCCGATGAAGGAAGGCACAGAAATAATCGGAACGGCAACCATTTTCGACAAGTTTACCCAAAAGACATTCTATCCTGTTCCCTTTTCAAACGATGACCTGAAAAACTTTGAGAAATTTATTCGCTATGCTGAAAAGGCAGTTTCAAATGCCATAATCTTTGAGAGAAACGAAAAACTGAAAAACATCGATGATGTTACGGGCTTGCCCAATCTTAAATATTTTCAAACCCGGCTGCTCACTGAGTTGAACAGGGCGAAGAGGTTCAGCAATAAACTTGTTTTGATGATTTGCGAAATCATTCCCCACATCAGCTTTGAGGAATTTTACGTAAAGTGGAAGGGTGATCGGATCATACGGCGTCTTGCGAGAAAAATCAGGAGAACATTGCGCGA
The DNA here is from genome assembly GCA_964347065.1 of uncultured bacterium. Classification (GTDB taxonomy): domain Bacteria; phylum Desulfobacterota; class Deferrimicrobia; order J040; family J040; genus WVXK01. The sequence continues at coordinate 5,098 of CAYFXN010000050.1, read as the reverse complement.
ATATGACGTTGTAGCGAGAATAAGCGAAAACAAATTCGGTATCATATTACCAGAGGCAGAGGATGGGAAAATAAGCGCCATTCCCCGGATAAAGAAGTCCATTGAAGAAGAGATTGCACGGATAAAAGAAGAGGGCAAGGACATCAGAGTTGACATCAAGTTTGGTCACGCTACCTATCCTGACGATGGAGATGAATACGAGAAACTCATCTTTAAAACCAACATTTTGAAGTTGTGACCCATTTCCGGGAGAGGGGGTTCCATCATCGTTCCCTAGGGGGAGGTTCGCGGTAGCTATACCGGATCGCGGTGTGAAGGAAATGCAATAAGGCCGTGGGCTGTTATAGAGCAAAGAGGGATTTTTCGCCTGCCGGAAAAATTGGGATACAGATTTAACCTTTCTTTTCCCAGCAGCGTGTATCTGCGTGTCCCTTGCTTATTATTTTATTTATTGTGAACCGCTGAGTTTCTTGACTTTTGAACCCCCGTCCTTGTAACGGCTGATATCCTCCACTATGGTCACGTTCATACTTCCTGTGCGGTAACCATCGAGATCAAGGGAAACGAAGGTAAAACCTGCTTCTTTAAAGCGGTGAGAAACCTCTTTTCTGAGTGCAGGGTCGAGAAATCTCTCTACCTCGTCGTGTCCCACTTCGATTCGTGCGACGTCGTCGTGGAATCTCACCCTGAACTGCTTAAATCCTCTCTCGATCAGGTATGTTTCACACCTTTCGATTCTTTTGAGTCCCTCCTCCGTAATTTCTTTGCCGTAGGGAAACCTCGATGAAAGGCAGGCGAAAGATCCCTTGTTCCAGGTGGGAAGGCCCAATTCCCTGGATAAGAATCGTATGTCCTCTTTCCCCAGACCTGCTTCAACAAGGGGGCTTCGCACTCCGAGCTCTTCTGCAGCGATTCTTCCCGGCCTGAAATCGCTGAGATCATCACGGTTATTTCCATCCACGACGAACCGCATGTTCATCGAAGCCGCTATCTCCTTTAACTTGCCGAAGAGTTCTTTTTTGCAGAAATAGCATCTGTTTGGCGGGTTGCCGCGAAATTCCGGGATGTGGAGCTCTTCCGATTCTATAATCAGGTGTCTCACGCCGAGCGTTTCGGCGAGGGATTTTGCCTGTTCGAGCTCAAAGGATGGATACGTGGATGACGTTGCGGTCACCGCAACCGAGTGTTTCCCCAGCGTGTCGCTGGCGACCTTGAGCAGAAATGTGCTGTCCACCCCTCCGCTAAAAGCCACGACGACGGAACCCATGTCCCTCAAAATGCCTTTGAGTCGTTCAATCTTATCGAAGCTCTCTCGTTCCATAAAACCTACTTTATCATGTATTCTTCCAGCTCTTTCGGATTAAAATCCCGCACGGTTCTTATGGTGATATTCTCGTTCTTCCCGTCCGGATAGAGAACCGATACAGGGTATGGACCCCGAATCTTTTTCGCGTATCTTTTAAAAGCCATCGCGATTTCTTTTCGGGGGATGCTGGAGTTTGTATCTTTCACACCAATGACCGGCCCCGGAAATCCTGAGGGATAGATGAGTATGATCTTTCCCTTTCCCACGAATTCGATTCTCTTATTTTCCATCTCACTTCTCGGTATTATGAGCTTTTCTCCCGAAGAAAGCCTCAGGTGCCTGCCGATTTTAAGGATGTTGAAATCGTACGTTTCGGGGTCCGCGCAATGGTTAAAGAGGTCTTTCAATCTGGGTGCAAACATTTTGTCGGTGAGGAGGCATCCCCCTGCGGCACAAGGATAGTCCTTGAGATCATATTTCTTTGCCAGCTCCATCTGATCTTTTCTCGATCTTCCCACGATTTCGAGGAGTTTTCTTCTGTCGACCCATCCTTCCATTTCGGGGATGGTTAAAGGGAAGTGCTTGGCGGAAAGAGGTCTCAGTATCGCACCTTGGAGACCGCTTTTTCTTTCTATCAGCTGTAAAACTTTCCGCATCTGTGACATGGGCCGCTGCCCCAGAACCTCTCCCGTCACGATGAACTTTGCACCCTCCTCTTCCATTTTTTCCTTCGCTTTCTCGAGCCCATAGATTCTGCAGTCTATGCAGGGATTCAGCGCCGATCCGTAACCGTAGCGGGGATTTTTTATTATCTTGAAATAGTCCTTTCCTTTGGCTACGGTGACCATTCTCACACCGAGTTGTTCTGCCATCAAAACCGATGCCGGCCGGCAACCGGATTTTCTCCTGTCGCAGGTGCAGAAAGGGGACGTGAGGTGCAGAGCGAGGAGATCTATCCCCTGCTCGAGCATCATCTTGGCGGCGAGGGTGGAATCGAGTCCTCCCGAAAACATGATTATTGCTTTTACGCTCTCTTTCACCTGCATTTTTCCTCTTTGCTGCACCGTTCACCGTATCGAAATGCGGACAGGGGTCTGGTGATCGTGGGATCGCTGCCGCAAACGGGGCAATCGTCACTTTTTTCCAATGTGACGACACGAACGTTCCAGGTTAATGAGTCAAGGTACATAACCTTTCCCGTGAGGGGATCTCCCGCGCCGGATGCAAGTTTCAAAAACTCAGTGGCCTGGATTGAGCCGAAGAGACCTGCTACTGACCCCAGTATTCCGGCTTCCTGGCAGGTTGGAGCGTCTCTTTTCTGGGGTATTTCCGGGAGCAGGCAGCGAAGACACCCAGTTTTATGGGGAATCACTGTGAAAAACTGACCTCCGAATCTCAATATTCCGCAGTGGACGAGCGGCTTTTTACTGATGACGCATGCGTCATTGATGAGGAATTTACTTTCAAATGAGTCCGTCCCATCGATAATTACTTCCCAACTATCGAAAATTTCAAAGACGTTGGCCGTACTGAGCTTCTCAGAATACGTCGTTATTTTAGCGTCTTCGAAGAGCGCTCTGAGCCTCATGGCGGCCACTTCAACTTTTTTCTTTCCCACGTCTTTTTCCTGATAAAGTATCTGCCTCTGAAGGTTCGTCCAGTCGACCCTGTCGTAGTCAACGACCCCGATAGTTCCCACACCAGCAGCGACCAGGTAAAAGAGGGCAGCAGAACCAAGTCCACCAGCTCCGACAACGAGGACCGATGATTGGTGTATTTTTTCCTGTCCTTCCGGACCGATTTCCTCGATGAGGATATTCCTGCTGTACCTGAGGATGTTTTTTTCTTCTGTATACATCTAAACAATTATAATACAAAAACATCTCGGGGAGATGTTCTCGGTATGGGACAATGCATCCCTTTTTGATTCCGGTTTTGATTTTGCCCCGAACTGTTTTACACTTAAACTTTCAAATCTTGCGAGGGATCAGCCAAACGATCACGTCTCGTTCCCTCTTTTTCAGGAGGATAGGCGGAAGGGGTTCGGTATGGATTTCGAGCAAATAAGGGAAAAGGAATTTCCTGTAGCGAAGAACGTGATCTATCTCAATCACGCAGGCGTTTCACCGATTCCGGTGCGTGCGGCAACGGGCGGTGTTGATCAGATCAGGGAGTATCTGAACTACGGGGCATACAACCCGAGAGGGTGGAAAGATATTACTGACAGGGGGAGAGAGCTGTTTGCAGATCTCATAGGGAGCTCTCCTGAAGAAGTGGCATTCATAAAAAATACCTCGGAGGGGATTTCCTTCATCGCAGGGGGGTTTCCATGGAAGGAAGGTAGAAACATCGTAACGACGGCTTATGAATTTCCGTCGAATTTATATCCCTGGCTCGCACTGAAGGACAGGGGCGTCGAGGTTCGTGCTGTCGCTCCCCAGGAGGGAAGGGTTCCCACCGATAAAATATTCGACGCCGTTGACAGAAATACGGATCTCGTATCGATCAGTTCTGTTGAGTTTATCAACGGTTTCCGCCACGATCTTGCGAGGATAGGAGAGTTTTGCAGAAAGCGGGGCGTTCTTTTCTTTGTGGATGCGATTCAGTCACTCGGCGTAATCCCGATGGATGTGGAAGAATACAAGATAGATTTTCTTGCTGCAGATGGCCACAAGTGGTTGCTCTCAATAGAAGGTATTGGTTGCCTGTATCTATCTCATCGGGTGATGGATAGGATACGTCCCATCGAATACGGATGGCATTCGGTTAAGAACAGATTTGACTTCGAATTGATAGACTTCACCCTCGACGAGACCGCAAAGAGGTTCGAGCCGGGCTCCTTCAACACCCTCTCGATCTCGGTATTCAACAAGTCTCTTGAACTAATAGGCGAAGCGAGTGTCAAGAGGATATATGAGAAAGTCAAAGAACTGATCGATCACCTCTTTGAAAAGGTCGACCCCCAGTTTCGGGTAATCACTCCCAAAGAGGAGAGGGAGCGGTCAGGGATTTTCACAGTCGTCATTCCGGGATCGGAACCTCAAGCGCTCTGGCGAAAGCTTCTTGAAAAAAAAGTCGTTGCTTCCCCCAGGGGCGGGGGTATCCGGGTATCTCCCCATTTTTACAACACTCACGAAGAGATAGATCTTTTCCTCGAGATCTTGGGGGAATCTGTCAGAGAACTCAGGGATACATAAATCGTCCCTTTGTCAAGGAAACGTGGAGTTAAATTATTGCGTTTGAGAAACTACGTGCATCGGCGAGTGGATTGCTCGAGCGGTGGTATGAAAACAGTGTTTTCGCTCCCTCTTTTTTTTGCGAAAGGGGGGCTTTTAAGTTTAACTTTTTTTCTTTGATTTTGAAGATCCGGGCCGCAGATTGCCCATTTGGTTAATCGAACTTTACCAGCTCGTAGCGTCTGCTTCCAAGCCCTATCTTTTCACCCCGTTCGAGCTGGATTTCCCAGTCGATGTGAGGGTGGGTCTTTTTGAATGGGTCGTGGCCTCCCATATTTTCAATGATGAGATCGACGGATGCCTGATCCACCGCAACCGGGTCTGTTGATATGCAAATGCCGATGTCCGGTGCAATGGGGATATCGTTGAAGCCGCAGCAGTCGCACAGCGGGCTTACCTGGATAATGAAATTGATATACAGGGTCTTATCTTCTTTCCCTTTGACTGCTCCACGAGCGTATTCGGCCATTTTATTCATAACTGATTCGGTCGCCTCGTTCCAGTCCACATGAATCGTTTTCTCCGGGCAAATTACTATGCAGTCGGCGCAGCCGAT
>CAYFXN010000049.1:0-13446 GCA_964347065.1 uncultured bacterium | reverse complement strand
ATGTCTCCGTCAGGACGAGGTCGACAGCCGAATTCGTAACGATCTTGATCGCTTCGGCTCCCGTCGGGGCAAGGGAGGGAGAATATCCTGCATCCTCTACTATGGAAGCGAGCGTATCCCGGATGAGACCGTTCGTGTTTACGATGAGAATTTTCTTCTTTATCCCAGTGTTCATTTCACTACTTTATGGAAGAATTGTCTATATACTTCAACATGTCCTGTTTGTTTTTTATCGCTCCTGCCAGCGTCTCGGCGATCATTCCTCGTAAGGTTTCTTTCGGTTTTTTTCCCCTCTTTATTAAATGGTTGATGATCGATTTCTCCGAAATCCACGGAATTTCTCTTTTTTCTATAAGATTTCTCTTCTCGATGAAGAATCTAATAGTTTTTTCTACCATATTTCTCCTGTTTCCGAAAGCATTTAGCCCATCGGCAAACAGAACGAGGTGTGGAAGAAAAGAGCCCGAATCCACGAACGTTTCGGGTTTGAGGGGAGACGCGCCGCGTGGCGGAAACAGTCCCCTCCGCATTACCGCCGAGATCCTCACTAAGAAATTATTCTCCTTTCTGGACAGACGAAAACGCTGAAAAAGATCCCGGGGGAGGAATTCCGCCTCATCTTCCCAGAAAAGCGTCAGGAGCAGGAGGTTGTCGATGGCCCTCCGGCCTGCCGACAGCTCTTTGAAAAAGACGTCCCTGACCGGGTCATAAGCGGGTGAATCCACGCGCCTGAGCAACCGTCGAATCCTTTTCCGTGCCTCTCTCTCGTCCAGTTGTGTGCCGGCAAAGCAGGAAACCAGGGTTATGAAGTCCGGGGTTCTCAGAATTCTGGTGAAAAACGCTCCCCGAAAAACATTGAATATCTCCTCCCGCACCCTCTCCCCCGGAACTCCCCGCAGGGTAGGAGCATTTCTTGATGCCCACTTTCTGGATCTTCTGTCGATGATGAAACCGTAAGCCGAGGCGAACCGGAAAATCCTGAAAATCCTGACGGGGTCGTCCGTGATGCTCTTTTCCGATAGAACGCGAACGATCTTTCTCTCCAGGTCCTGCATCCCGGAAGAGGGGTCGATGACGTATGCTGCATCAAACCCATCCCGGATGAGCCTGCCGAGAGGGTACGCCATCGCATTAAACGTTATATCCCTGTCACGCAGGTCCTCGTTAATCGTCTCTCCCCGCAAGACGGTGAAATCGAAAATGCCCTCCCTGTTCACCACCCGGGTGGTGCCGAACCGTTCCCCGATGGGCACCACGGTTCCCTTCGTGGCACGGGCAAAATCTCGCCCCAGCTTTCGCGGGTCAATGTCCCCCGTTATGTCGAAATCAATCACCTCATCCCCCAGGATCAAATCCCTCACCGTCCCGCCCACAATGTAGAGGGATTTTTTTCCTCCTGCGAGGCGCCATATCTCCTCGAGCGAATCTCTTCCGCGCTTTTTTTCCATCTCGTTCAAAAGGATTGATTCAATTTAAAGTAAAAAAGTGTGTCGTTATCCGAGAACCGGTCGAATTCCCGGGCAAATTCGAAGTTCAAACGGACCTCTGCGATACCGAAAAGGTTCCCGTTCAAGAAAATGCCAACCCCCCCGGAAGCCCGGAAGGCATCTCTCCGGGCCGGTGAATTTCGGGGAAAACTTCCCGTCCCCCCGTCGACGAAAAGGTTCACGGCCAATCCCTGAAAGGAGAAAATTCCCCAGGGTAGATCGAGGTCCAGATCGTTCGTCAGAATATGCCTGAGCTCCACCGTGCCGACGGCGAAGCTTTCCACCTCCGCTTCGTCAATTTTTATCCCCCGCACGTGGTCACTCCCGCCCAGCTCCAGGAGCCTCACGTCGGGCACATCGCCCCAAACGACGCCCGTATCCAGTTTGAGGGCGACGGTGTCTTTCAGGTCTATCTTAAGGTACTTTATCACCCTCCCTTCCAGCGTGTAAAACTGCTTCCCCATGTCCCGCCCGAAAAAGCCCGCGGTAAAACCTATGAAGCCCCGTATGTCCCTCACGGGGAAAAAGGGAAACTGAAAAGAGGAGTAATCCAGGGCAACGGCTCCCTCGACGATATTTTCCTCGGTGGGTATCAACGATTTTTCCCTCGTGTACTTTATCCCTCCCTGCCAGAAAAGCCCCCCCACTTGTCTCGTCCTGATCGCTCTGCGGTAAAAGAAATGCGCCCCAGATGAATCGTCATCCGTCTGAAGGCGGAGAAAGTATGAATGGATCGGATCGTAAGCCCTCTTGAAGTTGAGCAGCACAGCCCCGCTGAAATCACCCGTGTTGAAGTCATAATCGAAACTCGTCCCCTGGAGGAGGATTCGGAGCGGCCTTTTCAGGTAGTTGTTAGCCCTGTCGGTGTCCTCCATCACGAGATCGGGATCGACGGTCACATTGCTGATTTTCGTCCCCGGTGGGGATTCCACGACGAGTGTCGTCTCTTTGGCTTCCGTGTCCCAGAAGAGCTCTTTTTGTGACCCGTCGTCCAGCGAAACGAGCACTTTGACAGCTTCCCGCAAGGCATCTTTTCGTGCGTTTACCAGAGAGATCTCGTTAACGCCCTCCCTGCTCTTTACCGATTCCACCCGGTAGTCACTTCTCGGGTCAGCTTTGAGCAATGAGAGGAAGTCACCATCAAGATCCCACTTCGCGAGGATATCGAGAAGGTCTTCCCCCTGGAAGTACTCCTGCATGACCCTGTCGGGTTTAAGGTCCGGCCGATATGATCTGACCACTCGGAAAATCGAATCGCCCGTTATCCTCTGCTCCTCGGTGGTGGGGAAGTCCTCTCCGGGAAACCCGAACCGGTAGACCGTCCTGATGTAGGACCGGGCGAAAGGCATCCGCCGCTCATAGTATATCCTGTCGAAGGCGGGAATAAAGGTGACGGGCTTCACCGTTTTACGCAGGTTCCTCAGGCGGAGATTGGTAAATTCCCTGAACTCATCGGTTAATATCTCCCCCACAAACTCGGAATATACGCGGGAGATAAAATCCTGCCCCACAGACCTTCGCGAGGCGAGATAGCTGAAAATCGACTCTATCAGAGCCTCCTGATGCTGGGACCGAAACAGGTACACGGACTCGAAAATCCTGTCGGAGACCACCACGCCGTAGGAGGTAAAGAAGGAAACACGCTTCCTGAGGGGAGCTTCGATGATGAGGATCCGATCGAGCTCATCCAACAGGTGCGGGTGCTCCTTTTGGAGAAAAAGGGTTACCGCTTCCACCGTATCAGCGATCTTTTTCCGCCCTCTTTTAGAGATCCTCTCGGTGAAAAGGGTCGCCTTCACATCACTTTCACGGAGCGGAATCGCCCGGTAGTTGGCGAGAAAAAGGCCTACTTCCTTGAGGTCCGGCAACACGAAGGCAGAATCGCCCGTTTTACTCACCTTCACGGCACCATCCCTGTGGGGAATGAAGAACATCTTTTTCGCGTCTGCTAAAAGACGCACACGAAGATCCACCGGACCATCGTCGAGTTGCAGCGCCTCTCTTCCATCCCTCCGAAACACGGGCAGGGGGTAGAAAGCCCCGTTGAGGTACATGCCTCCCCGCACCGCGGAAAAACAGGAATAGTGGTTGGGAACGTGCACCTCGTATCGAAAGGTGACTGCCATCTCTTCCCCGGGATCGAGGGGGGGATCAAAAACGAGGGATACGAATGCTTTCCCCGATTTTCTGAGACCGATAGGACGTCCATCTCCTCCCTCTACTGCAATGATGTCGAGGGAACCGGGATGGGTCCTTCTGCCCTCGATCTCCCCCGGGAAATTTGTTGCGAGGAAACTCTCATCGAACATTTCGGGATAGAGGAAGAACTGCTGCTCCCCCATGGGTGCCGTCGACCCGTTGGTTATCATCACGTTGAAGACGGCCCGTATCGTGTGTTCCCCGGGAGAGACTTCAAGGTGAAGGGACTCGGCCCGAACACCGGCGGTGGCACTTTCCGCCAAAAAAAGGACAGCCACGGCACCGATAATGAGCGATCTGGATACCGTCAGCGCTATTTCGCAATACCGGACCTTCTTACCCATCAACCCGGATATCCCTGCCCGTCATATCATCGGGAACGGGAAGGCCCAATAGAGCCAGAATTGTCGGGGCGATGTCCTCGAGTGCCCTGTCTCCCCTCAATGCGCCCTTCCACTCCGGGTCGACGACGATAAAGGGGACGGGGTTCACGGTGTGAGCCGTGTGGGGCTGACCCGTCTCAGGATCCACCATGATCTCCACATTTCCATGGTCCGACGTGACGAGGGAAACGCCGCCCCGGGAATGGACGAGCTTTACGACCTTCGACAGATTGGTATCGACGGCCGAAACCGCCTTTACCGCAGCATCCAGCCTCCCTGTATGCCCCACCATATCAGGGTTTGCAAAGTTCAGGACCACGACGTCATGTCTGCCTGCTTTTATCTCGGACACTGCCCTGTCGGCAACTTCGTAAGCGCTCATCTCCGGCTGGAGATCGTATGTGGGAACAGAGGGAGACGGTATGAGTATCCTCGTCTCGCAGTCAAACACGTCCTCGACGCCACCGTTGAAAAAATAGGTAACGTGGGCATACTTCTCGGTCTCCGCAATCCGGAGATTCCGTATGCCCTCCCGCGCAAAGACCTCGGCGATGTTGTTTTTCATAGCGTGGGGAGAAAAGGCGACGGGAAGATCGAAGGTCTCGTCGTAAAGTGTCATGCACCCGTACTCGGGGTCGAGGAACTGCCCTCGATCGAACTTATCGAAATCGGGTAGAGCGAGGGCCCGTGTGAGCTGGCGCGCCCTGTCCGCCCTGAAGTTGAAAAATATGATCGAATCGCCTCTCTCAATCGGCCCCACGGGCCTGCCATTCCGGGTGATCACGATAGGCCGGACAAACTCATCGGTTACGTCCTCATCGTAGGATCTGCGAACGGCATCGATGGGATCCTCGGCGTGTATTCCCTCTCCGAGAACGAGGCAACGGTAGGCCAGCTCCGTCCGCTCCCACCTGTTGTCACGGTCCATTCCGTAGTATCTTCCGCCCACCGTGGCGACCTGCCCGCCGCCGATCCGGTCCATCTCCTCCACAAGCTCGCGCAGATAACCGGCGCCGCTTCTTGGTGGAGTGTCACGCCCGTCAAGCAGCGCATGCACGTATACCCTGTCAAGGCTCAGGCGTCTCGCCATCTCGAGAAGCACATAGAGGTGCGTGTTCATGCTGTGGACGCCACCGTCGGATACGAGGCCGATGAGATGGAGGGCTTTTCCCTTCTCGACGGCCTTGTTCATCACATCGAGAATCACACCGTTCTCGGAAAAGGACCCATCCTGAACGGCCTTGTTGATCCGCACAAAGTCCTGGTAAACCACACGGCCGGCGCCGATGTTCAGATGGCCCACCTCGGAGTTCCCCATCTGACCCGCAGGCAGTCCCACCCTCTCTTCCGATGCGTGGAGGAGGGTGCCGGGATGGTTTGACGAAATGCGGTTGAAAAATGGTGGATCTGCAATGGCCACAGCGTTGTTCTCCTTTTCCTCCCTGAAACCCCAGCCATCGAGCACGATGAGGGCAATGAATCGTCTCTTCGCCATGTCCGCCTTCGCTTCGCGTTATTTTCTGACCTTTATATTATAGAAGACGTCCCACCCGGGATACCGGGCAATCCCCTCGAGATCTTCCTCTATCCTGAGAAGTTGATTGTACTTGCACACCCTGTCGGTCCTGCTCACCGATCCTGTCTTTATCTGTCCCGTGCCGGCTGCCACGACGAAATCGGCGATGGTGGTGTCTTCCGTCTCCCCCGACCGGTGGGAAACGACGGATGTGTAGCCTGCTCTCTCTGCGAGCCGGACGGCCTCCAGAGTCTCGGTGAGCGTGCCTATCTGGTTCAGCTTGATCAGGACCGAGTTCGCCACCTTCTCCCGTATCCCCTTTGCGATGATCTCGGGGTTCGTGACGAACACATCGTCCCCCACGATCTGTATCCTGTCTCCCAGAGCCCGGGTAAAAAGCTTCCATCCATTCCAGTCGTTCTCGGCAAATCCATCTTCAATCGATACGATGGGATATTTCTTTATGAGATTCTCATAGAACGCCACCATTTCCCGGGGACTCTTTTTCGAACCGTCCGATTTTTTGAAAAAATACTTGCCCCTGGTGTAGAACTCGGAAGCGGCGGCATCGATTGCGAGGGCAATATCGTTCCCCGGCCGGTAACCGGCTTTCCCGATCGCCTCGACGATCACTTCGAAGGCTTCCTGGTTTGAGGCGAGGTTGGGAGCGAATCCCCCTTCGTCCCCCACAGAAGTGGAGTATCCCCGGGATTTGAGGACTTTCTTCAACGCGTGAAAGGTTTCCGTTCCCATCTGGAGGGCCTTTGCAAACGACTTCGCGCCAAGAGGCATAATCATGAACTCCTGTATGTCAACGTTGTTGTCCGCATGGGCACCGCCATTTACGATGTTCATCATCGGCACGGGAAGCACGCATGAGTGGACCCCCCCCACATATTGGTAAAGAGGCAGGCCCGTGAACTGGGCGGCTGCCTTCGCTGCGGCCAGGGAAAACCCGAGAATCGCATTTGCCCCGAGCTTCGATTTGTTCGGTGTGCCGTCCAGGGAGATGAGATAGTTATCGATGAATACCTGCTCGGTTGCGTCGAGACCGATCACTTTCGGCGCGATGACACCGTTCACGTTCCGAACGGCTTTTTCGACGCTTTTCCCGAGATATTTCCGGGGATTGCCGTCCCTTAGCTCGACTGCTTCCCTGGTTCCCGTCGACGCACCCGAGGGCACCGCCGCCCGTCCCATAGCGCCCGATTCGAGGATAACTTCGACTTCCACTGTCGGATTCCCTCTGGAATCCAGTATCTGCCTGGCGAACACATCGACTATGACACTCATCTCGCACCTCCTCCCTTACATTTACTGTGATTTTCAGGACCCCATATTATATGCAGATTTAGTGCTGGCTGGAAAGGTGTCTTTCATTTCCCCCGGGGAAGGCGCACAGCGAGTACCGGGCAGGGCGCCTCCCGTATCACCTTTTCCGCGGTGGATCCGAAGAGCACCTTTTCAAGTCCCGTCCTCCCGTGTGTTCCGATTGCGATGAGAGAAGCTTTGAGGCTCCTTGCCGTTTTCAGTATCTCCTGGAACGGGATCCCCGATGCAACGATCACGTCATAATTTTCAAATTGCTTGACGTGGTTTTCGACGAATTCGTCCATGGCTTTTGTGGCTTTTCTCTCCAGGGAATCCCTGAAGGAGTCGAGAGAAATATCTCCGGCAAAGAGTGGATCGATGATGGTTTCATCCATGACGTGTTGGATGTAAATGCGGGAATTGAACTTTCTCGCGATATCGAGGGCCAAGGAGATTGCGTACTCCGATGTCTCCGAAAAATCCACCGGAAAGAGAATTTTTTCAAACATTCACGCTCCCCAAACAAAAAGCCCCGGGTCATCTTTCCCGGGGCACAGGATTCGCGGGGATTTTTCCTATTTCTTTCCGCTTACAGAGTCTTTGAGCCCTTTGCCGGGAGAAAATTTCGGCACCCTCGTCGCCTTGATCCTTATTTCCGCACCCGTCTGAGGATTGCGGCCCTTCCTGGCTTTCCTCTTGGACACTGAAAACGTTCCAAATCCGGTTAGCGTTATCTTATCCCCTTTTTTCAGAGTTGCCGTGATGTTTTTGGTGATCGAGTTCAGTGCTTTTTCCGCTGCTGCTTTGCTGAGTTTCGCCTCACTCGAAATCTTTGCAACAAGTTCAGCCTTCGTCATGTTCTCCTCCTTGTTTATCGGGTATTAAATGGTGAATAAACACGGTAAAATTGCACTGCCGATAATATATATATACGAATATCTTTGCTTGTCAAGGTTTTTTAGCGAAAATTCCTCTCAGAGTCCTATTATTCTTGCCTCAGGCACGGCGGCGGGGAAATCTCATTCTCCATTTGGGCAAGAAAAGGCGAAGGAGGACAATCCCCGCGATGAACCCCCCGATGTGCGCCCAGAATGCGATCCCCCCTGAAAAGGGGTTTCGGCTCCCCAGCTGTGCCGTACCGCCGGCAAGCTGCATGAAAAACCAGAAGCCAAGAAAGAAGTACGCGGGAATCTCAACCAAGGTGAAGACGAAAAAAAGAGGGAGCAGCGTGACGACCCTTGCATGGGGGAAGAGGAGGAGGTAGGCACCCAGCACGCCCGCAACGGCACCTGATGCTCCGATGTTGGGCACAACCGATGAGGTATTGATAAGGATCTGCGTCAGAAAAGAAATGAAGCCGCAGATGAGGTAAAAACCGATGTACTTCCCGTGTCCGAGGACATCCTCCACATTGTCACCAAATATGTAGAGGAAAAGCATGTTGCTCAATATGTGGAGCCAACCGCCGTGGAGAAACATGGCCGTCACGGGTGTGAGCAGTTCGTACAAAGAGGAACTCCAGTTTTCCACGAATCTGAAGGGAACGACACCAAAGGTGCCGATGATCTCATTCCTGCCGCTGCCGGCAAAAACTTCGACGAGAAAGATCAGCGCGTTCACTCCAATTATCGCGTAATTGACTACCGGGGTTTTTTCAGAGGGTATCGTATCTCTGAGGGGTATTATTTTTCATTCCTCCCTAATGCACCTTTTATGTTCTAATATTCGGTAACGTTATAAAGTACCGAACGTTAAGCCGATATTCAAACGCGATGGAAAAGAAAAGATTTCACACATATATACTCGTATCGATGCTCATCCATGTTACCTCGATTTCATTTCTCATGACAATAAAAATGGAACCGATGAAAGAGCCAAGGGTCGCATTCGTCGAACTCGTCGACATTCCTAGGGCAACCGAGATCGAAAAGGCCTTTCCCGGCCTGATCGAGAGCAAGAAGATCAAAGCGAAGAAACCCCTCCCGGAAATCAAGGAGCCGATACTCCAGGGAAGGGTGCCGGACCTCCCCGTGAAGCCCGACTTGCCGCCGGAAAAAAGTTTTCCCCGGGATGTGCCGAAGGTGACAGCCGAGGCGAAAAAGACTGCAGAAAAAGGGGAAAAGAAGGGAAAGGAGGAGCAGAGGGCTGACACGCCGGTCCCACGAGAAGACGGAAAAGAGGATAAAGGCGGGAAGATACCCAGCGTCAAGGATCTCACCCCGACCCTCGGAAGGATGGTCCTGGCAGCGAAAGAGAGAAAGACCAAAGGTGAGGACGAGGGAGAGGGGGAAAACGTGGGAACGACGGCTGAAGCCAAGAAACGCGGCGAGTTTTCGGAAATTGCGCGGGGAGGAACGGTCTTAACTCCCCTTGATACCCCCTCGATACAATACATCTCCTACTTTGCGAGCATCAAAAGAAAGATCGAGCTCGTCTGGCAATACCCTTTCGACGCCATTCAAAACGGCATCCAGGGTGAGCTGGTCCTCGATTTTTCGATCTCCGGAAACGGCAACCTGAAGCACATCAAGCTCGTGAGAAGTTCGGGTTTCAATATCCTGGATGACGAGGCCATGCAATCGATTAAAAAGGCCGCGCCCTTCTCGCCCATACCGGAGCAGTACAGCATCGACGAGCTGAATATACGCGCAAACTTCATCTACGAAATGCATTATATAAAAATCAAGTAGCGGGAGGCAGGGGGTACGTGAAGGTCGCAGCATAATCCCTGTATTCCCCGGGACTGAGAAAGGCGCCCCAGGAAGCGTCATCCACCTCCACCTTGATCAACCATCCCTTGCCGTAGGGATCGGTGTTGATGATCCCGGGGTTATCCACAACCGTGCCATTGATCTCCCGGAGCATACCGGACAGGGGGGAGGCGAATTCGTAAACCGTCTTGCCCGACTCGATGAGAAACAGCGCTTCCCCCGCCAAGATCGTTTCTCCTTCGGGAGGACGCTCGACGTAAATGATCTCCTCCATCCTACTTTGAAAAAAGTCCGTCATCCCGACGGTGACCAGCACAGAATCCTGATCCTTCAGGATCCACTGGTGACCTTTCGTGTAGACGAAATTTTCCGGAATAAACATGAGACGTGTTACGTAACCTGCAGCCGAGCTGCCTCGACTGTATTTACCAGCAGCATGGTGATCGTCATCGGACCCACACCTCCCGGAACGGGCGTGATCTTCGAAACTGCCGGAACGACCTCATTGAAATCCACGTCACCGACCAGCTTTCCGTCCGGCAACCTGTTTACGCCCACATCGATGACCACCGCTCCCTTTTTTACCATATCCTTTCCCACCATCTGGGCCCTGCCGATCGCGGCCACGAGGATGTCGGCCTCCCGCGCCACAGCGGGCAAATCCACTGTTCGCGAATGGCAGATGGTCACGGTGGCATGCTGCCGGAGGAGCATCAGGGCCAGAGGTTTCCCCACGATATTGCTTCTTCCTATAATCACCGCCCTTTTTCCCTCAATCTCGACTGCCTCGTGCTCGAGCATCTTCATGATCCCGTGGGGAGTGCAGGGGTAAAAAGTATCCTGCCCTATCATCAGTTTCCCCACGTTTACGGGATGGAACCCGTCCACGTCTTTGCGGGGAGAGACTCTCTCCAGGACGGCTCCCTCGTCTATGTGATGCGGCAGGGGAAGTTGCACCAGGATCCCGTCAACCGCTTCGTCACGGTTCAAATCGTCAATGAGGTTGAGAAGGTGGTCCTGGCTGGTATCGGTACCGAGGGTGTGCTGAACGGACGCTATGCCCGTTTCCTCACAGGCCCTGCCTTTCATACGAACGTAGATCGATGATGCCGGGTCATCTCCAAGAAGCACCACAGCGAGGCAGGGCTTTCTGTCGTGCCGATCGCTGAATCTGGCGGCATCGATTGCGATCTCTTCCCGTATCTTTGCCGAGATCGCCTTTCCATCTATAATTTTATTGTCCAACCAGCCCCCCCCTACTCGGCCGGCGTCACATGGCTCTTTTTCGGCGACTCCTTCTCACCCTCTTCGGATTTCCCGGCGCCTGTGTCTTCCCCTGCATCCGAAGAGCCCGCCGCCGAAGCACCGTTCCCTCCGCTCCGGCTGTGATTCGTCACTGGCTTGCTCCCGTTGATGCCCTTTTTCCCGTAATCGGTGGCGTACCACCCCGAACCTTTCAATATGAAGGTTGTGTTGGAGATCTGTTTTACCAGCTTCCCCCCGCACTTTCTACACCTCTTCGGCTGGGCGTCGCTGACCCTCAGTATCATCTCGAACAGTTCGCCGCACTTTTCGCAATGGTATTCGTATATCGGCATATTTCTTCCCCACGGTTACATATGGTTAACAATATTAACAAGTTTTTAAAACAAAAAAAAGGCGAGGCGATCACCGCCTACCACCCCGCCTTATCGTTCATCCTTCGATTCTTAGTACATTCCGCCCATTCCGCCCATGCCACCCGGTGGCATGTGGGCATCCATCGCTTTTTTCTCCTCGGGCTTGTCGGCCACCATGGCCTCCGTGGTCAGCATGAGCCCGGCAATCGACGATGCATTCTGAAGGGCCGTCCTGACCACCTTGGTGGGGTCGAGTATCCCGGCCTTCATCATATCCTCGAACTCATCGGTAGCGGCGTTGAAACCCGTGCTGCCCTTCAAGTTCTGTATCTTATCCACAACAACGGCGCCGTCCTTGCCCGCATTTTCCGCTATCTGAGCTGCAGGCTCCAGCAGGGCCTTCTTCACAACCCCGGCACCGGCCCGCTGTTCAGTAGACATTTTGAGGGAGTCGATAGCGTTCATGGCCCTGATGAGTGCCACGCCGCCTCCGGGAAGGATTCCTTCCTCCACGGCAGCCCTCGTAGCGTTCAGTGCATCTTCGACTCTCGCCTTTTTCTCTTTCATCTCCGTCTCCGTTGCAGCGCCTACATTGATGACGGCCACACCGCCAACGAGCTTAGCAAGACGCTCCTGGAGTTTTTCCCTGTCGTAATCAGAGGTGGTTTCCTCCACCTGCGCCCGTATCTGCTTGACCCTTCCCTCGATGTCGGATTTCTTTCCAGCGCCATCGATGATGGTGGTGTTGTCCTTGTCGACGACGATTCTCTTCGCCCTTCCAAGGTCGTCGATCTTGACCGCTTCGAGCTTGATCCCCATTTCCTCAGATACGGAGTTTCCGCCGGTAAGAATCGCAATGTCCTCGAGCATGGCCTTCCGCCTGTCGCCAAATCCCGGCGCCTTGACAGCGGTGCAGGTAAGCGTACCCCTGAGCTTGTTGACAACGAGCGTGGCAAGTGCTTCACCCTCTACGTCTTCGGAGATGATGAAGAGGGGTTTGTTCATCCGGGCGATCTGCTCGAGGAGGGGGAGGAGGTCTTTCATGTTGCTTATCTTCTTCTCGTGAATGAGGATATAGGGATCCTCGAGCACTACCTCCATCCGCTCGGCATCGGTCACGAAATAGGGGGAGAGGTAACCGCGGTCAAACTGCATGCCCTCCACGATTTCGAGAGTTGTCTCCATGCCCTTCGCCTCCTCTACGGTGATAACCCCCTCCTTTCCCACCTTTGACATCGCCTCGGCGATTATGTTTCCGATCTCTTCATCGTTGTTGGCTGAAATCGACCCCACCTGAGCGATCTCCTTCTGATCTTTGGTGGGTTTGCTCATCTTCTTCAGGTCCGCCACAACAGCCTCGACGGCCTTATCGATACCCCTTTTCAGCTCCATCGGGTTGTAGCCCGCCGCAACGAGCTTGATCCCTTCCTTGTAAATGGACTGAGCCAGGACGGTTGCGGTCGTGGTGCCGTCTCCGGCCACGTCGCTTGTCTTGCTCGCAACCTCGTTCACCATCTGTGCCCCCATGTTTTCGAACCTGTCCTCGAGCTCGATCTCTTTCGCCACGGTAACACCGTCCTTGGTAATCACGGGGGAACCGAAGGACTTTTCGAGAACCACGTTCCTTCCCCTCGGGCCGAGGGTAACCTTTACCGCGCCGGCCAGAGTATTTATCCCTTTGAGTATTTTAGCTCTCGCCTCCTGGTCAAATGCTAGTTGCTTCGCCATACTGCATACCTCCTTTTCAATTTGTATTTAATTCATTACTTTTCTACGACAGCCAGAATATCGTCTTCACGAAGAATCAAGTGCTCATCCCCTTCGATCTTGATTTCCGTTCCCGCATACTTGCTGAAGAGAATCTTATCCCCTGCTTTCACATCGAGGGCCCGTTGCGACCCGTCCTCGAGAACCCGGCCCTTTCCCACAGCGATAACTTTCCCCTCCTGGGGCTTTTCCTTCGCCGAATCGGGGATGATGATTCCCCCTTTCGTCTTCTCTTCCTCTTCCACCCTTTTCACAATAACTCTGTCCTGCAGCGGTCGTAATTTCATACGCACCTCCCTTTTTTAATTATCGGTTCAGGCTTGATTGACCTGCTTATTAGCACTCATTTAAGGTGAGTGCTAATAAATCTATTTTTATCCATTGTCGGAGAAAAAATCAAGTTTTTTTTCCCCCGCGGAGAAAAAAAGAATAAAAGGATCGGAGCAAACATTG
>CAYFXN010000048.1:11827-13555 GCA_964347065.1 uncultured bacterium | reverse complement strand
TTTTGCATGGCACCTGCAAAGGCGTTGTCGTCTACGGGAGAGCGGGGGTCAATGTAATGGACGTCGAAGGCGATGACCCGGGCTCCTTCCCTTTCCAGGATCTCCGTCAACCGAGCGTGGATAGAGCGGGGCCACTTGTCGGGGTTGTCGGGAAGGCCGAGCACCTCGGAGGACTCCTTGTCTATACTGATGACGATGGCGTCGGACGGAGGCTGAACCGCTCCCCTGAGTTTGAAAAGAAGGCCGAGGCCGGCGTTTTCCTCGATTCCAAGGGTGAGGGGGAGAGGGCTCACAGCAATACCCACAATACCAACGACAAGGCCCAGAATGAGCGCTTTCAGGACGTGAGGGGTAACATACCTCACTCTTCCCTCTTTGCCAGCCACCCCATCCTCCGAAAAGACAGCCCACGCACTCTCAGATTCAACTATGGAAGGACGATTTGAAGGTGGCAGGGCCATTTTCGGCCCTGCCAAAGCCAAAATACGTTAACGGCACCTCCTATAAATCCCCCAGCCAGCACATCCAGGAGTATTCAATACGCCTCCGAATTGCGTGTCGAAGTCAGTTATCCTTGCGGCTATCTCACAGTCACTAGGTCCCCAACGATTACCCTGCCCCGCATTAAGATCGCTGTTCGAACATATCCAAAGTGGGAAGTCCGTTAATAATAATGGTTCACCACAATCGCCTTCTACACATAACTGTAGAAGCTTTGAGCAGGTCTCGTTAAATATAAACCTATATTGGCCATTGTTAAATGCCTTCTCCTTTATACAGGGACCTATGTTATTGGTCTGCAAATCGAATGGCCAACCGTCACACGTATCATAGCAGGGATTCGAGGTCGCGATTCGGTAGGTAAGACCTCCCCAAACGAAAAAATTGTAATTAAAACCATCGACACAGGCGTTGAACGAACCCCATGAACGATTACCCGATAGATTAATCGTGCGGCAAGTTTTCAAGTCAGGCCCTCCTGCATCACCCTCACAGGCTGCGGTGGCGACTTGAACGACATTATATGCCGGACCAGATACAACTTCAGGTATGCCAGGAACGCCGGAGCATCGGTCATAATTCACCGCTACATCTATTTGCTTTATCGTACAACCAGATTCTTCTACAACTCCTCTTATTGAGTAAAGATTCAGCGTATCCACATTGGTTTCTGCGCAGCAGGCCGGCGTCAGTATGTCCCCGCGAGGGTTTCCGGCATCCGTCTTCAGTTCGAAACGACTCAATGCGGCTGTAGCTATTGTTGTTTTAACGGTAAATATTGCGCGATTTTCTGGATCTTGCTTTGCGGAATCCCAGGTTATCGTATCAACAGAATCTCCAGCTCCAAACCCGGTAGTGGGTTCTTCAGTCCGCCGTTTCACACCTCTATCTCCCGCTACCACTTCGATGTTACAAAAGATTTCACCAGGAACAAGTATGTTGAACTGGGACAATGTGCCATCCCCTGTTACTAAGTAAGCGAATCCGACACACTCAACGGGGTTGCCTCGTTTATCAGTACATGGGGGTGGGGTTATGAATTCGAATGGTGGAGCGTAATCTCCTACAGCCGGAAAGTTGCCATCTGCGTCAGGGATGATTTCCACCACCCATTCCCTACCCAAATCGTCAGTGACTGTATCACATTCCCCAGCAGGTTCCGTTCTACGGGAAGTTCCCGATGGAGTTCGGTCATGAACCGCTTGCCGCCTACCGTGCGGCTGATCG